>DASROJ010000324.1:0-11233 GCA_035646975.1 Patescibacteria group bacterium
CAGCTCACCGTGGGGCAGAGCTGCCTGCTGATCGTTCTCGCGCTCGCGCTCACGATGACGGGCAACGGCCCGGGCACCCCCCGGCTCGCGCTGTTCGGAGCGTCGGCCGGCCTGCTGATGATCTCCGCCGGTCTGTTTCACCTGGGGCGGCTGTCGGCCGGCTTCGGTCTGATGGTCGCCGGGCTGCTGCCAGCCCTCGTGGCCGTCGTGCGCGACGCGCTGCATCTGATCCCCGCCGGCGACACCACCTCGCTCTCCCGGCTCCTCTACCCTGCCGACGCGCTCACCTCCGGGCTGCTTCCCGGGTCGGTCCTCATCGCGATGATCCTCGGGCACTACTACCTGAACGTTCCCGGTCTGTCGATACGGCATCTCCAGCGTCTCACCGTGGTGTTCATGGCAGCCGTCGGCATCCGGACCCTGGTCGTCGCCCTGTCGGTGGCGCGAAGCCGTGACGCACTGAGCCCCCTGCTTTCGCTGCTCGTCGACACCCAGGGACGCGAATGGCCCACGACCGGACTCGACCCGTATGTCCTCATCTTTCTTCTGCTGCACATTGTTTTCGGAACCGTGGCGCCTGCGATCATGTCGGTCATGGCCTGGAGGACGTCACTCATCTCAGCCACGCAGTCCACCACCGGCATCCTCTACGTGGCGATGTTGATGACGATCATGGGGGAGCTGGTGAGCCGGTACCTCCTGACGCTGACGGGTCTGCCGCTGTGAACGGGCCCGGCTGAGCCCCCGTCTCGAACGGATCAGAAAAGGAACTCGAAGCCGATCTGCCATCTTCGGCCGAAGCGACGCGTTCCAACCGGGCTGCTGCGTGCGTTCTGATCCACTTCGACCAGGACCAGGTCGTCGGTATTGAGCAGGTTCTCTCCGTCGAGAAAAGCCGACACGAACGTCTTGCCGATGGCGAAGCGTTTCTCGACGCGACCGTTGACCGTCAACTGCGAATTGTTGCGCTGATCGTTGCGGGTTCCCGAAACGGAGAAGATGCGCTGCGGGGTGAGATTTCCCACGTCGTCGTAGTCAGAGTCATTGGCGACGAAGCTGAAAGGCAGACCCGAGGCCCACTCGATCGTGCCACCCAGAAGCAATTCGTTCTTCAGGTGGACCACCGCCTGCCACTTCAGGACATGCCGCTGATCGAAATCGAGATAGCCGCTCTGCTTGTCGCTCACCGCCGGGTCGTTGCCCACGGGGCTGCTGAACGATTCGGCCTCACCCAACGCCTTCGACCAGGTATAGCCCAGCTGCATCTGCCAGTTGTGGCGAAGCCGCTTGCGAAGCACCAGCTCGGCTGCCGTGTAGGTGGATGAATTGAAATTGCCGACACGGAGCACCTGGTTGAAGTTGGGATTGAGATTGTAGAGGTCCGGCGCCCCGTTCGGAACGGGCCGGGAGCGGAAGGGCAGGAACTGGGTCGGCGTGATGTCTCCGAACCGATCCAGCTCCAGCACACCCCCATCACCGCAGACGGCCATGGGATCGACGTGAAGCACGCCGTCGAACCCCTTGCACGTGATGTGGTTGATGTCGACGTCCTGGAGCAGATCTTTTCCCCGGCGGCTGATCCAGGTCAACGAGACCGCCCACTCCGGCGCCAGCTCCCGCTCCACCCCGGCCGTCCATTCGACGGTATAGGGGGTCGAAAGTCCTCGATCCGTCTGCGGGATGGAGAAATGGCCGCTGAGCGTCTCGGAGTGGCTGCCGGGATCCGCCTGCTGCTGGTTGAGACTCAGGACCCAGGTTGCCGTGTACGACTGCGGCTGCTGCTCCGTGGTGACCGATTGCAGGAACAGTCGATCGTAGTAGATCCCCCAGTTGCCGAAGATCTTCGTCTTGCCATCCGCCCAGGGATCCCAGGAGAGACTCAATCTCGGTGAGAGATTGTTGTTGGAGATGAACAGCGTGTCGGGAACCCGTTCGTTCGGATCGGTGAATGGCGCGGTCAGCTGAGCCCCCTCCGGTCCGAACAGGTCGATCAGGCCATCGCCGTTCAAATCGAGCTCCTCGGCCGGATCGCCCGGGGGCACGACGACGACGGCGGGGAGCTTCCCGTTGCGGCGCCCCGGCGTCCCACTGCCGGTGCAGGAGCTGCCGACCGCGTTGCACACCAGGTTGTAACGACGCAGCGCTTCGACTGTCTCGGGGCGTGGATCGAAATCGCGGAATCCTTCCGAGTCGATCTCCTCGCGATCCCAGCGCAGTCCGAGGTTGATCGTGAGGTTCGGCAACGGTTTCCAGGAATCCTGCGCGTACGCGCCGATCCTGAACCCGTCGGCCTTGAGCTGTTGAACCACCGGATCGAACACCAGGAGATTCATCAGGCCATCACGCGACCCCGGCAGGGGGGTGCCCGAGAAATTGAAGGGACAATCGAAGGCTTCGCAGGTATTGTCCGTCAGCACCGGGTTGTTCGTGGAGTCCTCGAGATAGGTCTCCACGTTGAACTCGAACCCGCTCTTGATCGCGTGCTGGCCTCCCTTGCCTTCGATGGAGTAGGAGAGATCCGATCTGGCCGTGGTTCGCTCGACGTCCTGCACCGAGGAGAAGTTGTAGGGCCCCGCCTCCTGCAGCGGGCCGGGCCTGCCGGTCGCCGTCGTGCGACCGGGCGCGTGGAAGAAGCGCGAGAGTCCCGGCTCGTTGATGCAGTTGCGGATGACGCAGGGAAGAATCGCGGTGAACACCCCGTTGGCATCGACTTGCCTGTCCACCTGGATCACCCGGAAGTCGCGGGACACCGGCTCCACGTCCAGCCCCCCGATGTCATGCGACACCAGCGACTGGAGCAGGAGAGCCGGCGATATGATGGCCGTCCATCCGATCTGGGCGACCGGGCCGCCCGTCCTCACGAAGAAATCCGACTCGGGAGCGACCCGAGAGCCGATGTTGTTCCCCCCGGTCCTGAGCGGGCCGGAGATCAACTGGAGGGCCAGCCGGTTCTCCGTATCCACCTGCCAGGTGAGCTTTCCAAAGGCGTTGACTCCCTTGCGCGTCTCCACGCCGAACGTGTTGTCCGCGAACGAGACCGGTTTTTCCTCATCGAGCCGCTCCACCGTGGCGAAGTACCAGAGCCGGTCCGGGACGATCGGCCCGCCAACTGTCAGGACGGCGTCCGTGTCCGAGAATCTGGGCACCGATCCGGGCACCGGGCTTGCGCCATCGCCGTCCAGGAAGTCGGATCGATAGAACAGCTTGAAGGAGCCTTCGAAGTCGTTGTTGCCGGACTTCGTGGTCACGTTGACGAAGCCACCGCTGGCCTGGCCATACTCCGCGGGGGCGCCGCCCGTGATCAGCTCAACCTCCTGGACCGATTCCAGGTTGATGCGCCGGCCGGAGTGACCCGTGAACGGGTCGCTGATATTGGTGCCGTCCAGCCCGACCTCGAGCCCCGTGTCACGGGCGCCGCGGATGTTCACGTTGCCGTCGCCGTCGGTGTCGCTCACCCCGGGCGCCAGGGTGAGCACGTCGTTGAACCGTCTGCCGACAAGCGGCAGCTGTTCGAGGAACTCGGCGTTGTAGGTCGTCGCCGTGGAAGTGGTCGACGTGTCGACGATCTCTCCACGCGCCTCCACCCGGATCGTCTCCTGCGTTTCGGACGAAGGTGTCAACGTCAGGGAAACGATGGTGGTCCTGCCCTCATGCACTTCGATTTTCTCGGCCACGGTGGTCGCGAAGCCGGGTATCGACGCCTTCAGCGCATAGTCGGTCCCGGGAGGGACACCCTGGAAGGAGAACGCTCCATCAACCGATGTCACCGTGCTGAGACCCGTCCTGCCGCCTTCCGGTCCCGCCAGCTCGAGCACGACACCGGGCAGACCTTCCCCCTGCTGATCGAGGATGCGCCCCGACAGCGTGCCAGAGCCGGCTCCCTGTCCCTGGACCGGGCCCGCAACCAGCAGGTACGTGAGAAAGATGCCGACCAGCCGTGCCTTCATCCCGATCCGCTCAGAAATAGATGCGCAGCGCCAGATGCGCGGTGAAGCCGCTCATGTTGACCCTTCCCCCCTGTACCACGAGAGTTCCCACGGGGTCGTCCTGCTTCGAGAGGTTGTCGTTGAAGTAGCAGACATCGTCGAGGTGCCCATCGTGATCGAAGTCACCGACCGTATTGATCTGGCACCTCACGACGCCCTTGGAAAGATCGTTGGGATCCACCAGAGGATTGGGAAACATTCCCGTCGAATTGAAAATCCGCAGGGAGCCGTCGGGGCGGAACAGCTTTTCGGAATAGATTGCGATGTCCACCTGGTCCTCGCCCTGAAGCTCGAAGAAGAGCGACTGGGTCGCGAAGGTGTACCGCAGGTCCCCCACCAGGCTGAATCGATCGCCGAGGAAGTACTCCACGCCTGACTGGAGGTGCCACTCGAAGGAGTTCCCGGTCCTGAGCGACATCGGGTACGTATAGGGGATGCGCCCCTGGGCTCTGAGCGTCTCGAATCGTTCCGGGACGAGGTCGTTGAGGAACTCGTCCTTCTCTCCGGTAATTCTGAGCTTGTCGAGACGAGCGTTGAACGCGTCCAGCTCCGCACTGCCGTCCACGCCGCTGTAGATCATGCCGGCCCCAATCCCGACATAGGGATTCACGGGCCGATCCGTCCTGAACCGGATGATACCGGAGAGACTCACCGGTATCTCCGTCAATCTTCCTGCGTTGAACGACACGGTCGTTTCGCGTTCGTGCCTCGCGGCGAGTATCGACGGGTTGGTGGGGTCGGGCGCAAACGGGAACCTGTCTTGAAGGAAAGCGTCGATGGGGCCGATCCGCCCCTGGTAATAGCCGACGTCGAGCTGGAGCGCAAGCCACTTCGTCACCCCGAACCCGGCGGTGAGGCCGTAGCTGACTCCATCTTCGGCGGCCATCTCGCGGCTGACGAAATCGTCCGGTCTCGGGTCCTTGCCCAGATCCGCATTGCTGCGAACGGTGTCCTGGGTGGAATGGAATGCGAGATTTCCGCCGAGGTACCAGGCTCCCTGTGTCTGCTTGGCGGCATTCGCCTCGGGAAGCAGCAGGCACATCGCGGTGGCGAGCAGGGCCGGCTTCAATCGCCGAAGCGGGCCCCATCCAACGCTGCCCCCGTATCCTGGACTCCCCATGGCTCATCCAGATGGAGCGGTGCGGCCCCCGACCCGGGCCTGGTTTTGGAAAATCCCCCCGCCTCCACGCACTGGAGATGGTCCAACAGCATACCGCGCAAATCCGCTTTCGGCGCCAATCAATTGTTTCCGCCGGTGCAGGGAAACTAGAACTGGTCGGGTCCCGGGAAAGTGGCCTTGCGCAGGTCCCGCAGACCGAGCAGCGACATCACCTCCGCCCTGGCGGAGACGCTGCGACGGAACTCGCCCGTGAAAGCGGCTGTGATGGTGCGGCTGTGGAACTTCCGCGCACCGCGCATGGTCACGCAGGCGTGGCAGGCCTCGATGATGCAGGCGGCCCCGGACGGCTTCAAGTACAGCTGTATCGCGTCGGCCAGCTCGCGGGTGAGCTTCTCCTGGATCTGCAGCCTGCGTGAAAGGCAATCCACGAGCCGGCCGAGCCGGGACAGACCGGTGATCCGCCCGTCGGGGGCGTAGGCGAGGTGGACGCGGCCGGAAAAAGGCAGCAGATGATGCGCGCAGATCGAGGTGAACTCGATGTCACGCAGGGCGATGAGATCTTCGGTGGATCGGGACCGCAGCGGGGTGAGGACTCTGGCGGGGTCGTCGCGGTAGCCCGCCAGCAGCTCGTCGTGCCACGCGCGGGCCACCAGCGCGGGAACGCCGGCGGTGGCGATACGCTTCGACCCGGCGGAAAGCCGCGCGCCATCGAGAAACGTCGCGATGCCGCGGCGCATGACATCCAGACCATCGGGCCTCGCGCGCCGGCTCATTCGACGATCCTCCGCACAGCCTCTCCGAGGTCGGCCACCAGATCCCGCTCATCACCCCGGTGCGTCATCTCCTGCCGCATGGCGGCCAGGTCCGGTCCCCGGCGCACGAGCAGGGCGCGCATTCCGGCCGACTTCGCGCCGGCGTAGTCCTCCTCCAGACGATCGCCGATGTGCACGGCACGGGACGGGTCGACATTCAATGCCTCGAGGGCGGCGGTGAAGATCGCCGGATGGGGTTTTTCGTACCCGGCGGCCGCGCTGTAGATCAACGCCTCGAAGTGAGCCTCGAGATCCAGGGCGGCCAGCAGCTCCGGCAACCGGCTGTCCCAGTTCGACAGCACACCGAGCCGGTATCCACGGCGTCTTAGCTCCGCCAGCGCATCGCGGGCCTCGGGGTAGATCTTCCACGCCTCCGGCCGCGCAAAAACGGCGCGCAGCTCATCGGCCGGAGGGCGGGCGGGCACCGGCACACCGCACAGATCGAACGCGCGCGTGGAGACCCTCTCCCACCACTCGCGTTCGCCGCCGGCGAACAGACGATACCGGTCGGCCCCTCGCGGCACATCCTCGGAGAGGGTCACCCAGGCGCGATCGAACGCCTCCTGCAGATCCGAGGGGGCCACCCGGGCGCCGCGCGCGGCACAGGCGGTGGCGTAGACCGCTCCGACCGAGGGAGACACATCGACCAGCGTGCCTCCCACATCGAAAAAAACGACGCCGCGGCTTTCAGAGCCCAAGGGTGATCATCCTTCAGTCGAATTCTATCTGGATCTCGACGGAAACCTCGGTGACCTTCATCCCGGGATACACGCGCGCCTGGCAGGCCCGAACCACCGCCGGCTGGCCTGTTTCTTCAGAGATGCAGGTGACCTCGCAATTGCCGCACTCGTCGTTCCAGCAGAAGCGGCCGTAGGCGATCGACTCCCCGGCGATGTATTGCAGGGAACGCAGCAGGCAGTTGTTGTCCGGCACTTCGACCGAGTGGCCGAGGATGTCGATCCGCACGAGCGCGTCGAAAGGCTCGAAGAGATCCAGGTCGACTTGCTTCATCGGGCCCCTCCTGTTCAGGCGGTGGTGAATCCGCCGTCGATCGGCAGGACCGCCCCTGTCATGAATCTGGACTCGTCGGAGGCGAGGTAGAGCGCAAGACGCGCCACTTCGTCCACCGTTCCCGCGCGCCCGGCGGGGTAATGCTTCACGGCGTCGTCGAGCCACTTGGTGCCGCCGTCCGTCTCGCGGGTCATCGGCGTATCCACCAGACCCGGGCAGATGGCGTTGACCCGGATCCGATCCGCCGCGTGATCGAGCGCCATGGCACGCGTCAGCTGCACCAGGCCGCCCTTGCTCGCGCAGTAGGCCACCGAGTTGCTCGCGCCCACCAGCCCGTGCACCGACGCGTTGTTGATGATACAGCCGCCGCCACGCGCCTTGAGGGCGGGCACGGCATAACGCGACACCATGTAGGCGCCCTTCAGGTTCGTTCCGACCACCTTGTCCCACCGTTTCTCGTCGGTGTCGACGACGGTTCCTTCCAGGAAGATGCCGGCGTTGTTCACCAGGATGTCCAGCCCGCCGAAGTTATAAATCGCTCCCTGTACCATCAGCTCGACGCGGTCGGCCTTGAGGACATCGCCGCGGGTGAAGGTGGCGGTGCCGCCGAGCCTGCGGATTTCGGCGACCACCTGCTGCAACGGCTCGGATCGTCGCCCGGCGACGCAGATTTTCGCCCCTTCGGCGGCAAACAGCAGCGCGATGGCCCGACCGATGCCGGTGCCACCGCCCGTGATCAGGGCGATTTTCCCTTCGAGACGGCGTCTGGCTGGACTCCGGGAATCGTGGTCCGCCGGACCCGGGGCCTCCGGTGATCCACCGGCATCCTCAGACGGATGCGGCGACGCCACGCTCTAGTTCCCTTGCCCTTCGGCGTCCGGCTCGGTGCCGGCATCGGGTAGCGGCTGCCGGCCGGAAAACCCCGTCTCGAGATCGTGCCAGAACCGGATCTCGTCCTCTCCCATCTTCCAGCAGAGAAGCACGTCCTTGCCGAAGAGCCTCGAGGGGAAATCGACCAGCCCCGACTTGATGTCCTTCACCTGGGCGCCGGAATCGTGGATTTCCTTGAGGTCCCGCCTCACGCGCAGCAGGGCCTTGAAGTAGTCGGCGTCGACCGGCGACTCATTGACGATCTTGTACTGCTCGACGACGTAGGAGACCGGTTGGCGGTTCCTGTTCAGCCACCCGAGTTTCTCCTGCAGGTCCTCGATCAGTGCTGCGATCCGCGGGATGGCCTTGTTGGCCTCCGGCACGGTGAATCTCCTGGGTCCCATGGGAAGGGCTCCGCCTTACGCCTTGAAGGAATGGCCGCAGCCGCAACTGCCGGTCGCGTTCGGGTTGTTGATCTTGAAACCGGCTCCCTGGAGCGTCGTGACGTAGTCGATCTCGATGCCCTGAAGGTACGGCGCGCTGAAGCGATCCACGAAGATCCTGAATCCTTCCATCGGAAGGATTTCGTCGCCGTCCTTTTCCTCTTCCTCGAAGACAAGGCCGTACTGCATCCCCGAGCAGCCGCCCCCCTCGACGTAGATCCGCAGAGCAAGCCCGGGCTTGCCTTCCGATTCCATGGCTTCCTTGATTTTCTCGGATGCGACCGGTGTGACGTTTATCATCGTTGTCGATCTCCTTTATGAGAAATCAATGCACTCGTGCCGTGTCGTTCCCTTCGAGCAGCAGCCCGCGCCCTGCACGATGCGGCGTGATCATACCGCATCCACCGCGCGGACGGTCGGCGCCATCGCACGCAGCCGTTCCACCCCGCGAGCCAGCGCTTCCACCACTCCATCGATCTGATGCTCGGTGTTGGATCTCCCGAGACCGAACCGGATCGCCGACCGCGAGGCCGACTCGGCCTCCGGCCCCCTGGAGATGGCGCGGATGACGTAAGAGCCCCGGGCGTTGCCCGAGGCGCAGGCCGACCCGCTCGACAGCGCCGCGGCATCCGCCGCCAGCATCAGCAGCGACTCGGACTCGATCCCCTGGAACCCCACGTTGAGCGTGTTGGACAGTCGCCGTGTCGGGTGCCCGTTGAGGACGACCCCGTCGATGCGCGAGCTGATCCTGCTCCACAGCCGATCTCGAAGCGCCTGCTGACGCGCCGGTTCTGTCGCCATGTCACGCAGCGCAACCTCCGCCGCCTTGCCGAACCCGACGATGCCGGGAACATTCAACGTGCCGGAGCGCAGACTTCCTTCCTGTCCGCTGCCCGTCAGGATCGGCTCCAGTCCGACCCCCTCGCGCAGGTACAGCGCGCCGACCCCCTTGGGTCCGTACATCTTGTGCGCCGTGAGAGAGGCCAGGTCCATTTTCAACGTGTCGACGTCCATGGGCAGGCGTCCGGCTGCCTGGACCGCATCGGAGTGCATCAACACCCCCCTTTGCCTGCAGAGTTCTCCAATCTCGGCCAGTGGCTGGATGGTTCCGATCTCGTTGTTGGCCATCATCACGCTGACGAGCAGCGTGCGATCCGTCATTGCACGCTCGATGTCGGCGGGGTCCACCAGACCGTGACGATCGACCGGCACCACGGTGACTTCGCAGCCTTCCTCCCGGAGCGACTGGCAGGTCTCCAGGACCGCTTCGTGCTCTATCGCGGTGGTGACGATGTGGGCGTCGCGCCCGGTTGCGGCGCACGACACCCCGCGTATCGCCAGGTTGTCCGACTCGGTGGCCCCGGAAGTGAAAATGATCTCCTCGGGGCGGGCGCCGATGAGCGCCGCGACGCTCTGGCGCGCTTCGTTCACGGCCTGCCGGGCCCGCTTGCCGTAGACGTGGGTGGTGCTGCTGGCGTTGCCGAACTCGTCGCCGAACCAGGGCAGCATCGCCTCGAGCACCTCGGGCAGCACTGGAGTGGTGGCGTTGTGATCCATGTAGACGGGCCTGCCGCTCATCGATGGGCCCTCGCGGCTTCCAGGGCGATCAGACGCGGCTCATGATCCCGTCTCAGCCGGCTTCGCATGTCGTCGAGCGAGACCCTGGCCAGAACCATGCGAATCTCGCGCTGGACCTCGATGAGCGTCGTCTGCACCGTGCACCCCTCCTCCTGGGGGCAGGCACACCCCTCACGCTGACAGTCGACGATCGACATCGGGCCATCCACCGCCTCGACCAGGTCGGCCAGGGAAATCGCCTCGGCATCGCGCGCCAGCAGGTAGCCTCCCTGGGTGCCACGGAACGACTTGATCAGGCCGTGTCGCGACAGCTTCTGCAGCACTTTCGCAAGGAAATCGGCCGGGATGTTATAGTGCGCCGCGATGTCCCGGCGGTATGCCAGCATCCCCTCGGGCCGCGCCGAGATGTACATCATCGCGAGCAGGCCGTAATCGGCCTCACGACTCAATCGAAGCATGCGGCACCCACTTGGCTGATGCGGCTGCGGCCGGCACCGCGCTCGGCCCCCATACTAATAAGAAGCGCGTCGATACCGGACAGAAACTATCCGCATTGAAGTATACGGGCGAAACGCCCCCTGTCAAGGAATCCGAGGTGAGTGGAACCCTGGTTTGCCGGTGCTTCTGCCCCTCCTGCGGCACCGCGAACAGCCTGGCGCCGCCCGGGGATCCGGCGGCCCTGCCGCCCTGCCGCTCATGTGGCAAGACTCTTCCCTTCCAGTCTCCCGGCGCCGTGGCGCCTGGCGGTGCGGTCACGATCTGCCCGTTTTGTGGAGACGACAAGCTCTACCTCGTCAAGGACTTCGATCAACGGATCGGCTGTCTCATCGTGGCGGTGGGAGCGGCGCTGGTTCCGTGGACCTACGGGCTGAGCCTCGCGGTCTGCGCGTTGATCGACTGGCTTGCCTACCGTCTGCTGCCGCTGGTCACCGTCTGCTACATCTGCGCGACAAAGTATCGAGGGGCGCCTCTCAACCCGGACCACAAGCCGTTCGACCTGCTGACGGCTCAGACATGGGAGGCCCGCACGCTGAACTGGCGGAAGCTCCACGACCAATCCGCCGATTGACACCTTCGTCGTGGCCGCATAGCATGCTTTCATGACGACCACTCGCGCAAGCAGACGCCAGCCCGGAGGTACGGGCGAGCCGAAAACGCAACCCGTGAAACAGCACCGCGCGGCCGTGCTCGGTGACGGCAAGGTCTTCCCGATCGTCGAGACCATCGGGCGGCGCGTGCTGCGCGAGATCGATCCGCTTTCCGCGGAGGGGCGCTCGCTGCTCGATGCCGGCAGAGTCACGCTCTGGTTCGATGACGGCGCCCGCGCCGAGACCGCCCCCATCCAGAAGATCCTCGATGAGCTGCAGTCCACCGTGCGTCAGCGCCGGGATGCCTATCCCGGCATGCCTCGAT
>DASROJ010000325.1:0-5537 GCA_035646975.1 Patescibacteria group bacterium
CTCTGGCTGGCGTGTCTCGGCGCCCGCCGCGGCCGGATGGTCGCCACCGGAGCCCGACCGGAACGCGTCGATCTCCCCCAGCGTCGGAAACAACGCCACCAGCTCGGCGCCCAGATCCGACACGTCGGCTTGTCCACCGCCCGATGACCCGGGCTCGCGCTGGCGGAAGTACTCCTGGATCGCCTCGCAGAAGCCATAGTAGGGGAAGGAGCCGTCCTGCTCGACGCACCGCCCGTGAAGGGTGCGGATCTGCCGCGCATGCGCGAGCTTGTCGAGGTCGTCCAGCAGACGCGTCTTGCCGACGCCCGCCTCTCCCGACACCACGACGAACTGGCACTCTCCCGCCACGGCCGCGTTGAGGCGCTGCTGCAGCTCGCGCGACTCCTCCTTGCGGCCCACGAACGGGGCCAGCGCGGCGCGCGGTGTCTGGATGGCGCGTGTCATGAGAAGCGACTTGTTCTGCTCGCTGTCGTGGAGCTCGGCCTTGTAGCGGCGCAGCGCGGCCACCAGGTCACCGGGTCTGGCGGGACGTTCGGCGGCATCCTTGGCGAGACACCAGAGGATGATACGGTCAAGCTCTTCGTCGATTTGCGCTCCGCGATCGCGCGCCGACTGGGGAATCTCGTGAACGATCCGATAGAGCATCGACTGCACGTCTCCGGTGAACGGCACATCCCCGGTGACGCATTCGTAGAGCACCGTTCCGAGCGAGTAGATGTCCGATCGTGTGTCCACCGCGCGACCGCTCGCCTGCTCGGGACTGAGGTACGACATGGTCCCGACCACCATCCCGGTTCTCGTGACGTGCGTGCCTTCGGTGGCCCGCGCCAAACCAAAGTCCATCACACGCACGCGCAGCGCGCCGCCGTCCTGGCGCAGCACCATGATGTTTTCCGGCTTGATGTCGCGGTGGATCACGCCGTGCGCCTGGCTGTACTCGAGCACCTCGCCCACCGCCAGACCGATCTCCAGCATCTCGCCGAGCCGCAGCGCCCCTTCCTTCAGCCGGTGTCTCAGGCTCATCCCTTCCACCACCGGCATGACGAAGAAGAGCGAGCCTTCGTGCTGGCCGAAATCGTGGATGGCGACGATCGAGGGGTGGTCCAGTCGCGCGACGATCTGGGCCTCGGTCTTGAAGCGCTGCTCCATGTCGGGGGTCAGCAGGCTCGGGGCGACGAGCTTGATCGCCACGTCGCGGTTGAGCTGGGGGTCGCGGGCGCGGTACACCACGCCCATGCCGCCGCGCCCCAGCTCCTCGATGATTTCGTATCGATCGGCGAGCCTCTTCCCGATCACGGCGATGCATCCCCCTTCGGATTGGCCTGGATTGGGCGCCATTCTAGCAGATGCGGGACCAGGGCGAGGCTGGGGGGTAGTAATAATGATGAGGTGGGTTCAGGCTGTCCGTGCGCCGGGGAGGAACTCCACCTTCGCCAGCCACGCCCGGACCACGAAGATCCTCAGGTTGTTGCTCTGCGGGTCGAAGGGAACGAAGAAGAAGCCCGGCCGATCCGGCGCATATCCCACCGTGATCCCCGTCAGGACCTCGCCGTCCTTGAAGGTGACGCGGATGGTCCTTCCCTGGCCCTGACCCCCGGTGGCTTCGTGGGATTCGACATGGTCCTTGTTGCCTTCCAGCGACTTCACGAAAAAGACCGCCTTGAGCTGGGCCAGCGGAACCTTCACGGTTCCCGCGCGCAGGTCTCCGTCGGGATAGACGTGGAAGTCGGGTTTGTTGGGCGAGAAATCGCGCGTCGTCCCCTTCAGGATTGCGCCGTCGGCGAACCGGGCGACCACGTGAAGGCTGGATGCGTCACCGATCGTCATGTTCACCAAGTTGTGGCCGGGCCGCTTCCGCGTCAACCGCCCGGTTCGCCGGGGCATGACCGAATCAGCGCCGCGACAGCGGCTCGAGGACCTCGTCACGGAACAGCGGCCTGCCCGCCCGGGAGATCCAGAACCCGTAAAGCGCCGGGGCAAGGATCAGGGCAAGCGAGAGGAGTGTCGACCCCAGGTACCAGGGTGCCGGGTGCAGTGTGAGCGGCATTATATTGACCAGCGCGGAGACGGTGAACCAGGCCGCGAAGGCCAGCAGACCGACCCGGAACAGGACGAGCCAGACGATCGGATACACGAGCAGGCTTTCCACGAGATAGCCCGGGATGCTCCCGTGGTTGGGATAGAACAACACAACCGCCAGCAGCGAGCTGACGACAACCGCTGCCCAGGTGCGTCGCAGCAGAAGGCGAAATATCAGAATCGTCGTCAAGGGGAAGATTATTTCCAGAAGTCTCTGGGTGTGAATGCCGGCGAAGGTCACGAGGGTCGACACGGTCCCACGCAGCGGCTCGAAGGTCCACTCGGTCCAGAACGGCACATCAGGAGCCCCACCAAGCATCGTCGGAATCAAACTGCCCAGACGGCCCAGCACCACGACCAGGGTTCCGGCGGCGGATCCGATCAACAGGTCGCGACCCACCAGCGGGTCCCGGAAGCGTCCCTCCAGCACCCTCACCCACGAGACCAGGATCCGTGGCCACAGTCTGCGGGCGTAAGGCTCGATGGCCAGGTAGAAGACGTAGGCGAGCCCGAGCCGCTGCATCGCGAACGAAAGATGCGAGATGAACAGAGTCTGTTCAGAGGAGTCCGCCACGTGGTGCGCACCGACAAACCAGGCCATCCTTATCGCGCCGAGGTAGAGGGCGAACCTCAGTGCGCCGCGGCGGTCTCCGCGACCCCGGCGCACGTTGCGCAGCGCGACGATGCCGGCGACCACGATCACGGTGAGTGGCCACACGGTTCGAAGAAGCACGGAGGCCCGGTTCCAGAATCCCTCCGGCGGCGCCGGCTCCTCGGCCGGGCGGGTCCACGGCATCACGAGCCGGAGCGACACCGGTTTGCCGCCCGCCGCGGCCGCCTCGATCCGCAGAGTCGTCTGCTGCTTTCCGGGCCAGGCCCCGGTCCAGGCCGCCCGGCGATCCGCGAACACCGGCGGGGCCCACTCCGGCTCCACCGGCACCAGCGACTTCTCGTCGACACCGGTGGCCTGCAGCAGGGCAGTCCAGTTCGGCTCCGCCGTCGCCTTCGTCCTTTCTGCCGGGACGACCAGAAACGACATCAGACGTCCATCGGGATCGAGACCGATCCGCGCCATGCCGGGCACGGTGTCAGGGGGATCTTTCAGCCATTCTCCGACGGAGCTTGCATCGATTGGCTGCAGCACCCGCTGGCTCTCGCGGTACCAGAAGCGAATCCCGGCGGGCGGCGCCGATTGGAGAGAGCTCAACACCCCATCTGTTGATTGATTGCGTCGCAGCAGGTCCTCGATGTAATCGGGATCCGCATCGAAAGCAAAGAGGCTGTCGGCCGGCTTCCGTTCGTAGCCGGCCTGCGCAAGAATCTCCCTGGCGCGCTCCTGCAGGAACTCGGGCGGCTTGTCGAGCGGAATCATCCCCATCAGCGTGGTGTAGGGAGCCAGCGCGAAGACCGCGGCGAGGGAGGCCAGAAAAACAACGAGAGCGCCCCAGATGAGCACCGGCGACGGTGCGCCTTCGTCCCCTGCCTCGGCCACCATCTGCGGCGAAGGCGTCTCTCCGGCGGCGAGGGCGGCCGCGAGCGGATCGCCGCCTGGCAGCGCGGCGGCCACCGAGAGAGCCGAGGAGGGCCGACGCGCCGGATCCGCGTCCAGGCAACGAAGGATGACCCGTTCCACGATCGGGTCGAACCCCTCCATGAGGCTCGAAGGGGTCGACGGCGTCGTCTCCGACTGAAGGCGCCGCAGTTCTTCCACCGACGCCGCCCTGAAGGCCGGTTTGCCTGTGAACAACTCGTACAGCACCAGACCGAGAGAATAGAGATCGCTTCGAACCGAGACCTCCCGACCCGCGAGCTGTTCCGGCGCCATGTAGGCCGGCGTGCCGGAGAGGATCTCGGTCCCCGAGATGTCCTGAGCGAAGGCGGCAAGGCCGAAGTCGGTGATGCGTGCCCGGCCACGACCGTCGATCATGATGTTGGCGGGCTTCAGGTCGCGGTGCAGCACCCCGATCTCGTGCGAAGCGGCCAGTCCGGCACAGAGCTGCCGGGCGATCTGGATCGCCTTGTCCTTCGGCAGGTGCCCGATCCGGCGCAGCAGAGACGCCAGATCCTCGCCATCGATGTATTCCATCGAGAGGAAGTGCTGTCCATCGGCTTCGCCCGCGTCGTAGATGCGGCAGACATTGGGATGGGAGACCTGGCGCGCGGTGCGCACCTCTTCGAGGAACCGTTCGAGCCGGTCGGGCTTCGCATCGAATCCGCGCGGCAGGAACTTGAGGGCGACCGGCTGGCCAAGCTTCAGGTCGTCGGCCCGGTAAACCTCACCCATCCCTCCTTTGCCCAGCAGCCCCACGATCCGGTATCGGCCGGCGAGGATGGCCCCGGGGAGGAACCGTGCCGTCGCGGCCGCCGAACGGGACGTGCCCGGGTGCCGCGCCGCAGGATCGACGCCCGGTGCAAGACGCTCCGTCGGCATCTCAGAGGAGAGCGATACCGGCTGACCGCAGGATCCGCAGAAGCGATCCCCGGCAGGCAGGCGACTCGAGCAGCTCGGGCAGGTTATCGGAGCCGACATGCCGCGCAGGGTATCACGCCGGGCTGCGTGCGCCTCAATTCATCAGGGAACCCACTCGATCGCGCTGACGTTGGTCGTGATCCCCAGCGCGCTCAGGTCGAGCGACATCGCAAAGCCTCCCGCCGTCGTCGAGCCGAGCGACGTGGACGTGAACCGGAACACGTCCTCGTCCTCTCCGGTCGCACCCGTTACCGCGAAGGCGCCCGTGGTCGACAGGAGCAGGGCGCCCGTCGAGGTCTGCGCGAACCCATCCACGTCCTCGCTGTTGACCGTGAGCCCCACGTCGCTGCCATCGAAGTAGAACGCCCACGAGCCGTTGGTCGCCTGCCCGAGGCTGGTTGGAGTGAATTCGAGCAGGTCTTCATCATCCGCGCTGATGGTGTTGGAAGGCATCGGTCCAAATGCCGAGACGGTGCCCACCGTTGAGAGCACCAGATGGCCGTTGGGCAGAACGCCGAGTGCGTCGATGTCTTCGTCGTTCTGCGTCAACCCCACGTCGCTCCCCTCGAAGTAGAAGTCGAAGGAGCCGGCCGTGTTCGCCCCAAGCGAGGTAGGCACAAAGCGCACGATGTCTGAGTCGTCCAGGGTGGTGCCGCCGCCGGGGCCTCCGGTCATCCCCGGAATCACGACCGGATCGGCAAACGAGATCAGGATGTCACCATTGGACAACCTCGCGATGGCGTCGATCTCCGCTCCGGAGGGCAGTACGTCGCTGCCGTCGAACACCCAGGACCAGGCCCCGGTAACCGTGTTTCTCGACACGATGTCCCTGCTCTCTACGCTGCCGAGCCCGGGCACGGTCGTCGTGGCTGAGAACGAAAGCCACATCACCGGGTTGTCGACCACCACCGAGACACGCTGGCCCTGCGTCCCGCCGCAGCTGTCGGACGCTTCGACGCGCACCTCGTGGCTTCCATTGGTGAGGCCG
>DASROJ010000326.1:0-2092 GCA_035646975.1 Patescibacteria group bacterium
TGGAGGATCAGCAGGGGGTTCGAATGCCGTACAGGTCCAGCTTGCGGTAGAGGGTCTTGCGATCGAGACCGAGCAGCCTCGCGGCCGCGGTCTTGTTGCCCCGCACCGTGTCGAGCGTCCTGAGGATGTGCTCGCGCTCGACGTCGGACAGAGGACGGGATTGGCTCGGCGCGATCGCGCTGTCCGCGCGCGTCCTGAGAGACTCGGGCAGGTCCTCGGGCCAGATGGCGTCGTCGCACCCGAGCACCAGGGCGCGCTCGATGGCGTTTTCCAGCTCACGGACGTTGCCCGGCCACGCGTACTTCCTCAGAGCGGCCACCGCGTCGACCGACAGCGTGCAGGCCGTGCGCCCCAGCGCCTTGCCATGCTTCTCGAGGAAGTGCGCCGCAAGCGGCAGGATGTCCTCGGGCCGCTCACGCAGCGGCGGCACTCTCACGCTGATCACGTTGAGCCGGTAGTAGAGATCCTGGCGAAACCGTCCTTCCGCCACCAGGGTCTCGAGGTTGCGGTGCGTCGCCGCTACGACGCGCACGTTGACGTGCAGGGGCGCGGGCGCACCGAGAGGGTGCACTTCCCTGCTTTGCAGCACACGCAGCATCTTGGCCTGCAGGCCGATGGGCATGTCGCCAATCTCGTCGAGCAGCAAGGTGCCGCCTTCGGCCTCCTGGAACAGACCGCGGCGATCCTCCCTCGCGTCGGTGAAGGAGCCGCGACGATGGCCGAACAGCTGGCTCTCGAGCAGCGTTTCCGGGATCGCCGAGCAGTTCATCGCGAGGAACGGACCGGCCCTGCGCGGACCCTGCAGGTGCAGCGCCCTGGCGAGCAGCTCCTTGCCGGTGCCGCTTTCTCCCAGCAGCAGCACCGACGTGTCGGCCGGCGCCGCGCGCAGGACCAGGCCCATGGTTCGCCGCATCGCCGGACTCTGCGAGACGATGGTGAACGCGTCGCCGCCGATTGATTCCCGCAGGCTGGCGATCTCGCGCTTGAGCCGACGCTCGCGCAGCGCGTCATCGAGGGTGACCAGCAGCTGCTCGATCCGGAAGGGCTTGGCGACATAGTGGTAGGCGCCGGCCTTGATCGCCTCGACCGCCGACTGGATGCTGCCGAACGCGGTGATGACGACAACCGGGATGTCCGGCTCGCGCGATCGCATCCGCAAGAGCAGCTCGTCGCCTTTCATGCCGGGCATCTCCACATCCGTGATGACGACATCGACAGACGCGCCGGCAAGACGCTCGAGCGCGTCGTCCCCGCTGGAGGCGCTCAAGGTCACGTAACCTGCTTCATGAAGCTCTTCTTCGAGGAACAGACGCATCGCCGCGTCGTCGTCGACGATCAGGACCTTTGTCCAGTTCTTCATGACGCCAGTCTTCCGGCCTGACTGTCGGCCCGGGACGCCACGCCTTTCATGGGCAGGTAAACCGTCAGGCAGGCGCCCCGGGTCGACTGGCTTTCGACATCCATCCAGCCACCATGCTCGCGTGCGATTCCATAGGCGATGGACAGACCGAGGCCCGTCCCTTTGCCCACGTCCTTGGTCGTGAAGAATGGATCGAACAGCTTGTCGATGTTTTCCCGCGCGATGCCCTGCCCGGTGTCCTCGAAAGCGACGGCAAGAAACGATCCCACGGAGCCGGCAACGTCGGGATGGCTTCTGATCACAGTCCGGGCGACGATGCGCAGGGCGCCTCCCTGCGGCATGGCGTCGATCGCATTGGTGGCCAGGTTCAGGAACACCTGCTCGAGCTGGCCGGCATCGGCCTGGACCTCGGGCAGATCCTCCGACATCGCCAGCTCGACCCTCACCCGTGACTGCTCGAACCGGTGCTCGAGCAGCTCGACGACCCTGCGGATGACCTCCGGCACGGCGACCGGAGCCAGCCGTGGCTCCGGGACCCTGGCGAAATCGAGCATTCCCCGCACGATGCGGGTGATACGATCGATCTGCGTGGAGATGATCCGCAGGTTCTTCTGCGCGACCTCGTGATCGGTCAGCTTGCGCAGCAACGTCTCGGCACGGCCCCCGATCACGTTGAGCGGCGTGCCGATTTCATGAGCCAGCCCTGCCGCGAGCCGTCCCAGGCTCGCCAGC
>DASROJ010000327.1:0-4635 GCA_035646975.1 Patescibacteria group bacterium
GTCGGCCATGCCCGCCGGGAGCAAACGAACTCTTTCAGCCCGCGGCCCTCGACGCTCAAGGATGCTCATGGTCGCCGCCCTCTCTATCATGCTGGGCACGGCCGCCGTACTGCTCACCGATTGGGTCCCCTCGATGGCAACTCGATGGCTCCTTACCGGCACCTCGCCGCGCCAGGCCGAACTGATGGTGGTGCTTTCCGGCGCCTCCCGGGAGAGGAGTCAAACCGCCCTGGCGCTCTTCCGGAAGGGGATGGCTCCGAAAGTTCTGATTACCGGGGGTGGGCCGGATGAAGACCGTGACTATCTGCTGGGGGAGGGGGTTCCAGACGACGCGATCCTGGTGCCGACCCGCATCTCCAGCTCGACTTATCAGGATGCGCTGACCGTGCGGCAAGCTGTTGTCAATAATAAGTTTAAGTCTCTGCTCGTCGTGACGTCACCCTACCACTGCCGGAGGACCCGCCTCATCTTCGACCGGGTCCTCTCAGGTCTCGGTGTCAGCTTGACGGTGACTCCCTCGGTCAGCCTTCACATGGATCAAAGTCATTGGTGGAGGACGGCGCAGGGCTGGGTCACGGCCGGCGCGGAGTTTCCGAAGATCCTGTGGGCCTGGATCACCGTTCCGACCCTCGGGGCTGTCGGGTCGGGTCCAACCTCCGGAATGGCCCGAAACCCTTGACCTGACGGTAGATTCATCGTATATAGCAACGACCGGACGACCCGTTTTCATCGCTGGAAAATCGGATTCATCAGCCCGCCTCTTGCCAGGGGCGCTCATGAAATGAGCGTGAGACGTTCATGCTTGGATACGCCGTACTCTTCCTCGCGTCTCTGACTCTATCGTTCCTGCTCGCCTATCCCGTCAGGGCGATGGCTCTTTCGCTGGACGTGGTCGACCATCCCGAGAAGCGAAAGATGCATCCGATTCCCGTGCCGTTGATGGGCGGCCTGGCGATTTATGGCGCTTTCGCCGCGGTCTCTCTGGTCGAGTTCCTGTATTTCGGGCCGTTCCCCGAAGCGAGCCTCAAGCCGTACCTGGGAATGCTGGCTGGCGCCACCGTGGTGCTGCTGCTCGGCATCTACGACGACGTCGCCGGCGTGAAACCCCTGACCAAGTTCGCGGGACAGGCGCTGGCCGCGCTTGTCGTGGTGGCGATGGGTGCGCGGATCGACTGGTTCACCAATCCGCTGGGGGATTCGTTTCACATTGGATGGCTGGGCATCCCTCTGGTGGTGATCTGGATCGTCGGGGTCACCAACGCGGTGAATCTCATCGACGGCCTCGACGGTCTGGCGGCCGGCATCGGCGGCATCGCCGCGCTGGGGATTTTCGCGGTGGCGCTCGCGCAGAACCATTTCGTCGCCGCTGCCGCAATCATTCTGGCCGGCTCGATCCTCGGGTTTCTCAAGCACAACTTCTATCCCGCCAGGCTCTTCCTGGGAGACACGGGCAGCATGCTCATCGGCTTCCTGCTCGCGGTCATCGGGCTGAACGGCTCGCTGAAGGCCACCACGGCCGCCATGCTCTTTCTGCCCATCATCGTTCTGGGGGTGCCGATTCTCGACACCTTCTTCGCGATTTTCCGCAGAGCCCGCCGCCGTGTGAGCCCATTCAAGGCGGATCGCGAGCACATCCATCACCGCCTCGTGCGGATCGGCCTGCACCATCGCAACGTCGTCCTCGTGATGTACTTCGTCTGCGCCTACCTCGCGCTGACCGCCTACAGCATCGCCCAGTTCCCCTACCAGACGGCGCTCCTGTTCGTCGTGCTGCTGCTGATGGGTGGAATTCTCGGATTGAGGACGATTCAGTTCATCGAAGAACGACTCGAGGCGGGTGGCGGCGCCGGACTGGAGGCGAACGATTCGATCCCGGCCGCCACCGGGCGTGCCGATCGGCCCGTCCGTGTCGGCAACGGCGCACAGCGGCGCGGGGGGGCCGGTTACACCACGCTCCTGTGCGAGATCGGCGACTTTCGCGAAGGATTCGGTGAACCCAGGGATCTCGATTCGCTCTGCGCGGACATCAGCAGCATGCTGGCCCGCCGCGTCAAGGTCTATTCGGTGCTGGCCGAGCCACTGGCGCCCGGTCGCATCCTGCTCATCATGCGGACCGAGACGATGAAGCCGTCCATGACCGCATTGGTCCAGGATGGAGTCGCCTGGTACCTCGAGGATCATCGAGAGAGCTTTTCGGGCGGCAAGGGGGTCCCATCCACGACCTGGATCCGCACCGGATCGACGCCGCGCAGCACTGACGGCGCCCCGGCGGCCGGCCCGGCATCCAGCCATGACACGCTCGATATCGCGGAATCGGTCCCGATTCGGGGCGGGAGGCACGGCCTGGCAGGGTCCTGAGGGACCGGGTTTCGCTCGTCTTGATCGATCGCGGCCCTGATAGTAGATTTGGGAAACACACAAACACAAACTAGAGGAATCGATGCAGCAGGAAGATATCGGTATACAGCAATACGTCGAAGTGCTCTGGCGGCGGAGATGGACGATTCTCAGCGTGTTCGTCATCGTCTTTTCGCTGTCGGCGATCGGTACCTTCCTCAGCAAGACCACTTACAATGCCGAATCGCTGGTTGCGGTAAAGAACCAGCTCTATTTCCGCGCGCCGATCATGAGTTTCGCGCAGGGAACGGATGCCGCCTCCACCACGGTTTCCGGCGAGTCGTACGAGCAGGTGATCAACGGGGTGCCGTTTGCCGAAAAAGTGGCTGACTACCTCCTCAAGGAAGGCAACCCGGTCAGCGCGCGCGAGGTCCATGCGGCCCTGAAGGCCGAGTTCAAAGAGCCCGATCTCATCAAGATATCGGCGCACCACAACGATCCGAAGCAGGCGGTGCAGCTGGCCAACGCGGCGGCGCACACGTTCGTCGCCGAAACCAAGATCGCGGTCACGGCCGAGCTGGACAGCGGCCGCGAGTCGGCGTTGTCGTTCCAGGGGGCGGCCAAGAAAGAAGCCGAGGATTTCGAAGGGCAGATCGCGCAGTTCCGCCGCGAGATGGGATTCGTCGACATCCATAGCGAAATGGAGACTCTGCGCGAGAAGATCGCCCGATTCGAGCAGGCCCGTGGCGACGTCATCACCAGGCTCGAGGTCGCCAGGGCGCACCGTTCCGAGCTGCTGAATCTGGCGAAGGCGGGCAGCGCCGGCGATCTGAATCTCAATGACCCGCGCATCGAGGAGTACCGGAAGCTGCAGGAGGCGGTGGCGGACGCCCGGGTCCGGTACACGGACGATCATCCGGTCCTGAAAAACCTGCTGGCGCAGATCAAGAGCATCGAGGATCGGCTGCGGGAGGCTATCGCGCGATCCGGCGCCAATCTGTCGCCGGAGGCTTTCCTCACGCTGAAGGAGGACCTGGCCAAGGTCGATGCCGAGATCGCCGACCTGTCCACGGGCATCACCTCCTGGACGCGCCAGATCGATGAAGTCAAGACGGTCATGGAAGGATATCCGGAAAAACTCGCGCATCTCACGAGCCTGGAAACCCGTGCGGCCGCCGCCCGGGAGAACCACAAGATGTGGTCCGGCAGGCTCGACGAAATCGAGTTCAAGAAAGCGATGGTGCCAGGCAACGCCGACATCATGGATCTCGCCGTGGCGCCGCGGCCGACCATGACACGGGCGGCCACGCTGGTGCTCGCACTGCTCGTGACCGTCATGCTGTCGCTGGGCATTGGGCTTCTGGCCGAGTTCGCCGACACCACCCTGCGTTCACCCGAGGAAATCACCTCCAACGTCGGTCTGGGGTACCTCGGATCGATCGTCAAGCTCAAGGAACCGCGCCAGGTCGTGTTCGAAAACGGCAAGCCGATCAACCAGATCGCAGAGGCCTACACGCGCGTCTATTCGAACATCAAGTTTGCCGAGATCGAAAACCCGTTCCGCTCGATTCTCGTCACCTCCGCGCGAAAGGGCGAGGGCAAATCCACGACGCTGACGAACATGGCGTGCGCGATTGCTGCGGCCGGCAAGAAGGTCATCATCGTCGACACCGACCTGAGGAACCCCTCGCTGCAGAGAATCCTGGGGACCAAGTACGCCACGGGCCTGACGTCCGTCCTTGCCGGCGAAATGACGCTCGACCAGGTGCTCAAGGCGACGGCCCATCCGGGTCTGACGCTGCTTCCGGCAGGACCGATCCCGCCCAATCCGGCCGAGCTGCTGCACTCGCAGGCCATGAAGGAAATCATCCGGGATCTCGAGACGCGCGCCGACCTGGTGATCTTCGACAGCCCACCGGCGCTGCTCGTCGCCGATGCCATGCTGCTGAGCGGCGAGCTCGATGCCGCCGTCATCGTCGCCGAGTCGGGAGGCGTTTCGAGAAAGGCAGTCCAGCAGGTCAAGGAATCGCTGCTGGTGGCCAAGGCAAGAATCCTCGGCGTCATCCTGAACAAGATCCTCGACACACCCGGGGCGTACTACAACTACTACTCCTACTACAAGTACTACAAGGAGCCCGAGGAAGAACAGCAGCCGCAGACCGCCATCGGCTGGATCAAGGGGCTGGGTGGTATTCGCAAGTCCTCGGGGGGGCGTTCCTGACAGATCGCCGCGGGTGAGCCTCAGGACTCCTTGCGCACCGCCACCACGAGTGTCGGTCCGAGCAGACGATTGACGAG
>DASROJ010000328.1:0-19792 GCA_035646975.1 Patescibacteria group bacterium
GGTTGACTCCGAGCACGACCAGTTTTCCCGCGTGGGCCCGGGCGGTCTGTTCCAGCAGCGGCATCTCCGTGCGGCAGTGCTGGCACCAGGTGGCCCAGAAATGCAGCAGCACCGGTTTGCCTCGAAATGACTCCAGAAGGACCTGGTGTCCTTTCAGGTCGTAAAGATGCAGCGGCGGTATCGGGTCACCCGTCCCCGGACGCGAGCCGGCCAGCGTGGTGACGCCCAGGTGGGCGACGCCCGGCGCCGACAGGATGACCGTCGTCATCAGCACCGGCAGAAACGCGTGACGCATCGTGCCTCCTAGAAAGTCTTCGAAATGCCGGTCAGCAGCCCCGTGCGCGGAGCGAGCTGTGCATCGTTGACGTCCTGATAGACCGGGATCTGCACGAACGCATAGAAGGACGCCGTGCCGGCAGCCTGGATTCTGAATCCGGGAGTCACATTGACGAGCGTGCTGCCCGTGGAATCGACCAGATTGCCGAGAAACGCGTCGTGCGTGGTGCGGCGCGCGTTGATTTGAACCGACCAGGTGAAGCGGTCGCTCGGATTGTGGCTGATACCGGCGTTGAAGAGACTCTCGGCGCCGAACCGGTAATCGAGATCGTTCTCGCCGCTGTTCTTGCGTGACGCCGACAGAAAGTACTCGAGTCTCATCGGGATGATCTGGTGCGCGAAGTAGACGCCGGCCGTGATATCGTAGGAACCCGAGCCGGGCTGTATTGTCGGCTCGTTGATCTCCCCCTGGCTGTCGCTCAGCCGATACTGTCCCGTGGGCAGCTTGAGGGTCAGACCTCCCACCAGAAGGTTCTTCGTCTTGACCAGGAACGCGTAGCGGCCGGTCAGCCGGACATCGCCGAAACCGGAGGCGCCATCCTCCCGTGTGAAGAACTCGGACGGCGTGCCGACCTCGGCGAAGTGCTCGTGATCCCGCTGGTTGATGAGCGGCAGGCCGGCCGCCAGGGTGAACCGGTCGGTCACGCCCCAGGCGATATCCATTTCCACCAGGGTGTTCTGCGTCCGGATTTCGCGGTGGTGATCCGGCTCCAGCGTGCCGTTGGCGAAGTCGACGCCCGGTGTCAGCACTTCGTCGACGCCGTGGGTGCCCTCGAGCTTCCGGCTCTGAACGATGTAGCGGTACGACAGGTCGAAATTGACCTTTCCTTCCGGGTTGACGCCTTCAGCGGTCCCGGTGACGAGAAAACAGTTGGCCGACCCGCATGTGGCCGTGGCGGCGGACTGCGCTGCGACGATGCAGACGGCCACAACACTTGCCGCAGTGAAGAACCTTGAACGATTCGCGCGCATTTTCCCCCCTTGAGTGTGGTCGGATGATCTCCCTGGCCCGGCGGCGAGCTACAGGGTGATCCTGGGGGGAGGCACGGAAGGGGCGCCCGACCTGTCGGCGGGCGCAAGCGAACGGTCATCCGTGCGCGACCGAACCGGTGAGGTCGGAGCGATCGTCGGGCCGGCCGGCGGCAGGGCGGCGGGATCGAGGATCGAAGCGGGCGATGCGGTCTGACTGTCCGGGCGATCCGAACGCCGGGAGCAGGGACCAATCGATCCGCTGCAGCCGGCCGGTCCCTTTGCGCTTCGCGATGCGCAGCAGCAATCCTTGCGGCACATCGCGCAGGCGGCGGTTCCGGTGGAGGGGAAGAACGGGGCGGCCTGGCTTCCACTGAAGGCCAGCACGAGCGCCATGACCACGAATCGCTGTCTCATCGATGGCTCCGCCTGATGGCGGAGTCTAGCACCCCGTCAGGCGTCGCGCCTTGTCTTGAGGCCTCCCTGGCTCGCCTTCTCCGAGGCCGGTTTTTCCGGGGTCGCGCTCTCCGGTATCGCGCCGCTCGAAAAGTAGTCTTCGAGCCGGCTGATGCACCGGTCCAGGGCCGCCGCGGGGGAATCCCCGGTGACGGCCTCCTTCAGGTGAAACTGCATGATGAGCGCGCGAGAGCCATCGGCGCGGCGCACGAATGGGAACGCCTGGTATCGCCCCTCGGTGACCAGATCGCAGAAGATGTCCACCTTCCTGCCGGCGATGTCGATGCTGCTGTGGCTGGTGACAGTGGCGGCGACATCGATATCGTGGAACTGCAGGAAGCTCAGTGCCTGGGAGAGGGCCAGGTTCTCGGCCTCGTCGACCCCTGAGCCGTAGGCCTTGAAGACCTTCAAGTCCCCCCCGTCGCGTGGATCGAAGAGGAAGACGAAACAGCAGTGCCGGCCGTCGTTGAACGACGCGGTGTGAGAGACGACCTCATGCCCACGCAACATGTGCTGCCGGGCTTCGAGCGGTGCCTGCTCCATGACCTGGCAAATATGTGCGCCGACGCAGGATGGGGCAACCGGAACCACGGCTAGTTGGCGGGTCGGCCCGGGGGCGAGGCGTGCGGGGCGCGATAAAGCGTTCCGGCGGCGTCACCGGCCGGCACGTCGGATTCGACCATGGCCGAACAAAGGCGATCGATACTGCGCCGCACCTTCCAGACATCCGCGTCGCGGCTTTCATTGACGAGTATCGAGAAAGTCAGGACTTTCCCCTGGTGGCTGAACGCATAACCGGACAGGGACGACACACCGTCGAGGTGCCCTGTCTTCGCCCGTATTCGCCGTTGAGCCGGCCCGCCGACCATGCGCCGGTCCAGGGTGCCATCGACACCGCCGATCGGCAGCGAGGCCATGAACTCGGGATACGACTCGAAATCGCGGTACATCCCCACCAGCACAGCGGCGAGCGCAGCCGCCGTCAGCCGGTTCTCGTGGGACAGACCGGATCCGTCGCGGATGACCAGCCCGCGCGTGTCCACGCCGAGCCCCTGCAGAAACGACAGCACGGCGGCGGAGCCTTTCTCCGATGTGCCCGGGGCCCCGGATGCCTCGGCGCCGAGCGTCTTGAGAAAGCTCTCCGCCATGCAATTGTTGCTCATCTTGTTCATGATGCGGACCAGCTCGGCCAGAGGCGGTGACTCATGTTCGTAGATCTTCAGCGCGCCCGCCGGCGTCGCCCCGCGCCGGAGGCCTCCCTTGATGACGATCCCTTCCTTGGCGGCGGCTTCGCGGAACGCCGACAGCGCGTACATCGTTGGCTGCTCGACGCAGCGGTACGAAACGCTGGGCGCCGATTTGGAGGAGATGCTTCCCTCCACCACGATCGTGTTCTGCTCCCCGTCGAATTGGCGCCCGACCCGGAGGTTGGAGGTGCCGACTCGGGTGACCGCGTGGTTGACGATTTTGAAGAACGAGGAAAACGGGGTGATGAAGACCTCCGGAGGGCTTCCGACCTGTGACGGCCGCACGACGATGGTGACGGCGCTGAAATCGGCGGACAGGGCGGAGATCGGGGCGTTGTAGAACGCGTCTTCGCCTGGTCCCGGCCACCCCGCGGGGCGGTCCCTCGAGTCGAAATAGCTGTCGTCGCCCACCAGGTCACCGTCGACCCGCGTGATCCCGCGCGCGCGCATCTCCCGCGCCATGAGCCACCACTGCTCGCCGACGAGCTGGGGCGAGCCCGACCCCTTGATGTACAGGTCTCCCTTGATGACTCCGTCTTCGGGACGGGCGGTGGTATGGAACATGGTGCTGAAGACGTACTCTGGCCGGAGAAGCGACAGTGCCGCGGCCGAGGTCATCACCTTCATGTTGGAGGCCGGCATGAGCGGCAGCTCGGGGTTGTGATTGAACACGACGCGCCCGGTGTCCGCCTCGATGACCCGCATGCCGAGACTGGATCGACCCAGGTCTCCGCTCTGGATGATGGCGCTGAGGGCGTCGGTCAAGGCGCGGGCCGATCGCGCGGGGGCGATCCTGGCGCTCGGTTTGCGGTTGACGGTCCCGCGCGAGGAGGCGGCGAACACGGGAACGGTCACCAGCGCGAGCAGTGCGATGTTGATGAGCAGCGTGACGTGGCGCTTCAAGGGCAGGCTCCAGACGACAAAGAATGTTAGCACTTCATGGCGAGCCGCGCGGAAACCCCGATTTTCTTGCCCGGGCTGGAACCCGCGGCGCGATCGACCCGTTGTTGACGATGTTGACCACGCAGCCAACGGCGGCCCGAAGGCGGGCGCGCCGCGTGGTTCATTCAGGGGGAGAGAGATGTCCAAGCCAGCGGGTCGCAGATTGCTCATCGGTTCCCTGGTCGCACTCGGCGTCGCCGCGGTGGCGGCCGTCGGTGTCATCTATTACAGGGGCGCGCCCGCAGTGGCATCCCAGCCGGCCGGTGGGGCGGGTGGGCCGGTCGAGGTGGCGAGCACGGCCAGCCAGCCGGCATCGACCGCCTCCGGGCAGGGGGCCGGGCAGGGAGCCGGACAGGACCCGAAGGACCAGAAGGACAAGAAGGCTCCGGTTCCCGTCAGCGTCGCGTCGCTGGTCACCGGCACCGTCTCTTCCTACATCACCTCGACCGCCAACCTGATCACCGAGAACGAAGTGAAGGTGCTCGCCGAGGCCGAGGGACGGCTGGCCGAGCTGCGGGTCGAAGAAGGGATGCGCGTCACCAGGGGGCAGATGCTGGCAAGCCTGGCCCGTGAAGACGCGGAAATAGCCCTGAACAAGGCGCAGGTGCGCGCCACCAACGCCCATCTGGCGCACGATCGGGCGGTGAAGGCGCTGGCGGAGGACCTCCTGAGCCGCGAGAGCTTCGACAAGGTCGCCATGGAAAAGGACATCGCCGACCAGGAGCTGGCCGAAGCGCGCTGGCGGCTCGAAAAGACCACGATTCGCGCACCGTTCGCCGGGCGGATCACCGAGCGCTCCGTCAAGCTGGGCCAGCATGTCAGGCCCGGCGACCCGCTGTTCACGGTGGCCGACTTCGACCCGCTGATCGCGAAGATTTATCTGCCGGAGAAGGATATCTACGGGTTGAGCGAGGGGCGTGAAGTCCACATCATGCTGAAGGCGAACGAAGCGGTGAAATTCGACGGCCGCATTCGCCAGATCAGCCCCGTGGTGGACACCGCCACCGGCACGGTGAAGGTGACCGTGGAAGCGGTCTCGGCGCCCGCCGATGTCAGGCCCGGCGCCTTCGTCACCATCGATATCGTGCACGAGGTGCATCCACGGGCGGTGCTGGTGCCGCGCGAAGCCGTCATCCGCGAGATGCAGGAAGCCTACGTGTTCATCGCCAGGGGCGAGGTGGCCGAGAAGCGGCCGGTGTCGCTCGGCCTGGAGGAATCGGGTCGCATCGAGGCGGTGTCGGGGCTCAAGGCAGGCGAGCAGGTGGTGGTCGCGGGACAGGGCGGGCTCAAGGACGGCACACCGATCCGGATCATCCCGCCGGAGGCGACCACACAGCTCGGCACGATCGCAGCTCGTCCGGTGCGCGGGTAGATGAGTCTCGTCGGATTCTCCCTCAAGCGGCGCGTCACGGTATCCATGTGCGCGGTCGCGCTGGTCATCTTCGGCGTGGTCGCATTCACCCGACTCCCGATCAACCTGCTGCCCGACATTTCCTATCCGACCCTGACGGTCGAGACCCGTTATCCGGGCGCCGCGCCCGCCGAAATCGAGTCGCTGGTGAGCCGGCCCCTGGAAGAGGCCGTCGGCGTGGTGGCGGGGGTCCAGCGGATCACATCCGTGTCGCGGCCCGGGCTGTCGCAGGTGACCCTGGAGTTCGCCTGGGGGCGCAACATGGACTTCGCCTCCATCGACGTGCGGGAAAAACTCGACCTGGTGGTGCTGCCGCGCGAGGCGGAAAAGCCGGTGGTGCTGCGGTTCGACCCGGCCAACGACCCGGTGGTGCGTCTCTACCTGACCGGCGGCGGCAACCTGTACCAGCTGCGCTACATCGCCGACGAGGTGATCAAGAAGGATCTTGAATCCACCGAGGGAGTGGCCGCCATCAAGGTCAACGGGGGCTACGAAGAGGAAATCCAGGTCAAGGTGGATGAAGGAAAGCTCTCGATGCTGGGTCTGACGATCCAGGACGTCAACCAGAAGCTGCTGCGGGAAAACGTCAACCAGGCGGGTGGAAGCCTCTACGAGTCGGAGGCGCGCTACCTGGTGCGCGCGCGCAACGAGTTCAAGGATCTCGACGACATCATGAAGACGGTCCTGGTGTCGAAGGACGGCCGCAACGTCGCGATGTCGGACGTGGCCGAAGTCACCCGAGGCCACCGCCAGCGCGAGGTCATCACCCGGTTCGGCAACCAGGAGGCGGTGGAGCTTGCCCTGTACAAGTCGGGTGACGCCAACACGGTCTCGGTGGTGCGCTCGGTCCAGCAGCGTCTCGACCGTGTGCGCAAAGAGCTGCCGGCCGGTGTGCAGCTGGTCACGGGCGCGGACCAGTCGCGATTCATCCAGGCCTCCATCCGTGAGGTCATCAGCAACGCGGTCATCGGCGGGCTCTTTTCGATCGTCATCCTCCTGTTCTTTCTCAAGGATGTCCTGACCACCATCATCATCGGCGTGTCGATTCCGATCTCGATCATCGCCACCTTCTTCCTGATGTACCAGACCGGGACCACGCTCAACGTGATGTCCCTCGGCGGTCTTGCGCTCGGGGTGGGCATGCTCGTCGACGACGCGATCGTCGTGCTCGAGGCGATCCACAAGCGCAAGGAGCGCGGCGAAACCGGCTTCCTGGCGGCCGAAAGAGGCACCAACGAGGTCGGCCGTGCGGTGGTGGCTTCGACCCTCACCACGGTGGCGGTCTTCGTGCCGGTGGTGTTCGTCGAGGGGATCGCCGCCCAGCTCTTCCGCGACCAGGCGCTGACGGTGTCGTTTTCGCTGCTGGCTTCCCTCGTGGTCTCCCTGACTCTCAACCCGATGCTGTACGCGCTGGCTGGAAGAACAACCGCCCCTCCTGCCGGCGGACCCGCGCCGGAACAGTCCCCGCAGCGGGGGTACCAGCGTGCTCTGCGTGCGTTCTTTGTGACCGCCCCTGCCAGCGCTCTGCGGGGGGCGAGGGTCGCAGTGAAGAAGAGCTTCGCGGGTCTTGCCTACCTGCTGCGGCCGGTCACCGGCACCTTCGATGCCGCCCTCGGAGCCGTCATGCGCAGCTATCCGCCGGCGCTTCGCTGGGCGCTGAGATCGAGGGGCACGGTGCTGGCGCTGTCGATGGCGGCCTTCATCGGCTCGCTCCTCCTGGTGCGGGGCATGGGTGTGGACCTGATCCCGTCGCTGTCGGAAGGGGAGTTCAGCTTTCTCGTCGAGCTGCCGGAAGGCACACCGCTCGAGACCACCGACGCCGTCGTGCAGGAAGCGCAGAAGATCCTCAAGTCGGATCCGAACGTCGATTACTACTCGAGCATCGTGGGCGGCGCCGGGCTCTCGCTGGCCAGGACCGGCACCGAGGGAGAGAACGCCGCCCGCATCCAGGTGCGGATGAAGACCGGGACGGTCCGGCGGGACGAGGAGGCGGTGGCCGAACGGCTGCGCGCGAGCCTGGAGAAGACACGCGACGCGCGCTTCAAGTTCGAGCGCCCCTCTTACTTCACCTTCAGGACGCCGATCGAGCTGGAAGTGTACGGTGACAACATCTCCGATCTGCAGACGACCACCGCTTCGCTCAAGAAGGCGGTGGAAGGAGTGCCGGGACTCGTCGACGTCAAGTCGTCCATGGAGATCGGCAACCCGGAGCTGCAGATCACCTTCAACCGCCAGCAGCTCACGCGCCTCGGGCTGGATCTGTTCCAGGTCGCCTCCACCGTGCGCAACAAGGTGCAGGGAGAGGTGGCCACCCGTTTCCAGGAAGGGGACCGGGAGATCGATATCCGCGTTCGATCCGTCGAAGTGGGCACCGCCTCGATCAACGAGGTCAACGACATGATCGTGGGCCAGCGCGACGGCGTGCCGATCCTGCTGCGGTCGGTGGCCGATGTCCGGCTGACCGAAGGGCCCAGCGAGATCCGGCGAATCGGCCAGAAGCGCGCCGCGGTGATCTCGGGCAACCTGTCGGGACGCGACATGGGGGCCGTGGCCACCGACGTGCGCGCCGTCATCGCCGGCCAGCTCCTGCCCGCCGGCGTCATCGCCGACCTGAGCGGCCAGGAGGCTGAGATGCAGCGCTCCTTCCGCTCGCTGATGATGGCGATGGGCCTGGCGATCTTCCTCGTCTACCTGGTGATGGCCTGCGAGTTCGAATCGCTGCTTCATCCGTTCGTGGTCATGTTCACGGTGCCGCTCGGGGCGATCGGCGCGATCCTCGCCCTGGTGGCGACGGGACACTCGATCAACGTGGTCGGTCTGATCGGCGCGGTCATGCTGGCGGGCATCGTGGTGAAAAACGCCATCGTGCTGATCGACGCGGTCAACCTGCTGCGTTCGGAAGGGATGCCGATGGAAGAGGCGCTCATCCAGGCGGGTCTCAAGAGGATGAGGCCGATCCTGATGACGACCGCCACCACCGTCCTCGGCCTGCTGCCGATGGCGCTTGGCGTGGGCGAGGGGGCCGAGCTGCGCGCGCCGCTGGCCATCACGGTCATCGGCGGGCTCACCGTGGCCACGTTCCTGACGCTTCTCGTGATACCGGTGGTCTACTCGCTGCTGGATCGAAAGGCCTATCCGGTCGACGTGGAGGGGGAAGCCGGCGAGCGCCATGCCGCGCCCGCGGGTGTGCCTGTGATGCCGGACATCCAGGGCATGGCGCAATTCCCGGGCGACTCGGCGGAGCCGGTGCGGTGAGTCTCGCCACGCTGTCGATACGCCGGCCCGTCACGACGATGATGGGTCTGCTGTGCGCCATGGTGATCGGCGGCATCGCGCTGTTCAGGCTTCCACTGGCCTACCTGCCGTCGGTGGACGCCCCGTTCATCGGCATCCAGATACCCTATCCCAACTCGAACCCCACGCAGGTCGAAAAGGAAATCGTCAAGCCGATCGAAGAGGCGCTGGCCACGCTGTCGGGTGTCAAGAAGCTGAACGCGAACGCCACCGCCGACAGCGCCGAGTTCAATCTGCAGTTCACCTGGGGTCAGAACCTCGACATCGTCAGGATGCAGGTGAGCGAGAAGATGGACCAGGTCAAACCGACGCTGCCGCCCGGGATAGGCGACATCCAGATTTTCTCGTTCAACACCAGCGACATCCCGGTCATCGAAGGGAGGATCGCCGCCGAGGGAGTGGACCTCTCGCGCAACTACGACCTCATCGAAGCCCGCGTGCTCAACCGGATCCGCCGCGTGCCCGGAGTGGCGCGCGTCGATCTCGGGGGCGTTGCGCCCAGGGAGATAACGATCGACCTGATCCTCGATCGGATCAAGGAGCACTCGGTCGATCTGGGCGAGCTGATCGCCAAGCTTCGCGGCGCGACATCCAACATGGTGCTGGGACAGGTGACGCACGGCGGTCTGCGTTACACCGCGCGCGCCCAGGCGGCCTTCGACTCGCTGGACATGATTCGCGACCTGCCGGTGAACCGGCAGGGGCTGAAGCTCTCCGATATCGCCGAGATCCGGTACGAGGAGCCGCCGATCAATTTCGGCCGCCACCTCGACGGGCATTACGCCGTGGCGGTTGACGTCTTCAAGGAATCCACCGCCAACACCGTCGATGTCGTGCGAGCCGTCCTCAAGGTGGTCCACGAAGACATCGACACCGATCCGCTGCTCAAAGGGGTCCAGCTGTTCATCTGGCAGGACCAGGCCAAGGCGATCACCGACGGCATCGACGGGCTGAAGAGCGCCGGGGCGATAGGCTCCGTGCTGGCCGTCGTGATTCTGTTTCTCTTCCTGCGCCGCATCGACTCGACCGTCATCGTCGCTTTCTCCATCCCCTTCTCGCTCATCGCGGCGTGTGGTGTCATGTACTTCCTGGGCAAGACGCTCAACATCCTCTCGATGATGGGCTTGATGCTGGGCGTCGGAATGCTGGTGGATGACGCCATCGTCGTGCTCGAAGCCATCGACCGGCGTCACCGCGAGGAGCGCGACCCGAAGAAGGCCGCACTCCAGGGGGCCCGCTCGGTCGCGATGGCCGTCACCACCTCGACCCTGACCACCATCATCGTCTTTCTGCCGCTCATCGTCGGCTCCGGGACCGAGCTGACCACCTGGCTCGGCGAGGTGGGCATCACGATCTCGGTTTCACTGGCATGCTCCCTCGTCTCCTCGCTGACCCTGATCCCGCTGATGTCGGCGCGGCTGCTTCGCCGGCGCGAAACGCCGCGCATCGCCTGGGTCGAATGGCTCGAAGATCGTTACGTGGATGTGCTGGCCTGGACGATGCGCCGCAAGGGATGGACGTTCGTCATCGTGGTGCTTGGCCTGTTCGTGGGGTTCATTCCGTTTCTTCTCGGGATGGTGCCAATGGGAATGTTCGCCGGCACCGTGAACAATCGTCTGGCCCTCGATTACGACTTCTCCGACTTCGTCTACAAGTCGGATGCCGAGCGGGCCGTCAATCAGGTCGAAGCGTACCTGCGCGAGAACAAGGACAGATTCTTCGTCAAGTCGGTCTACAGCTATTACGCGGAGAACGAGGCGCGCACGGTACTCATCCTCGATCGCGACAACCTGGGCGACAGCAACATCAAGGACCTTCGGGTGAAAATCCGGGAAGGGCTGCCTGTCGTCCCCGGAGTGAAGATCCAGTTCCACGAGGAGGCCGACCAGGGCGGCAGCAGCACCTATTTCTCCGTCAAGTTCTTCGGCCAGGACAGCATCATCCTTCAGCATCTCTGCGAGGAAGCGGAAAGAAGGCTGGCCACCGTGCCCGGGGTGGAGGATCTCTCCACATCGCTCACCCATGGCCGGCGCGAGGTGCAGGTCGTGATCGACCGCGACAAGGCGCTGCGCAACGGCCTGACGGCCGAGGATGTCTCGCAGATCTTCCAGTTCACTCTCGGCGGAATGAGACTCCAGCGGTTCAACGCGGGCAACCGGGAGGTGGAGACATGGCTCGAGCTGCGGCGTGACGACCGTGAGAACCTCGAGGACCTCAAGAACCTCCAGATCTCATCGCAGGCCGGCCGCACGGTGCTGCTGGGCGATATCGCGTCGTTCCAGATTGTCAGGCGCGCGCAGGAGATCAACCGTGAGAACCGGAAGGTGCGCGCGGCGGTCAACGCGACGTACGAAGGCAAGGACTGGGCCGGCACGCAGAAGCAGATCTCCGGCCTGATGGACGCGTTCGATCTTCCGCCGGGCTACACCTGGTCATGGGACGACAACATCATCGAGCAGGGCCAGGAAAACGCCCAGATGGGAATCAACTTCATCCTCGCGCTGGTGCTCGTCTACATCGTGATGGCGTCGCTGTTCGAGTCGCTCGCGCAGCCGTTCGCGATTCTGTTCTCGATCCCGTTTTCGGTGACGGGAGCGGCATGGCTGCTGGCCGCCACCCGCACGCCGTTCAACCTCATGGCCCAGATCGGCCTGCTGATCCTGATTGGCGTGGTGGTTCGAAACGGCATCGTGCTGCTGGATCATCTCAACCAGCTTCGCAATGCCGGGGTGCCGCGCGACGAGGCGATCCTGATGGCGGGGCGCGATCGGATGCGCCCCATCGTGATGACGGCGCTCACCACCGTGGCGGGCCTCGCCCCGCTGGCCTTCGGCGGATCGACGGTGGGCGACATCTACTACTACCCGCTGGCGCGCACCGTGATGGGCGGGCTGATCTCCTCCACGGTGCTGACGCTGATCGTCCTGCCCTACATCAACGTGGGAGTGGAAGGGGTCGCCTCCTGGATGCGAAGCCTCTGGGCGACCTCGGCGTCCCGCCCGGTCCCCGCGCCGATGACCCCTCCAGGCGAAGAACCCCTGACCTCGTGAGAAGTTGGCTACTTGACGACGAGCGGGGCGGACTCGCTGTATTCGAACCACTTCGAGTTCGGGTTCTTGCCGAGCACCTTGATGAAGATGAACGGCTTTGCGCTCTTGCAGATGGTCGACCACTTGTTGGCCGGCATCGTCCACGACGTCGTGACCAGCATCTTCTTGCCGCTGCTGACCTTGATCGAATAGGACACCGTGGAGCCGACGAGGACCTTGAACAGATGGTAGGTCTCCGGGGTCCAGACGATGGTCGGCGGCGCGTCCGCGCAGCTCAGGTTGCCGTTGGTCGGCGAGACGACCGTGATGTCGCATGCATCGCCACCTTCATTGTCACCGTCCGTGTTGGCCTGGGTCGGGTTGTACACGGTGGGGCAGTTGTCAGCCGGCGCGCAGACGCCATCGCCGTCCGGATCGAGTCCCGCGCCGCAGGCGCCGGCCTGCGTGTTGTCCAGGGTGATGGTGATCGATGTCGATGTCGTCTCGTTGCCGGCCGCATCGCGGGCGCTGGCCGCCAGCGTGTGCAGCCCGTTGGGCACCGAGGTCGTATCCCAGGTGTAGTTGTAGGGCGCCGCAAGCAGCACGCTGCCGAGGTTGCTCCCGTCGAGCATGAACTGCACCGCGATCACGCCGATGTTGTCGGCGGCGCTGGCCGAGAGCACCGTCGTGCCGGTGAGGGTGACGCCTCCCGTGGGCGCGAACATCGAGACCGTGGGCGGGGTCAGGTCCGTATTGTTCACGGTCACGTTGAACGCGATCGAAGTGGTCCTGTTGCCGGCGGCGTCACGGGCCACGGCTGCCAGGGTGTGCAGACCGTTGGAAGCGGTGGTGGTCGACCATGTGAGCGCATAGGGCGCCGTAGTGTCCTCGGAGCCGAGGTCGGCCCCGTCGATCCTGAATTGGACTCCCGCAACGCCCATGTTGTCGCTCGCGTTGGCCGAGACGATGACCACGCCGCCCACGGTGGTCCCGTTCGTCGGGGCCGTCATCGCCACGCTGGGAGGCGTCAGGTCGGGGTTGTTCACCGTGACGCTGACGGCGCTCGAGGTGGTCCTGTTGTTCGCCGCGTCGCGCGCGCGCGCGCTCAGCGTATGGATGCCATTGATCAGCGACGCGGTGTTCCACGAAATCGCATACGGCGCCACGGTGTCCTCCGCGCCATAGCTCACCCCGTCCACCAGGAACTGCACTCCTGCGACGCCGACGTTGTCCGAGGCGTTTGCCGTCACGCTCACGGCGCCCAGGACCACGGCGCCGGGGGCCGGCGCACTGACGGAAACCGTCGGAGGCGTGGTGTCGGGATTGTTCACGGTGACCGTTCGCGTCGACGTGGTCATGTTGCCAGCTGCGTCGCGCGCCACCGCCGAGACGGCATGGGAGGCGTTGGTCACCGTGGTCGTGTCCCACAGGATCGAGAACGGAGAGCTGGTATCCTCGGCGCCGATGTTGTTTCCATCCACCTTGAACTGCACGCCGACCACGGCCACGTCGTCAGTGGCGGTGGCTGAAACCGTCACGGTCCCGAAGAGGGTGGCGCCGGCGGCGGGTCCTGTCATCGATGTCGTGGGCGCCGTCACATCCCGCGGCTGCCCGGACATGACGTTGGAAAAGCCGCTCTCGTTCGCGCTGGTGTCGAAGCAGGTCACGGCGATCCAGTAAACCTTTGTCGGATCGAGCGATGTGATGAGGGTCTGCGTGGCTGGGGGATTGACAACGCGGGTGGTGGCCACCGCGGCGGCCTGAGCCGGTGTCAGACTGAAAACGCCCGAGTCGGTGGAGATATAGACCCGGTAACCCGCGAGATCCGAGTCGGTCGTGTTGGCATTCCACATGACCGTCAGCGAGCCGGTCGTGGCCGCAAGCATCGGCTCCGAGATCAGGCCCATGACGCAGAGGCCCGCCAGCACGGCGGTTTGGAGAATCCTGCCGAAGGCGGAATGCCGGCCCATCAACCCCTCCACACCTGCCACACAGACTCTCTGCGCTCCCGGCCACGTGGGACTGTGTCCGGTTTGGCAGTCTTCTATCGAATGTCGCGGTGTTCCACGCCGAATCCGCTATCTTGCGAGTTCGTGTGGTCGGCGGCCAGCGGGGGTTGGCCACCGTACTGCCCTCCCCGGGCGGGGTGCCGTGGGAGTGGTGCGTCGGCTTTCAGCGGGTCCTGATGTGCTCTCCAGCATGGTTGTCGGCGACTCAGTCAATGAATGTTCCGAATCGCCGCCGCACTCACGAATATAGCGAGATCAACGGGCGAGTCAAGCCAGACGATGCCGATATCGCATCTGGCAGGCGGCGATGTCGACTTCTTCCGGTGTCGCGTCGCCGCCCGCTCAGAACTGCGAAGCTACCTGACGGTGATCGTCTGCGTCTCGCTGTACTCCTGGCTGCCTTGCTTGCCGGTTCTGCCCAGCACCCTGATGTACAGGTTCGAGGTCAGGTTCCCGCAGATGCTGCTCCAGCTCGAGGGACTGACGGTCCACGAGGTGGTGGCCAGCCAACGGTTGCCGTTGCTCACTGCCGTCGCGAAGGTCGTCGTCGTGCCGATGGAGACCTTGAAGGAGGTGTAGATCTCCGGAGTCCACCGGATGGTTGGGGGAGGGTCGGCGCAGGTCACGTCGCCCGAGAGCGGGAAGATGATGGTGATGTCACAGGCATCGCCACCTTCGGCATCGCCGTCGGTGTTCTGCTGGCCCGGATTGTAGTTCGCCGGGCAGTTGTCGGTGGCATCACACACACCGTCGGCGTCGACATCCGGACAGGGCGGAGTCGTCGTGTTACCGATCGTGATGTTGCGTCCGTCGGTCGTGGCGATGTTGCCAGCGGCGTCGCGCGCCCTGGCTGAGATGCTGTACAGGCCGTTTGGCAGCGTGTTCGTGTCCCAGCTGATGGCGTAGGGAGCCGTGGTGTCTTCCGCGCCGAGGGGCACTCCGCCGAGCAGGAACTGAACGGACCAGACGCCGACGTTATCGCTGGCGGCGGCCGAAATGGTGACGCTGCCCTGCACGGTGGAACCTCCCGCCGGCGTGCTCATCCCGACCGTTGGCGAGGTCGTGTCGGTGGACGTGGTCGAGGTGGTCACCTGGACGAGAACCGACGTTGTCGTGTTGCCGGCGCCGTCGCGGGCTCTGGCGGAAATCATGTGCGACCCGCCGCTCGCGCCGGTGGAATTCCATTGCGCCGAGAACGGGGCGAGTGTGTCTTCCGCGCCCGTATCGATGCCATCGACGAGGAATTGGACTCCGGTCACGCCCACGTCATCCGAGGCGTTGGCCGTCATGTTGACGAAGCCGGAGACAGCCGCACCGGACAACGGCGCCGTGAGCGAGACCACCGGAGACAGGGTGTCCCTGGGCTGCGCCGAGACGACGTTGGAGAATCCGCTTTCGTTGGCGCTGGTATCCAGGGCGGTCACGGCGAACCAGTAGACCTGCGTCGGGTCGAGACCGGAAATCATGGTGGACGTCGTCAGACGAGTCACGTCACGCGTGGTTGCAAGAGCCTGAGCCTGCGAAGGGGTCAGGCTGAACACCGTCGAATCGGTGGATTGGTAGACCCGATAGCCGGCGAGGTCCAGATCCACGGTATTGCCGTCCCACGCGACGGTCAACGACGCGGTGGCCGCCTGGGCTGGCAGTACGGCGAGGCTCAGGGCGCACAGGGAGGACAGGATGAAGGTCTGCAGGTGGCTCATGAGTTCCTCGCTCGGGCGCACGGGTGCCCATGTGGATGAGATCGCTTTCATGAATCACTTCGGCCTGCTGTCGATGCGGCCGGAAGCGTCGGCCGGCAGCCCGTGACTCCGGGCCGCCGCCCTTCATCCCAGAAGCGGGGGGCGGTGGGAAGCGTGCGGGGTACTTTGTTGTGTCATCGGCACCTTGTGTTCGTCGATGCCGGCGGGTCGACACGTTGCAGGACGTCGTCTCGCACTGACCTGTTCGAATATATGGCTCGAACGCAATAGGTCAATCAGGTCGATCCGATGAACAACATGCCGGACGGGCAATTCGGGGTCCTCTGGGTTCGGAGTCGCCGTCAGGACATCTGGCGTCGTCATGTCGCACCGGCGCCATTCTTTCCGGAAGGGGAGAAGGCATGGGAGGCGTGCGAAGGGTCTTGCCTGGATAACAGCAGCGAATTCCAATCAAGGCCATTTCCATTGTGAGAATTGGACCAATGACCTGAAAGCAACGCGTCAAGCAGGTCAATCGGGATAGGAAGCTGTCCGGCGGACAATTCTGCGTGTCAAAGGCTCAATTATGTCCCCGGTGGCTTCCCGCGGAGAGAATGGGATGGGCATGGCGGGCCGCCTCCACCGCTTCGACACATTCCGGGGTGCAAAGAGCAGAGGTTATTTCGATGGCCCGCCATGCCCGACGGTGACGCGATCAGTCCTCCGGCTCCTGATCCTTTCTGAAGATGACGCGATCCCGGATCGCCCCGGCGATGCAACGACCTTGCTCGAGTCCCTTCGCGATGGCCTCGCGATAGTGGATGCCGCCATACAGGCGGGAGATCGCAGCTTCGTCCGCGGCGGCCGCAAATGAGGCGAACGAGCGGGGCGCCAGACCCCGAGCGTCATGCGTGTGGTCGGTGAACGCCACGTCGCCCAGCATGTCGGTCAGCGTCTGGGCGGCGGCGCCTGACTGCACCGAGTGCCCCGAGGTGTATTCCGGGAAAGCCGGGGTCGCCAGCAGGGGCAGCCACGCAGGATTGAAGACCGACTGGATGTACGTGATGGGCCGGAGCAGATTGTGCTGGAATTTCACCTGCCAGCAGGAAATGAACGCGTCGGCAACGGCGATGCCGACCCGCGCATACGCCTCCGCCGCCTCCTCGAGCGTGTAGCCGTCCCTGACAGCGAGCTGGTTCACGATGGAGACCCAGTGACCCGGCGGCGTGCCGGGCGGTCCTGGGTCATCCGACCAGAAAAGAGCGATCTCCTCCTGAACCGGCGTGAGGGTGTTCACGGTCGTGAACACTTCGTTCGCCTGGGCGTAGAACTCCGACGACGGATCGATTGAGTACGCCGGTGGCGGTGGTGGCGCGCACTCGCCACCCGACGACAGCACGAACGGCCTGAGCTGTCCCCAGCAGGGCTGCAGCGCCGGCTTGAACAGTGGGAGCGTTGGCACCCAGAGACCGGGACCGGCCGGTGGTGTGAACGGACAATTGTTTGCGGTGGCGAAGCCGTCGCCGCCGGCCCACGCGAGAACCGCGTCGGCCACCGCGCGTCCTTGAGCGGCAGAAACGCTCTGGAGCTTCGACTTGACGGCTGCCTGGCGCGCCGAGGCGATCTCCAGCTCGAGAGCGTTGATCTGTGCCAGCGAGTCGGGCGTCGCCGCGGCGAAGAACGCCCGAAGGGTTCTTGCCATCGCGGCGTTGGCCACCGACGGCCAGTCGAAGTTGCGGCCGGGCCGCACCGCCTGCAGCGAATCCAGCTCGTTGAGCTGCCCGACGAGCGATCGGTGATGGGGCATGCCGGGAGCCAGGGCCTCGTAGAACGCGACGCTGGAATAGCCAATGACGCGAGAAGCCACCACCGGGTTGAGCTTCTCCGTCTTGATGACCCCGTGCAGCAGACTGAACCACCTCACGGCGAGATCGGAGCTGAATTGCGCTGCTGGTTTCGCCGCCTCTGCGGCCGGTGCGCTGAGCATCAGACAGACCACGGCCATCAGCGCCGCGATCGTCCGTCGTTTCGAGTCGATCCTCATGATGTTCTCCCCCTAGAAGCTGGCCACGACTCCGCCTGAAAATCCGCTCGAGTCCCCTGTGTTGCGTCCCGTCAAGGTGGTGAAGTAACTGCCGGAGAGTCCGAAGTGGTCGGAGACACGCCCGTAGACACGGGCCCCGACGCGGGTGTATTCATCTCCATTGCTGGGAAACGTGAAGCCCGGGGCACCGATATCCGTGCCACCGTGAGCGATGAAACGTGAGTAGAATCCGGTCCCGGTAATACGTCCCCAGGTTTGCCCGACCTCGGTATAGAGAGGCACTCCGTCGGGCGCGTCTTGTCCTCGGACGTCCAGGCCGACCTGCTGGGAGAAATAGAAGTTGCGAACCCTCAACTGGTAGACGAGCCGGAAGAGCCAGTCGTCGGTGCCATCCCCCACGTCGACCGGCAGGTTTGCCTCGTACCTGGCCACGTCGGAGCGATAGCCAACGGCCCCGACCAGATCGCTTCGGACGCTGTCCCCGCACGACGCGATACGGTACTCCAGGGCGAGCGTGAGATCCTGCACGTCGCGCTCCTCGAACCCGCCCAGACCGTCGCCTTTGGTATGGATGTAAGGGACATCTCCGGTCATCGACAGTCGATCGGTGAGCCCGAACCGGAACCAGAGAGAGAGGCTCTGAGTCCTGACACTGCCCACTCCCGGGTCCTCGACCTTGGTTCCGCCGACCCAGAACTTGTCGTACCCCTCCGACGTGAACGAAAGCGCCACGTCGCCATGACCCTTTTCCGGTAGAAAGCCATTGAGATCGCCTGCCCGCGCCACCGAGCAGACGCACGAAACCGCGGCCATCATTATCGAGGCCACGGCGACCTGATGGATTGCCCTTCTTGCCCTTTGCATGGTTATCCCCCCGGTTTGTTTTGCGCTGAACCGCGGTATTGCAAGCGCCGATCCAGGTACCGGCCTTGCGTTGCAGATTCCGAGGGGAGGCTGGTTCTCGCTTCGGATCAAGGTGTTATCAGCGGAGCAGGCAGTCCGAGGCGGGTGGTGAGGGCAGCGCCGCGCGCGTAGGAATTATGACCCGAGGTCCTTGGCGCATAATTGGAACGATGACCGTGTCAGGCCAGCGCCGTGCGGAACTGCTGGTCGTAGAGCCGGGCGTACAGACCGCCGGCGCTCATCAGGCCGGCATGCGTGCCCCGCTCCACGATGCGCCCCTGGTCCATCACCAGAATCGTGTCGGCGCGCAGTATCGTGCTGAGACGGTGGGCGATCACCAGGCTTGTCCTGCCCTCCAGCAAGGGCTCCAGGGCCTGCTGTATCAAGGCCTCGGAGTGCGAGTCGAGCGAGGATGTGGCCTCGTCCAGGATCAGCAGTCTCGGATCGCGCAGCACGACACGCGCGATGGCCAGGCGCTGGCGTTCACCGCCGGAGAGCTTGTAGCCACGCTCGCCGATGACGGTGGCCAGCCCCTGCGGCAGCTTTTCGATCACGTCCTGGATCTGGGCGAGCCTGCAGGCCTGCTCGATCTCGACGGGGGTGGCATCGGGTCTGGCGTACCTGAGATTCTCCTCGACGGTCGCGTGGAAGAGTGTGGTCTCCTGCGTGACCTTCGCAGTCCAGCGGGAGAGATCCTCCAGCGCGATCTGCCGCAGATCGACACCGTCGAACGTGACGCGCCCGCGCATCGGATCGTAGAGCCTGGAGGCCAGATAGGTCAGCGTGGTCTTGCCGGCTCCGCTGGGGCCGACCAGCGCGACCATTTTCCCGGGGAGGGCCTCGAAAGAAACATCCGAGAGGGTCCAGCGCCCTTCTTCGTAGCCCATCCAGACACTCTCGAAGCGCAGCTCGCCGCGCGGGCTCGCCAGCCGCACGGGACGCTCCGGGTCGGCGATCTCGACGGGAAGATCGAGGTACTCGAAGATCCTCCGGAACAGCGCCACGGCGCTCATGATGTCGACATGCACGTTCACGAGCGCCGAAGCGGGCATGTACAGCCGGCCGAGATAGGTCACGAAGGCGATGACCGTTCCGATCGTGATGCGTCCCGCGATCGCCTCGTGGCCGCCGAACATGTAGATCAAGGCCGGCCCGATGCTGCCGAACATCATCAGCCACATCAGAAACCAGCGCCCGACGGTGTTCTGACGGATCTGGAGGTCGCGCACCGCGGCGGCCTTTTCCCGGAAGCGCCGGCTTTCGTGGGTCTGGGCCCCGAACAGACGCGACAGGAGGAAACCGCTCACCGACAGGGTCTCCTGGATATAGGAGGTCAGCTCGGCGAGACGTTCCTGTGTCTGGCCCGAGAGCCGGCTTCGTATCTGCCCCACGCGCCGCGTCGGCACGATGAACAACGGAAGCACGCCCACGGCGATGATCGAGAGCCGCCAGTCCATTCCGAAGATCACC
>DASROJ010000329.1:0-5470 GCA_035646975.1 Patescibacteria group bacterium
GCCTGTCAATGCGGCGATCGCGTTAAGTATTTGAAAAACCGGAGGGTTGATCGTCTCCTGGGGGTGCATTATTATCGCCCGCAATGCCCGCCAGAGCGGCCATCTTCATCCTCTTTTTCATCTCAGGCGCCGTGGCCCTCGTCTACGAGGTGCTCTGGCTCCGGATGCTGATCCTCATCTTCGGCTCGACCCAGTTCGCGGTGAGCACCATCCTCACGGCCTTCATGAGCGGCCTCGCCCTCGGGTCATTCCTGTTCGGAAGGTTCGCGGATCGCCACAGGAACCCGGTGGCTCTTTACGGCCAGCTCGAAATCGGCATCGGGATCTACGCGCTGGCGGTGCCGTTTCTCTTCGATGCGCTGGTGCCCGTCTACAAGACCATCTGGGTGTCGTTCACGCCCGACTTTTTCGTCTTCAGCCTGCTGCGGTTCGCGTTCGTGCTGCTGGTGCTGATCGTCCCCACCACCCTGATGGGAGGCACGCTGCCCGTGCTCGCCAGGTTCGTCGCGACGCGCGAAGAGTCGATCGGGATGTCGGTGGGCACGCTCTACGCCGTGAACACCTTCGGCGCCGTGATCGGCACGGCCATGACCGGATTTCTGCTCATCCCCGGCTGGGGGACGAAGAACACGGTCCTGTTTGCCGCCGCGCTCAACCTACTCATCGGCGTGGCGGCGATCTGGCTCGGCAGGCCCTCCGCCCGGGGCGACACGCCGGGATCGATGGCGGCGCGCGCGGCCCGGCCCGAACCGGAGCACCCGGTGCCGATGCCCGGTGACGCGCGTCTGCTGCTGTGGGTGCTGGCGGGCTCCGGCTTCGTGGCGATGATGTACGAGATCGCATGGACGCGCGTGCTGGCGCTGATCATCGGAAGCAGTGTCTACGCCTTCACCATCATGCTCACGACATTCCTGGTCGGGCTGGCCGGCGGCGCGGCCATCGTGGCGCGCCTCGCCGATCGGCTGAGGGGGCGTTTCGCGGTCGAGGGGCTCATCGCGCTGCTGACAGGCACGGCGCTGGCGGCGTTCTGCACGTTGTTGCTGTTCTCGGAGCTGCCCTACCAGTTCGCCCGCATCTATCACGACGTGCGGGGCAGCAACGTCTCGATCTTCGCGCTGAAGTTCGGCATGGCGTTCGCCGTCATGTTGCCACCCACGCTGCTGCTGGGCGGGATCTTCCCCCTGGTGATCAAGTACTGCGCGCCCCGCCTCTCGCGCCTCGGGAGGTCCGTCGGCGTGGTCTATTCCTCCAATACCCTGGGCACGATCTTCGGATCGTTCATCAGCGGGTTTTTCCTGATCCCGACACTGGGTATTCAGAACAGCCTGTTGCTGGCAATCGTCGGCGATCTCGCGCTGGCGGCGATCCTCGTCGTGGGCGCCACCGGCGCGCTGCGGGAGATGACCGGGTGGTCGACGGGCCGCCGCATCGCGGGGGGCGTGTCGATCGCGCTGATGGGCGCCGGTCTCGTCTTGTTCGCGCCGCCATGGAACACGCTGGTCATGAACAGCGGCGTCTACCAGTACGCCGATGACATGGAAGAGAAGGACCTGACGCGCGAGGGGTTCTATCAATTCATGGCCGGCGACGTGGAGCAGCAGTACTACAAGGACGGCATGACCACGTCGGTGCTGGTGATGAAAGAGAAGAGCACGGGGGTGATCCTGCTGGCGGTGAACGGCAAGATCGACGCGTCGTCGGCCGGGGATCTGCCCACGCAGCTGCTCTCGGGGCACCTGCCGCTGCTTCTTGCGAAGGATCCGAAGGACGCCCTGGTCATCGGATACGCCAGCGGCATCACCGTCGGGGCGGCGACCTGCTATCCGCTGGATTCGATCACGGCGGTGGAAATCGAGCCCGCGATCATCGAAGCCTCGCGGTTCTTCGATCCCTACAACCATCGGCCGCTGGACGATCCCCGCGTGCAGGTCATCCGGAACGACGGACGAAACTTTCTGCTGGTGAACGACAAGGCCTACGACGTCATCATCTCGGAGCCCTCGAATCCCTGGATGACCGTGGCCTCGAACCTTTTCACGCGGGAGTTCTTCGAGATCGGCCGCCGGCGTCTCAAGCCAGGCGGCGTCTTCGCGCAGTGGCTGCAGCTCTACGGGATGTCGCCGCCCGACCTGAAATCACTGGCGGCGACTTTCCATTCGGTGTTCCCCCACGTGCTGATCTTCAACACCATCACGGATGCGGATCTCATCCTCGTGGGCTCGGATCAGCCGCTCGAATTCGATCTGGACGATCTGGGCGCCCGGATGCGGGAGCTGTCAGTGACCACGGACCTCCGACGCGTCAACGTCGTCACCCCGCAGGATCTGATGTCGTACTTTGTCTTCGGCAGCCGGGAGATGAGCCTGTTCGCCGGCAACGCGCCGCTCAACACGGACGACAACGCTCTCATCGAGTTCCACGCGCCCAAGAGCCTTCATTACGAGACACGTGGGGCCAACACGCTCGAGGTCGAGCGTGTCACGGTGGATCCCGGCGGTTACGTCGCCAATCTCGGCGACTCCGAGTCGCGCCGGATGTACTATGTCGGACTGGCGCAGGCCTTCCGCAGGCGCGGCATGTTCAACCGCGCCCGCGCGACCCTGGCGGCGGTGCCGGGTCTGGCCGAAACCGATGAAGGCAGGATCCTCCTGCGGCAAATTGACAACAAACAGAGGGGTGGGTAGCCTCCCGAACTCCATATGACACTTCACGCCCACGACAATCATGCCTTCGGTCACGACGGAACCCTTCATGCCGTCAGGATGGGAGATCCGCGAGCCCGCCCGCTCATCTTCCTGCACGGCATCACCGGGTCGCGCCGCTACTGGGAGAAGCGTGTCGCCCAGCTCGCGCGCAGGTACCGGATCATCATTCCCGATCTGCTGGGATTCGGGCTCTCACCAAAGCCGCCGGTCGACTACACGATCCCGCGGTTCCGGGCGAGCCTGAGGGCTTTTCTCGAAAAGGAAGGCATCGCAGGACGCAAGCACGTGCTGGTCGGCCATTCACTAGGGGCGCTGATCTCCATCGATTACGCCATCGAGCACAGCGAGGATGTCGAAGCGCTGGTGCTGATCAACCTGCCGAGGTTTCAATCCGCCGAGGAGGCCCATCGTCTCTTCTGGCTCGGCTCGCCCTCGTACCGGAAGCTGCTCAACGAGAGCTCCCTCTCCGAGAACATCTCTCAGATCCGGCGCTCGGGCGTGGACCTCTTCATCAAGTACATGGTGAGATTCCCCTGGGGAGTGCTGGCCGACTGCCGCAAGTTCACGATGCGTTCGTTGACCTCGACGCTCGAGCACTGCCTGCTCAATTACAGGGTGGACGAGTCCCTGACGAAGCTCGCCTCACGGCCGGTCCTCCTGATCCACGGCGTTCGTGATGGCGTGGCGCCCTACAGCAACATCGAGGATCTGCCGAAGATCTACCCGTTCATGCGCGTGGAAGCCATTCCGTCCTCGGGCCACCATGTGTTCCTCACGCACACACGTCGTTGTCTGCGCACCATAGAAGACTTTCTTGAGAAATCGGTCAGCAAGGCCGGCCCGGCCGGGCATGACGGCAGAAACGACATGAGCCTGCCCGGCGGCCAGGTCGAACCGACCATCGACAACGCAGAAGGGAGCCGCTGATGTCGCGCGCGCGGATGAGCATGTACGAGACGGCCAACTTTTATTTCGACAAGGCCGCGGACTTCATGGGTCTCGATCGCGAGATGCGGATACTGCTGAAGATCCCGCACCGTGAGATACGGGTCGAGATCCCGATCAGGATGGATGACGGACACCTGGAGTCGTTCGTGGGATATCGCGTGCAGCACAATGGCGTGCGCGGCCCGCAGAAAGGTGGCATCCGCTACCACCCGGAGGTCGATCTCAACGAGGTGCGCGCGCTGGCCGAGCTGATGACCTGGAAGACCGCGCTGGTGAACATCCCGTTTGGGGGCGCCAAGGGAGGAGTGACCTGCGACCCGGCCAGGATGTCGAAGTGGGAGCTCGAGCGGCTCACACGCCGGTTCACCTCGAAGATCGCGCTCATCCTCGGGCCGTACCGCGACATCCCCGCTCCCGACATGAACACGAACGCCCAGGTCATGGCCTGGATGATGGACGAATACGGCCGCAAGCACGGCCACACCCCCGCGGTGGTGACCGGCAAGCCGGTCGAACTGGGCGGATCGAAGGGGCGCGAGGCGGCCACCGGCCGTGGCGTGGCGATGGTCGTCGCCGAGGCGGCCCCCGAGCACGGCATCACGCTGCGGGACGCGCGCGTGGTCATCCAGGGCTTCGGCAACGTGGGCAGCTACGCCGCGCGGTTTCTCCACGAGATGGGCTGCCGGGTCATCGCGCTTTCGGATCAATTCAGCGGAGTGCTGAACCGGGACGGCATCGACATCGCCGAAGCGATGGCCCATGTCAAGGAGAAGAAACGCCTCGAAGGGCTGCCGGGCACCTCGCCGATATCCAACGACGACCTGCTGCTGCTGGAGTGCGACGTGCTGGTGCCGGCAGCCATCGGGGGCGTCATCAGCTCGAGCAATGTCGAAGGGCTCAAGTGCCGGATGATCGCCGAAGCGGCCAACGCGCCCACTTCGGCCCGGGCGGACGAGATCCTCGAGAAAAAGGGCATCCCGGTGATCCCCGACATCCTTGCCAACGCCGCCGGCGTCACGGTCTCGTACTTCGAGTGGACCCAGAACCTCACCCAGTTCTTCTGGGAGGAGGACAAGGTCAACGAAGAGCTGCAGAAGATCATGACCAGGGCCTACCGTGAAGTGGCGGCGCTGTCGATGTCGCGCAAGATCCCGATGCGGCAGTCGGCCTACGTCGTCGCGGTGGATCGCGTCGCCGCCGCCACGCGGTTGCGGGGCATTTAGCAGACCGTCCATCGGCAGGAGCCCTGCGGTGAGCGTCTGGTCGTGGGCGTATGTTGTCGTGCTTGCGCTCCTGGTGCCGACCATGTCGGCCCGCAGCCTGCGGTCGGGTGCCGGCATGAACCTGCCGCGCAGATCGCTTTATGGCAGCATCTGCGCGAGTCTCTGGGTGCTGGCCGCGCTGGGATTCCTCGTCGTCAAGCTGGACGGTCAGACACTCGCCGATGTCTTTGTCACCGCGAAGCCGTTCGACGGGTCCCTGTCCACCTTCCTTGTCTGGACCCTCCTGCTGGCGGCGGCGGGGCTGCTTCTCTTCGCGCTGAGCCATCGGCTGCGCCCGTGGCTGGGCATGCCCGCCGAAGAAGAGGCGCTGCAGCGGCTCAGACCCACCGACCCTGTCGAGATCGCCTGGATCCTGCTCATCGTCTCGCCCACCGCCGGGGTGTGCGAGGAGTTCCTCTACCGGGGCTTCCTCGTGTCGCGTATCGCCCTGCTGGTGGGGTCGCGGGGGCTGGCCGCGGTTCTGGCGGCCGGCGTGTTCGGCGCGGCGCATTCGTACCAGGGGAGGCTCGGCGCGGCGCGCGCGGGAATCATCGC
>DASROJ010000330.1:0-5878 GCA_035646975.1 Patescibacteria group bacterium
CCTCCACCACGCCCGCCTCTCTTCGCACCCGGCAACCCATCGCGGCGAGCAGCTCGACAAAGCGCAGGTCACCCTGCTTCGAATCCGCGGGAATCCCGCTCACGCGAACCCGCCCTCCCGCGATTGCGGCCGCCGCGAAGAAATACGAAGCGCTCGACGCGTCACCTTCCACCGGATACACGCGCGCGCTGTAGGGCTGACCCGCGCCGACATGAAACGATCGGTACTCATCGCGATCCACCTGCACGCCGAACGCCGCCATGACAGCAATTGTCAGATCGACATATGGTCGCGAGACCAGCGCGCCGGTCACCTCGACCTCGAGATCCGCGGCGCCGCAGGGCGCCGTCATCAGAAGGGCCGACAGGTACTGGCTGGACACACTGCCCGCGAGCTGCACGCGGCCTCCTGGAAACCCGTCAGCTTCGATCTCCACGGGGGGACAGCCGTTGCCGGGCACCGAGCGAATCCTCACACCCAGCGATTCGAGAGCATCGATCAAGTGAGAAAGGGGACGCTCGCGCATCCGGGCCGAGCCGTCGAGCAGGAACCTCCCGCGACCGAGACAGCAGATGGCCGTCATCAGCCGCAGCGGCGTGCCGGCGTTTCCCAGCTCGAGACTGGCCGAAGAAGCGGGCAGGCGACCCGCGCACCCCTCCACCACCACCGATGAACCGCGTCGGGCCACCTCGACGCCCACCGCGCCAAGCGCCCGCGCCATGAGGTAGGTATCGTCCGAGAACAACGGCTGACGCAGTGCGGAGCGCCCCTCGGCCAGCGCCGCGGCCGCCATCGCGCGGATGGTCAGGCTCTTGGACGGTGGGGCCTCGATCTCGATGTCGAGCGGGCCGGTGGGGACGATGGTCACGGGTCCGCCGGTCTGGTCAGCGCTCATCGAAGGCAGTTTATACTGTCGTCGTGCCGATCCTGATGCTCTGCCTGCTTGCGGTCTTTTCAGGAATGCAAGCGCAGCCCGCGACGCCGTCTGCGTCCGGCTGGACGCTTCGCCTCGTGGCGCCCGACCCGCTCTACCTGGTGGGCCGGACGCGCGTCGTGGCGGTGGCGCTGGATCCGTCCGGCAAACCGTTCGAAAAAATCTCCTGGATGAACCTCTCGCTGGACGGCCGCGAGCTGGGCGCCGACTCCAGGCCCCCGTACGAATGGGAGGTCGATGTCGGCGCGGCGCTGGACCGGCATCGCCTCGAGCTGACCGCGGTGGCCAGGGATGGCGGCAGATCCACGCTGTCGGTTCTTTCCCCGTCCTACCCGTTCGTCGACGCGGTGGGGGTCAACCTGGTGCTGGTCCCCGCGGTGGTGCGCGTGGGCGGCCGCGCGGTCACGGGTCTGACCTCCTCTGACTTCACCCTGCTGGAGGACGGCGTCGCCCAGACGATTACCTCGTTTTCCTCCGAGCCGATGCCCGCCTCCATCGCCGTGGCGCTGGACAACAGCGGCAGCATGGAGGGGCAGCTCTGGTCGGCGCAGAAGGCGATCGCCGGATTCCTCCAGACGCAGCCCGGCTGGACATCGCTCGCGTTCATGACCTTCAACGACCAGGTGTTCCTGGAGCAGGATTTCACCTTCGAGGCGCGTCTGATCGCCACCGCGGTGGCGGCCGCCCGGGTCGACGGAACGCGCACGGCGCTCTACGAGGCGGTCCGCATCGGCTCGATGTATCTGGGCAAGCGGCCCGGGGCCCGCGTGCTGCTGATCTTCACCGATGGGGAGGACACGGAGCACGAGGGGGAAGGAGCCGAGGCGTCCCAGGGAAGGTTGAGAAGATCGATCGACGCGGCCCAGGCCGCCGATATCACGGTGTTTGCCCTGGCCTACGGAAACGCGGGGACCGGCAGCGGCGGCGCGGCGCTCAAGCAGATGACGGAGCAGACGGGCGGTGAGGTGGCGACGGCCCGTTCGGCAAGCGAGCTGCGCGAGGCGTTCGCCCGCATCGGCGAGTCGATTGGCAGCCGTTACCTGCTGGGGTACGAGCCGCCGCAGCCGAAAAAGACCGGCTATCGCGCCATCGAACTGCGTGTCTCACGTTCAGGCGCGGAAGTGTTCGCCCGACGTGGATACGTGATGCGCTGATTGAAGGGGTACTGGAGGCTGGTTTATACTCCGCACGCTTCGGCAGGATGCAGGTTAACCGATGAAAATACTGGGATTTCCGTGAACCGCTTCCCGATCTCTACCCGGACAAGGCCGCTCCTGTTTGCGCTGATGCTCTGTCTTGCCTGGGCGGTGCCCGCCGTCCAGAAGGATTCAGCCACCCAACAGCTCGAGTTCGGCGTGAAGGTGGCTCTGAAAGGATCCTGGAACGAGGCCGCGTTCCGCTTCGAGAAGTCGGTGCAGGCGAATGCGGGCAACGCCCGGGCCTGGTGCAATCTCGCGGTGGCGCGCGAAAGTCTCGGGCAGTTCGACGCCGCGCGCCAGGCCTACGAGAAGGCCATCGCGCTTGCCCCGAAGGAACAGCGCATCCGGGAGAACTACGACCGGTTTCAGAACTACATGAAATCCACCCACAGGGGAAGCGGTGCTCCGTGAAATCGTGGTCGGCTGCGTCATGACGGCCGCGGCGGTTGTCCCGTCGCTGGCCGGAGCGGTGGAGGTGCAGGTCAAGCTGCCCACGCCCCAGAAGATCGACACCACCGGCATGAGCCGACTGCTGGTGGGCGGCTTTCGCGTCAACGACAACCCGGAGGTCGACATCGACCGCGAGGTGAACCGGTCGCTTCGTGACCTGCTCAGGAAGAATACGAAGTTCGAGATCATCGAGGCCGACTCGCTGCCTCTGCCCGAGCAGTCGATCGAAGAGGCCATCCGGAACGCCGCCTACTGGAAGCGCCTCGGGGCGCGGTTCAACGCCGACATCATCGTCGGCGGCACCGTGGATTTCAGCTCGCACGACGAGTCCGGCTTCATGCAGGAGGATGTCATCTCGGAGCTGACCGGGCAGCGGATGCGCCGCTCGCGCTGGGTCGAGCGCGAGTCGTTCAAGCTCGAGATGGGGCTTTACTTCTTCAGAGGGTCCTCTGGAGAGCTGTTGTACGAAGATCATTTCACCGAGGGGGCGGCCTTCGACGGCAAGTCGAACGACGACCTCAGCGTGCTGAACGACCTATTCGAGCGGCTCGGTGAGAGCGTGCTGGGAATCCTCACGCCTCGAACCCGGGTGGAGACGAGGTACCTCTTCACGGAGTGACGCCCCAATGACGCGAAGGCACGTGGCGCTCGCGGTGGTCCTGGCTCTGGCGGGTCTGATGGCGCCCGAGGCGGGGGCCCAGCTCGACTACACCCGGTTCGGCCGCAACAAGGTCATCTACGAGAAGTTCGACTGGCACGTCTACCGCGCCCCACACTTCGACATCTACTACTATCCCGAGGAAGAGCAGTTCCTCGAGCAGATGGTCTCCTACGCGGAAAGCTCCTATCTCTACTTGAGCAAGGCGCTCGACCACGAGCCGAAGTTCCGCATCCCGATCATCATGTACAAGAACCACGGCGACTTCGAGCAGACCAACGTCGTGCTCGAGCAGATCGACGAGTCCACCGGCGCCTTTTCCGAGCCGCTGGAGCGCAGGCTGGTGACTCCGATCGATCAGCCGCCCGACTTCCTCTACAAGCTGATCACTCACGAGATGACCCACATCTTCGAGTTCAGCATTCTCTTCCAGGACAGCTACGGGCGCGCGCTGCGGGCCAACCCGCCCGGATGGCTCATGGAAGGGCTGGCCTCGTACATGGCCAAGGACGAGAGCAATCTCGACAAGATGGTGATCCGGGACGCAGTGGTGAACGGCCTGGTGCCTCCCATCACGAAGGTCTACGGCAGCAGCTATCTCGTCTACCGGTACGGACACGCCGTGTTCGATTTCATGGAGCAGGAGTTCGGCAAGGAGTCGATTCGCAGCTTTCTCATCGAGTACCGGAAGATCCTGCTGAGCGCGAACATCGAGAAGGCCATCAAGGAAACCTTCGCGGTGGAGGCGGACGAGTTCGACCGGAGGTTCAAGCGATACCTGCTCAAGAAGTACGTGCCGCTGCTTCTGCAGAACAACGAGCCGGCGGATCATGGCAAGGAGGTCGGCATCAAGCTGCCCGACGTCCTGACCTTTTCGCCGGCGCTGTCTCCATCCGGCGATCTGATCGCCGTGATGACCAACAAGGCCGAGGATCTCGACATCTTCATCATCAACGCCAAGGATGGCGAGGTGATCCGAAACCTGACGAAGGGTTTCACCAACAAGTACGACCACCTGATCACCGCGATCTTCGAGGGGAAGAACGATCTGTCCTGGTCGCCGGACGGAGACAACGTCGCGGTGTTCGCGCGCAAGGAGAACAAGCGGCTGCTGCTTCTCTACAACGCCGTCACCGGCAAGCAGGTGCGCTCCGACGTCATCGACGTCGACGTGGCCAAGTCGCCGGCCTTCTCTCCCGACGGCAAGCGGATCGCCTTCGAGGGAAACAAGGACGGCCAGGTGGACATCTTCGAGTACAACCTCGAAACCAGCCGGCTCACAAATATCACCAACGATGTCTTCTATGACTCCAACCCGTCCTGGTCCTCCGACGGCAAGACGATTCTCTACAACAGGAGAATCAACTCGTACGAGAAGATCTTCCTGCTCGACTACGAGGATCCGGCCCAGAAGACGCAGGTGACGTTCGGCGAGACCAGCGACGTGCAGCCATCGTTTTCGCGCGACGGCAAGCGTGTCTACTACGCCTCGGACGCCGGCCCCGACGGCATCTTCAACATCTACTCCCTGGACCTGGAAACGGGCGAGATCAAGCAGTACACCAACGTCATCAGCGGCGAGCTGGGCCCACGCGAGCTTCCGGAGGAAGAAGGCAAGCACGAGGTAGTCGCCTCGGCGTTCTGGCGCCTCTCCTTCCGTCTCTTCAAGGTGGACCTGGAAAAGCCGGTCAAGGTGATCAAGCCGGAAGAGCGCGCGCAGGAGCCTCAGGAGATCGTGCCGTTCGAGTCGACACTCAAGCTCACGCTGGACGAAGCGGAGAAGCGCAACTACGACAAGCTGAAGTTCCATGTCGAGGCGGCCCCGACGGTCGGCATCGGGGTGGCGAGCGACGGCACCGTGTTCGGCAACGCCAACCTCCAGTTCGTCGACCTGCTGGGAGATCACCGGTTCTGGGTGCTGATCCAGTCGCTGGGCAATTACAGCAACCTGGATCTCGGCTATGCGAACCTGAAGAACCGGTGGCAATGGTTCACGGGGGTGAGGGATTTCCGCGACTACGTGATCGTGCCGACGATCAGCGGCCGCCTGCGGCGTGTCCAGGTCAGCCGCGAAACGGCGGCTGACTCGGGCATCAGCTATCCGTTGAGCGAGTTCACGAGGCTCGAGGGGAAAGTGGGAGTCTTCAACAGGGACTCCTTCAAGGTCAACCTGATCGGCCTGGAGGATCCGAATACCGGCGCTCAGTTCGGCGAGCTCGATTTCGTATCTGCCTCGGGCACCTCGCCGTTCATCGAAGGCACGCTGGTGAACGACACGACCCGGTTCAAGGCGTTCGGCCCCTGGCAGGGCAAGCGCGCCTCGCTGTCGGTCATCTCCGGGCTTTACTCTTCCGGCGATCTGGGCAACTTCATGCGATACGTGCTGGATTATCGCGGCTATCGCCGGCTCACCAGCCGATCGCTCATCGCCGGGCGGCTGGTGGCCGACATCAGCAACGGCGACGGCGCGCAGTTCCAGGCGCTGGGAGGCTACAACCAGATCAGAGGATACCGGTTCAGGGAGTTCGTGGGGGACCGGCTGGCCTACACCAACCTCGAGCTGCGCTTCCCGCTGGTTGACGAGCTGCGATTCCCCTTCGGCTCGATACGCCAGATACGCGGCCTGCTCTTCTTCGA
>DASROJ010000331.1:0-2286 GCA_035646975.1 Patescibacteria group bacterium
CGGGCGGCGTGTCGGTGACGCCATCTTCTGGCATCATCGCGATGCCGCCACGGGGGCGGAGGAATCCTACCGCGAGCAGATACTCTCCACTCCCGACGGCGACCTGTACACGATCGACGGAGCCGGATCGCCCGGTAAGGAGGGGTTGTTGCTGTTCGAGGGGAGGTTCCACCGGGTGGATCGGGCAGGCGAGTGAGACGGCTCGGGGTCCTGTTGAGCCTGCTGTCGATCGGTCACACGCCGCTGTCCGTGCCGGCCCAAAGCGTCATCGCGCGCGTTGTCGGGGTGGCCCAGGATGGCGGTGTGCCGCATCTCGGCTGCACGAAGGAATGCTGCGCGGCCGCCCGGCGGGATCCGTCCCGGGCCGTGAGGGTGGCCTCGCTCGCGCTGGTCACCGGTGGCGCCGCGGGACAACGCAAAGTTTTCCTCATCGACGCCACGCCGGACTTCCGCTCCCAGGTCGATTCGGCGCTGGGCGAAGGCGGCCTCGAGGCCAGGCCGCGCGGATTGCCGGTGGACGGCATCCTGCTGACACACGCGCATATCGGTCATTACACCGGGCTGATGTACCTCGGGCGCGAAGCGATCGCGGCCGCAGGTGTCCCGGTGTTCGCCACGTCGCGGATGGCGTCGTTCCTGTCGGCCAACGGTCCCTGGAAGCGTCTGGTGGAGGGTGGCCACATCAAGCTCGAGCCGATCGAACCGGGAAAATCGTTCGAGCTGGCTGCCGGCCTGAAGGTGGAGCCGATCCGGGTGCCGCACCGGGAGGAGGAATCGGATGTCGTCGGGTTTCTCGTGAGCGGGCCGTCGAGGCGTCTGCTTTACATCCCGGATATCGACGACTGGAGCCGGTGGGATCGGGACATCGCCGCCGTGGCGCGGACGGTGGACGTGGCGCTGCTCGATGGCACCTTCTACGCGCCATCCGAGCTGGGCGCCCGTTCGATGGCCGATGTGCCGCACCCGCTGATCCCCTCGACCATGGATCGACTCGAGCCGCTGGTGAAGCTGGGTCATCGTGTGATCTTCATTCATTTGAATCATACCAATCCCGCCCTGCGGTCCGGGACTCCCGAGCGCCGGGAGATCGAGCGACGCGGGTTCGAAGTGGCCGCCGATGGACTCGAGCTGAGCCTGTGAAGGGGATTCTCGCCCTGGACCAGGGGACCTCCTCTTCGAAGGCAGCCGTCCTCACGCTGTCCGGCAGACTGGTCAGCGTGGAGCGCGCGTCTCTTCACACACGCCATGGCCGGGGCGGTGTCGTCGAGCAGGACCCTCGCGAGATCCTCGCCTCGCAGCGACGCGCCCTCGTCGCGGCGCTTCGCTCCGCGCAGGCAGCAGGGGTCGACGTCATCTCCGCCGGTGTGGCGTCCCAACGCTCCACGTTCGTCATCTGGGAGCGGTCGACGGGACGGGCCGTGTCCGCCGCACCGACGTGGCAGAGCACCGGCACGCGCGACCTCTGTGAAGGGCTGTCCGGCCACGCCGGGATGGTTCGACGCCTCACGGGACTGCCCCTGTCGCCCCACTACAGCGCCACGAAGGTGGCACGACTTCTGGATTCTCATCGCGGGCTGCGCAGGCGAGCGGAACGAGGCGAGCTGCTCTTCGGCAACGTGGCCACGTTCCTGGTCTGGCACTTCACGGGGGGAAGCGTTCATGCCACCGATCCGACACAGGCGGCCCGAACGCAGCTCTTCAACATCGGTTCGCTCGACTGGGATGACCGCCTTCTGAGTCTGTTCCATGTCCCTCGAGCCTTGCTGCCCGAGGTGCGGGACAGCATCGGCGATTTCGGCACGATGAAGATCGACGGAAGAAAGATCCCCATCAAGGCGATGCTCGGAGACCAGCAGGCAGCGCTCGTGGGAGCCATGGGCTCCATCGCCGGCGATGCAGGAAGCGGAGCGAACTCCTCGCGCCGCCCGATGGCGCTGGTCAACTATGGGACCGGGTCGTTCGTCCTGGTTCCGACCTTCGCCACCGCCGTCAGGCGAACCGGCCTGCTGACGAGTCTTGCCTGGACACGAAGCCGGCGGCGCTGCTATCTGCTCGAGGGCACCATCAACGCCTCCTCCTCCCTGCTCGAGTGGCTGTCCCGCGAGCTGGGAGTCCGCGGCGACCTGCGCGCCATCGAACGCCTCTGCCGCGAGGCTCCGGGCTCGGCGTCGATCTTCCCGGCTTTCAGGGAACTGGGCTCGATGCACCTGGCACCCGGGGCCACCGGCATGCAGGGCTTCCTGTGGAACATGCCGGAAGAAGGGCTGGTGGCGGACATCACCAGGG
>DASROJ010000332.1:0-2942 GCA_035646975.1 Patescibacteria group bacterium
GGGCCGTGTCGGTGAAGTTGATGCCCTCGGGATGCTGAAAGACCGCCGCCGCCGAGGAGTACGCGCCCAGTGTGCGAATCCCCTCCGTGCTCACGGGCAGGCTCGCACGTGGGCAGCACAGCACCAGCCCCTGGGTGGACCAGTGCCCCCGCCGCAGCCGGCCGTAGTTGCGGGCGTAGCGCGAGGCGACGCGGGGAAAGACGGCAATCGCCATCAGCCCACCGTCGAGTACACGGGCTTCCACTTCACCGTGTTGCCCGAGCCGGCCAGCGCCGCACCCGAGTGGTTGATGATCACGACGCCCCAGTAGGGAGGGAGCACGCCACTGAAGGCGGCCGCAACGGACATGGGCGAGGACTCCGCGACCTCGTCCTGCGTGGTGTAGGGCACATCGCCCAGGTAGCGCAGGTTCTGCGGGGTGGTCGTCACATCCAGCAGCGTGATGGCTCCCTCGGTGCCGCTCGCGGGATTGGAGTACACGCCGGACTCGATGCCCCCGTAGGCGAACACGAACAGCTTCTTCGAGTTGGCCGGTGTGGTGTTGGCGAAGTCGGCCACGACCGTGACGAGCGCGTCGAGCCAGAGGTTGCTGGTGTTGTCGACGACCCCACTCTGCCAGCCCGCCGTCGCCGAACTGGCCAGCGACTGCAGGTTCGTCACGGTCATCGTGACGAGGGTGTCGTAGGCGGATTTGATATTGCTGGCCATCTAGGTGATGAGCTCCATGCCGAACTGGTTGCCGCTGCTGCCGTTGATCGCCGCCTCGTTCGCCCACTGCGCGCTGGTCTTGGGGTCGGTCGCCATCACCGTCTTGACGTAGGCGTAGTTGTTGGTCCCGGTGGGGATGCCGAGCGGCACGCCAGTGAGGTAGTTCACCCCGCCGTTGCGCTTGAGGAACTCCAGCGTGCGCCCGCCCGCGAGATCCTTGTAGCAGAGCGCCGATTCCTTCACGCCGTAGATGACGTTGCCCGCGACCACGGCGAGATCCTCGAAGGTATAGGTGTCGATGAGGCCCGCGGTGCTGCCCTCGACATAGCTCGCCTTGTTGGGGGTGTCGCCATCGTACTCCGCGACCCAGTTGGCGGCCGCGCCGGTGACGGTGAACTGGGTGAGATCCCCCGGCGCGACCTCCGCGAGGCGCTGCACGTGGACATCGCCAAGCAGATCGTTCCACGGCGCCGGGCCCGTGCCATCGAGGCAATAGGTGTCGTCGTAGTAGCAGGTGATACCCGCGCCCCCGCGCCGCCCCGAGAGCTGGTAGCCGGTCCACACGCCGCCGTCGTTGCTGGTGGTGATGCCGGTGATCGTCTGGCGCACCACGCCGTCGATCTCGATGGTGACGCTCCCGGTGAGGCTGCCGGCGAGCACGAGCTTGACCGCGAGGAAGTGCCAGGCATTGCCCTGCAGCAGACCCCCGATGGAGGTGAACGAGGTCGGCGGGAAGGCCGCATCGGGGTTGCTGAAGCCCACGAGCGACCCGTCCACGCCGCGCATGAGGCGGAAGATCGGGACGATCCCCTGCATGATGTTGAACAGGATGGGCGTGCCCCCGGTGGGCGTGTTGTTGACGCCGGTCCCGAGGATGCAGACATTCCCCGAGGCCGCCACGCCGCGAATGACGCCGCTGGTCGAGGGGCCGGGCGTGACCTTCAGGCAGTTGGTGCCGCAGCGGCCGAAGCCCGTGACAATCTGGCAGGAGCCGGTCGGGCCGAAGTCCCCGTTGTTGTCGACGCCGTCGTAGACCTCGCCCAGATTCGCCGTCTGGTAGTAGTCGTAGGAGTCGAAATCGAGCAGCGCCATTCAGCTCACCTTCGCCAGGTTGCGGACCACCAGGACGAGCTCGAACTTGCCCGCGCGGCCGGCGCCCCAGGTCCATTCCAGCAGCGCGATGTGCCGCTCGAAGGGGAGCCCGTCGTCGAGGATGCGCAGATCGAGCGGGTCGAGGATCCACGTCAGGAGGCCGAACTCGTCGACCGTGACGCCATTCTGCTGCAGCACGTCCTGATGGTCGCGGTCGTTGATGATCGTCAGGTCGCCGTTGTCCGCGTAGAGCGTGAGCGCGAGGCTGCTGAGCGTGGAGCCGGGGATCGGGGTGGTGCCATCCTCGCCGACCAGCGTCGCGGTGAACTCCGGCGAGGTGAGCTCGGTGCAGGGGAACGTCGGCCGCTCAACGACGTCATGCCACGGTTGCGTCAGCACAGCTCAGGACCCTCCAGCGACGAGGCAGTGAGCGTCGGATCGATCAAGGTACTCGCCTCCACATGGGGCGCGAGGAGCAGCGGCTCGGTCAACCCCGGCTGGTCGACCATGATACAGCCGATGCCGCTCGCCACCGTGCGCTGATTGGGCGGCCCGGGCAGGTGCAGGAGCGTCCACAACCAGCGCGGGCGTCGCAGCCAGTCGGGGAGCAGGGGCCGCCACGGCGCATCCTGAATGATCACTTCAACAGCGGGCGGCGGGCCGGCATAGGTTTGCTGCTCGGGAGCGGGCAGGCCCGAGCGCCGGCGCGGCATCGGCGGCAGATTGATCCACGAGCTGACCAGCGTCACCGTGGAGGTGATGGGGGTGACCTCCTGCGCGAGAGACTGCCACAGGCCGAAGAAGCGCAGGCGCCGCACCGGGATCTCGGCCGAGGGGCCCCAGCTGTTGGCGGGCGCCGCCGCCGCCGTGATCGGCAGGACGTTCTGGGCCCGGGCGAGCTGCTGCTGTCGCGGCCTGGCGGGCCACACGGGCTGGTTCGCGGGCGCGATCCACGCGACGGTCGTGATGTCCGAACGCCCCCACTCAGCGGTCTGCGTGGGAATCGGGCGCACCTCCCGCCGAATCGGATCCCGCCACGGGGTGGGCAGCGGGAAGTCATACGGCTTGGGCGCGTAGGGGTGCGCCTCGGCTTCCAGTCGCAGGTAGACGCGGCGCACCACAATCGGCGAGTGGTCCATCAG
>DASROJ010000333.1:0-4441 GCA_035646975.1 Patescibacteria group bacterium
CGGTAGTACAGGTCCTCGCGGAACTGCCCTCTCGCGATCGCCGCTTCGAGGTCGCGGTTGGTGGCCGCGATGAGGCGCACGTCGGCGCGCAGTGTCCGTGTTCCGCCGAGCCGTTGGAACTCCCGCTCCTGGAGCACGCGCAGCAGCTTGGCCTGCACCAGCGGGCTCATCTCTCCGATCTCGTCGAGAAAGAGGCTGCCACCCGACGCCTGTTCCAGCCGGCCCGCCTTCGCCGCGACGGCGCCGGTGAAGGCTCCTTTCTCGTGTCCGAACAGCTCCGACTCGAGCAGTTGCTCGGGCAATGCCGCGCAGTTGATGGCCACGAACAACCGTCCGGCGCGTGGCGACCCGAGGTGGACCAGACGGGAGACGACTTCCTTGCCCGTGCCCGACTCGCCGACGATGAGCACGGTGGTGTCGGAGGAAGCCACACGGCCGACCTGGTTCATGACCTCTTTCCAGGAAGGCGACACGCCCACGATCCGGGTTCTCTCCTGCGACTCCAGCTCGCGCGTCAGCCTTGCGACGGTCGCCTCCAGCCGCTCGGCGCGCTCCCGCTCCTCGGCGGCGATCCGGGCCTCTTCCGCGAGGCGGTGATGCGAGAGCCCCAGCGCGATCCGGTCGGCCAGCCGGCGCGCGACCTCGACGTCTTCCTGTCGAAAACGAGAGGCCTCGCGATGCAGAAAGCTCAGCGACCCGCGAACCTCGCCCCACTGCGTCACCGGGACGCGCAGCATGGCGCGCATGCCGGTGGACCTCAGGGTGCGCTCCCGGACCGTGCCGGAGCTCCACTCGGCCGGGATGTCGTGGATGATCTCGAATTCCATCAGACGCCGCTCCGACTCGGTCTCCGTGAGCGGCACCGGGGCGGTGGGCGCCTGCGCGTCCGCGGTGCCCGCCAGGGCAACCACCTGGAAGGTGCGCGCCCGATCGTCGAGCTGGGTCAGCACCAGCAGATCGTGCGGCAGGATCGGCTGCACCGCGGCTGAGATCTTCCCGAACACCTCACGCACATCGAGCGCTTCGGCGAACGCGGTGAGACGCGATTCGAGCTGCTCGAGCCTTTCCCGTCGTCGCCGCTCGGCGTCCCAGATTCGCCAGTGCTCCACGGCCGATCCCAGGAGCGCGGCGACCGGGCCGAGCAGCTCCTGGTGCTCCTCGGTGAACGTGCGAGGCTGATGGGCGCTCAACCAGACGCCGCCACTGAACGACGTCGCCGAACGAAACGGCTCCCAGAGCGCCGATCGCACTCCGGCTTCGAGGACCCCCGCGTCGATCGGAAACGCCGGATCGAGCTCGAGCGGGGCGTCGTCGATGCGCGGTATCGCATCGGGTCGCGGGCGCAGACGGGGAGACCAGCTGGCCAGCGGCATCGGTTGCGTACACCGGGGGTCGTGCATCTTGCACGGGACCGTGGTGGCGTGCAGGACAGCCCACCGCTCTTCAAGGATCCTGACGACCCCCATGTTGTCGAAGGGGATCAGCTCGCGGATCGACGTCGCCACCCTGTCGAAGACCTCCTGAAGCTCCAGCGTCTCCGAGGCGGTATGGGCGATTTCGGACAACACGCGCACGACAAGTTTCTGGTCCATGTGACCTGGATTTTAACACCCCGGGGGGCGCCTTTTGATTCTCATTTGCCTCCCACCGACACCCAGGCAAGCCCCGCCCGCCGCGCCGCCTGGTCGAGCGCCGGGACATCGGATCCGGCCAGCGCGCTCCACCTGGCCAGCGCCGCGTCGAGCCGTCGGCTCAGCTGGTCGAAGGAGTCGAAAAGCGGACGCGCGGGGGCTCCATCGCCGGCGCTGTCGACGAGAAGCGACAGATTGTAGAACTGCTCGTTCAGCATCGTGGGAAACGCCAGGGTCCCCTCTGAGCTGCTGAGCTTCACCTGGATCAGATCCTGCTCGATCGGAGCGATCTTCTTTTCGAGATCATCCGCCCTGGTCAGCAGGTCGGCTGCGCCCGGAGAGGCCGACGCCCGCTTCTTGAGCACCAGCATCTGCGCGCGCAGATCGCGCATGTCGTTGATCGCCTTGTGCAGCTGCGTGATGCGCGCGGTCACCCGTGAAGCGAGGTCGAACTGTTTTTCCAGATCCATCGCCGTGGCTTTCACGCGAGGGTCGGGTTTTATCGCGAATGATGCGGTGAGGCTCTTGCCGCCGGTGGTCAGCCTGGCCTGGTAGACGCCAGGCAGGGCCAGCGGCCCTGATGGGGGATTACCCACGTAGAAGGCACCCGGTGTCTGCAGCGGCTCTTCGTGGCGCAGGTCCCAGACGAAGCGGTTCATCCCCGCGGCAATCGGCAGGCGGGTCTCGCGTCTCACCTGGTCGGGCCACTCGGGCGGCTGCTCGGATTTTTCCTGCTCCTTGCTCGAGAACCGCCGCACGAGGCCTCCCTTGCCGTCGAGGATTTCGAGCGTGACCTCGCCGGTGGGCCTGGTCTTGAAGTAATAGTCGATGATGGCCCCGGCCGGCGGGTTCTGTCCGCCCGGTCTGCTCTTGTCGATATCGCCCGGGTAGTGGAGCCGCCACGTGTCGGCCGGCTTGTAGAGAATCGTCGCGGTGTCGCCGGCGGCCGGGTCCACCTGACGCAGGGGGGTGATGTCGTCGAGAATCCAGAACGAGCGGCCGTGGGTGGCCGCGATCAGATCGTCCCCCTTGATGGCCAGATCATGCACGGGACTCAGGGGAAGGTTGAGCTGGAGCGGCTGCCAGGCATCGCCGTCGTTGAACGACACGAACACCCCCTTCTCGGTGCCTGCGAACAGCAGCCCTTTGCGCGCGGGATCTTCACGCACGCTTCTGACATAGGCCCCGTCCGGGATCCCCGTCACGATTTTCGTCCAGTTCCTGCCGTAGTCGGCGGTCCGGTAGATCCAGGGGCGCAGATCGTCGAGCTTGTGGCGGTCCACCGCGACCACCGCGCTGGCCGCGTCGTGCGGCGACGGATCGATGATGCTGATCATGCTCCACTCCGGCAGATCCTTCGGCGTGACGTTGGTCCACTTCGCGCCGCCGTCCCGCGTGACGTGGATCAATCCATCGTCGCTGCCCGCCCATATCACCCCTTTCTGCCGCGGCGACTCGGCGAGGGCGAAGATCGTGTCGTAGTACTCCACGCTGGTGATGTCCTTCGTGATCGGTCCACCGGAGGGTTTCTGCCGGCTCTTGTCGTTGCGGGTCAGGTCGGGGGAGATGACGCTCCAGGTCGCGCCATGGTCGCTGCTCCTGAACACCACCTCTCCGGCAACATAGAGGACGTCGGGATCGTGCGGCGAGAGAAGCACCGGCATCGTCCATTGAAAACGGTGCTCGAAGTCTTCCGCGCCGTGACCCGAACGATCGATCGGGACCGGCGACACCGCCTGCTGAGTGTGCGAGCGTCGGTCGAGACGGGTGACGTCCCCGCCCTCCGTGCCGCCGTAGACGATGTTGGCGTCGCGTGGGTCCGGGGCGAGGTAGCCGCTTTCGCCGCCGGCGGAGGCAGACCAGTCCTCCCGCCCGATCACGCCGTCGTCGCTGGCGCTGGCGATGACGACCGACGTGTTGTCCTGTTGCGCCCCGTAGACGTTGTAGGGGAACTCGTTGTCGGTGATGACATGATAGAACTGCGCGGTCGGCTGGTTCTCCTGCGTCGTCCAGGTCCTGCCGCCGTCGATCGAGATCGTGGCGCCGCCATCATTGCCGTTGATCAGACGATCGGGATTGTCCGGGTCGATCCAGAATCCGTGGTGATCGCCGTGGGGCGCCGGAAGCAGCGAAAAGCTCCTGCCGCCGTCCATCGAGCGGAAGAGGCCGGTGTTGAGGACATAGACGGCGTCGGGATTCTTCGTGTCGGCGAAGACGTGCGTGAAGTACCAGGCTCGCTGGCGGAAACGGCCGTCATCGTTCACACGCGACCAGCTCAGCCCGGCGTCGTCCGAGCGGTAGAGGCCGCCCTGTTCGGCTTCGATCAGCGCATAGACGCGGCTGGAGTCGCCCCCCGACACGCTGACCCCGATGCGCCCGAGAATTCCCTCGGGCAGCCCGTTGCCTTCGAGGCGCTTCCAGGTCACGCCGCCGTCAACCGACTTGTACAGGCCGCTGCCCGGTCCGCCGCTGGACAGGCTGTACGGTGACCGGACCACCTGCCACAGCGACGCATAAAGAGTCGAGGGATTGGCCGGATCGAACACCACGTCGATGGCCCCCGTCCGGTCATCCTTGAACAGCACCTTGTCCCAGCTCACGCCGCCGTTGGTGGAGCGAAAGACGCCGCGTTCGCTGCTCGGCCCGAACGCATGGCCCAGCGCCGCGACAAAGACGATGTCAGGATTCTTCGGATCGATCACCACCGCTCCGATCTGCCGCGTGTCCCGCAACCCGACACTCGCCCAGCTCCTGCCCCCATCGACCGACTTGTAGACCCCGTCTCCGTAGGTGACGTTTCCCCGGATGCA
>DASROJ010000334.1:0-2882 GCA_035646975.1 Patescibacteria group bacterium
TTCGGTGGGCGGCACGCTGCATGTGATCGTCAACAACCTGATCGGCTTCACCACCGAGCCCAGCAGACTGCACTCGTCCCGGTACGCGAGCGATGTCGCCAGACGGCTGTCGATTCCGATCATCCATGTCAACGGAGAGGACCCGGAGGCGGTGCAGCGAGCAGGGCGTCTCGCGCTGGAGTATCGGGTGGCGTTTCGCAGCGACGTCGTGATTGACCTGATCGGCTACCGCCGCTATGGTCACAGCGAGGTCGACGATCCCACGACGACCCAGCCGCGGCTGTACCGCGAGATCGAAAAGCTCCCGATGCTGTGGCAGAGCTACGCCGGACGGATCGGGACGTCGCCCGCGCAGCTGGCCGCCCTCGAGCAGCGCGTCGACGAGCGTCTTGCCTTCGAGCAGGAGGCGGGCCGCGCCCTGAAGAAGACTCCCGTGATGCGAACGCTGCCGCCGTACTGGGAGCCGTTCGTCGGTGGAGCCTGGAGCCGGTCGCTCGAAGTCCCCACCGGGGTGCCGCGCGAGCGGCTCGAGCAGGTCGCACGCCGCCTGACCGACGTGCCCGAAGGCTTCACCGTCCATCCGAAGGTGCTCAAGGGGATCGCGCAGCGCCTCGAGATGGGGCTGGGAGCCCGGCCGGTGGACTGGGGCATGGCCGAGGCGCTCGCCTTCGGCACGCTGCTCTGGGAGGGGACACCGGTGCGGCTGTCGGGACAGGACACGCGGCGCGGCACCTTCAATCAACGGCACGCGGTCTGGATCGATCACGAGACCGGCGCCGAGCATGCTCCCCTGGGCTGCCTTCGCGAGGGGCAGGCTCGCTTCGACGTGCTCGACACGCAGCTGTCGGAGGCGTCATGTCTCGGGTTCGAGTACGGCTTTTCGCGCGATTATCCCGAAGCGCTCGTCTGCTGGGAGGCGCAATTCGGAGACTTCGCCAACGGCGCGCAGGTCATCATCGATCAGTTCATCTCGGCGGGTGAAGACAAGTGGGGATTGCTCTCGGGTCTGACCCTGCTGCTGCCGCACGGCTACGAAGGGCAGGGGCCCGAGCACTCCAGCGCGCGGGTGGAGAGATACCTGCAGCTCGCCGCGGAGGACAACATCCAGGTCTGCTGTCCTTCCACCGCGGCTCAGTACTTTCACCTGCTCCGCCGCCAGGCGCTCAGGAGTTGGCGCAAGCCGCTCGTCGTGCTGACACCCAAGGGGATGCTGCGATCCCCCGCGGCCTGCTCCGGCATCGAGGAAATGTGTGGCGGCGGTTTCCGCGGCGTGCTGCCCGAATCGGAGCTCGACGAGGCGGCGTGTCTGACGGTCGAGCGAGCGCTCGTGTGCGCGGGCCGGATTTCGCACGAGCTGCGCCGCGAGCGCCATCGCCGTGAGGCCGTCGGGTCCGCGGTGATCGCGCTCGAGCAGATTCACCCGTTTCCCGTCGTCGATCTCGAATCGGCGCTGGAGCGGCACCCCGCGGCGCGCGAGATCGTCTGGGTCCAGGAAGAACCGGCCAACATGGGGGCGTTGAGCTTCGTCAGGCCGCTGCTCCAGCGGGCTGCGGGCGGCAGGCAGGTCAGGACGGTGAAACGCTCGCCGAGCGCCAGTCCCGCCACCGGTTCGGCCAAGGCGCATGCCCTGGAGCAGCAGGCCCTCATCGAGCTGGCGCTGGCAGCCCCGACTACCTGATGAAGCGCAGCCCCATCGCGTCCTTCATCCTCTCGAGGGTCAGCGAGGCTTCCTTGCGCGCGCGCGCGCTGCCCGAAAGGAGGATCTCCTCCACGACGCGAGGTCTGGATTCGTATTGGGCGCGGCGCTGCCTGATCGGCTCGAGGAATGCATTGAGTGCCGCGGCCAGCTTCTTCTTCACCTCGACGTCGCCGACCTTGCCTTGACGGTAGCGCTCCTTCAGATCGTCGACTTCGCCCCGATCCGGGTTGAAGGCGTCGTGATAGCTGAAGACCGGGTTGCCCTCCACGGTGCCGGGGATGTCGGCGCGGGTGCGCGCCGGGTCGGTGTACATCCCGCGCACCTTTCGCTCCACCGTCCTGGCGTCGTCCGAAAGATAGATCGCGTTGTCGAGGCTCTTGCTCATCTTGGCCTGACCATCGGTGCCCACCAGTGTCGGCACATCGCCGATCAGGGTATCGGGCTCGGGCAGCGTGTCGCCGTAGAGCGTGTTGAACCGGCGCGCGATTTCCCGGGTCAGCTCGAGATGCGAGGCCTGATCCTTGCCCACAGGCACCAGGTTGGCGCGCACGCAGAGGATGTCCGCGGCCTGCAGCACCGGGTACGCGAGTAGACCCATCGAAGGCTGCTCGACATGCAGGTCCTGCATCACTTCCTTGAGCGTGGGGACCCGCTGCAGACGCGGCACCGTCACCAGCATGGAGAAGATCAGCTGGATCTCGGGGATCTCGGGCACCAGCGACTGCAGGAAATAGGTGCACTTGTCCGGGTCGATGCCGACGCTGAGATTGTCCAGCACGATGTCGCGGGTGTTCTGTCCCGTCTCCCTTAGCTGCTCCGGCTCCACGCGCGTGGTGAGCATGTGAAGATCCGCGACGAGGAAGAAGCAGTCGTATCGATCCTGAAGCTTGACTCGATTGGCAAGCGTGCCGACGTAGTGGCCGAGGTGCAGCCTGCCGGTGGGGCGATCGCCCGTGAGGATGCGCGGTCGGCCGGTGCTGCCGGGCGTGCCTGCCGTGCCTGCCATGTCCGTCATGCCTGTCATGCCTGTCATGTCTGTCATGGCGGGCAGTATGCGCGAAGGTCTCGCGCGCTGTCCAGCACCCCGCGCGCGGCTGCGGGTCAGTGAGGCGAATCGTCGTCGGCGCCGCCGGAGCCGCCGACATAGCCCAGACCGCGCAGCCGCGCGCGGGGTGCTGGACAG
>DASROJ010000335.1:0-10953 GCA_035646975.1 Patescibacteria group bacterium
CACCTGGAACCGCAGCTCTGACAGCCCATCGTCTTCGGAGCAACGCAGCCCGAAGCGGCCCCTGCCGATGAACCCCGAGCACTGCAGCACTCGATCCGCCTGCCCGTCTCCATTGGTATCGAGATTCATCGGGGTCACGGAGAACTCCCCGGTGCCGGCATCCTGCAGCACGGTCATCGTGCCGGTGTAGCCGATTATCGTGTCGAGCTTGGCGGGATCCATCGAGTGGGCCGTGCCCACCGCGAACAGCCTGTAGTCGGCGCCGGTGGCGCCGTTGGTCGGATCAAGTCTTGGCAGACCATCGGCCGAGGCCATCGCGGGATCCGCGGCCCCGGGCGACAGGGCACACACGGACCACAGCGCGCCGATGCTTACGACCCTGCCGAGCTTCCCCATCAAGCGTGTCGAGCCTGTCATGCGTTCCTCCTGTCAGGTTGCCTTACTTTGATGGTCATTCTCGCACACACGCGCGGGCGCGGGACCCCGGGGCGGTACCTGCGGGTTGCTCCGTTCAGTCGGCGTTGGGTCGGTGGATTCACCCGGACCGGATGTCGCGGCTTGACTCGAAGGGGGCCAGCATGTTCTGCTCAGGCTTCCATCGCAAACCCCATGGAGGAGCTTTTCCGATGAAGTCCTTTCTGATCGTCCTCGGCCTGCTCTCGGGCTGCACCTTGTTGATGGCTGCCGCGCCGGGCGCCCCCGGCGGCGGGCAAGCCGGCGCCGGCAAGATCTTCCCCTTTGCCTATCGCATCGACGACCTGGACAACGGTCTGCGCGTCGTCACGGTGCCGCTGCCTTACCCGGACCTGGTGGCGTTCTATGCGGTGGTGCGCGCCGGCTCACGCAACGAGATCGAGCCGGGCAAGTCGGGGTTTGCCCACTTCTTCGAGCACATGATGTTTCGCGGCACCGACAAGTATCCGCCGGAGAAATACAACGAGATCATGAAGGTGATCGGCGCCGATCACAACGCGTTCACCTCGGACGACCTCACCGCCTATCACGCGCTGTTCGGCAAGCAGGACCTCGACACCGTGATGGAGCTGGAGGCCGACCGCTTCCAGCATCTCAAGTATCCCGAAGACGCGTTTCGCACTGAGGCCAAGGCGGTGCTGGGAGAGTACAACAAGAACAGCGCCAACCCGCTCAGCAAGATGTTCGAGGTGATGCGCGACAAGTCGTTCACCACGCACACCTACAAGCACACCACCATGGGATTCATCAAGGACATCGAGGACATGCCCAACCAGTTCGACTACAGCCGGACGTTCTTCGACCGGTTCTACCGGCCCGAGAACGTCGTGCTGATCGTGGCGGGCGACGTCGATCACGACAAGGTGCTCGGCATGGCGAAGAAATACTGGGGCGGCTGGAAGCGGGGGAGCTACTCGCAGCAGATCCCGGTGGAGCCCGAGCCCAACGGCCCCTACACCGCGCAGGTGGACTGGGACACGCCGACGCTGCCCTGGGTGGTGCTCGGTTTCCGGGGGCCGGCCTACTCCGATGAAAAGCTCGACATGGCCGCGCTCGACGTGGCGGCCAACGTGGCGTTTTCGGAAAGCTCTCCCGTCTACCAGAAGCTGGTCATCGACGAGCAGAAGGTCGACTCGCTGTTCAGCTTCTTTCGTGACAGCCGCGACCCGGGTCTGCTCTACGTCGGCGCGCGCGTCAAGGACATCAAGGATCTCGGCTACGTGAAGCAGACCATTCTTTCCGCGGTGGCCGATCTGAGGACCACCCCGGTCAGCCAGCAGCGGCTCGACGCGGTCAAGTCGAACCTCAAGTACGGCTTTGCCCTGGGGATGGACAACACCGAGGCGGTGGCCGGCGCGCTGGCGCAGTTCATCCAGCTGGAGCCCACTCCGGAGACTATTAATAAGGTGTACGGCCTGTACGACCGCCTCACGGCGGCCGACCTGCAGGCAATGTGCGCCAAGTACCTGACGGATAAGAGGATGACCGTCGGCGTGCTGGCCACCAAGGGGACGATGCCGGCCGATGCCTTCGCCATGCCCGCCCCCTCTGCATCGTCCGCCTCCGGCACCTCCGCCGCATCGGGCGGCGACATCAGGACGCTGCTGCGTCCGTCGAACATCCCGCTGGTGTCGATGCGGTTCCTGTTCAACGTCGGGTCGGCCAACGACCCGGCAGGCAAAGAAGGGATCGCGGCGCTCACCGCGTCGCTGCTGAGCAACGGCGGCACCCGCACGATGTCGTACCAGAAGATCGTCGAAGCGATGTATCCGATGTCCACCAGCATCGGCGCGCAGGTGGACAAGGAGATGACGGTGTTTGCCGGCACGACGCACCAGGACAATCTGGACGCCTACTATCGTCTCATCTCCTCGATGGTTCTCGACCCGGGATGGAGCGAGGAGGACTTCAAGCGGGTCAAGGACGACGCGATCAACTATCTCAAGGTGAACCTGCGCGGCAACAACGACGAAGAGCTGGGCAAGGAGGCGCTGTACGTCTACATCTATGGACGTCAGCACCCGTACGGCCACGAGAACAACGGGACGGTCTCCGCGCTGGAGAAGATCACGCTGGATGACGTGAAGGATTTCTACAAGAAGCACTACACCCGCGCGAACCTGGTGGTCGGGCTGGCGGGCGGCTATCCCGAGTCGTTCGTCAAGAAGGTGTCCGGCGATTTCGGCAAGCTGCCGGAAGGCACGCCGTCGAAGATCCAGGTGCCGGAGGCCGCCGCGATCTCGGGCCAGCAGCTCCAGATCATCAAGAAGGACACGCGGGCCACGGCCATCTCGATCGGCATGCCGCTGCCGGTGACCCGTTCGGGCAAGGACTGGGCTGCGATGTGGCTGGCCAGCTCCTACTTTGGCCAGCACCGATCGAGCAACTCGTATCTCTACCAGCGGCTGCGCGAGCTGCGCGGGCTCAACTACGGCGACTACGCCTACGTGGAGTACTTCCCGCGCGGCATGTTCCAGTTCCAGCCCGACGCGAACCTGGCCCGACAGCGGCAGATCTTCCAGATCTGGATTCGTCCGGTGGAGCCGGCCAACGGTCACTTCGCGCTGCGCGCCGCGATGTTCGAGCTCAAGAAGCTGATCGAGCACGGCATCAGCCAGGAGGACTTCAACCAGACCCGGCAGTTCCTCGACAAGTATGTCGCGGTGCTGGCCAAGACCCCCGGCGCGCAGCTCGGCTATTCGCTGGATGGGCAGTATTACGGCAACGGCGAGTTCGTTCCGTGGGCCCGCACGCAGCTGGCCTCACTCACCCTGGCCGACGTCAATCGCGCCATCAAGACCTACCTGAGCTGGCAGAACGTGAAGATCGTGATGGTGGCCAAGGACGCCGAGGCGCTCAAGAAGGCGATTGTCGGCAACACGCCGTCGCCGATCACCTACAACGCCCCCAAACCCAAAGAAGTGATGGACGAGGACAAGGTGATCTCGTCGTTCGCGCTGGCCGTCAAGCCGGAAAACGCGGTGGTCGTCGACATCGAAGATGTGTTTTCGGGAATAGTGATTCCGAGACCGTAGGCCACGATAGCCTGCGCCGGCAGCCCGCGCGAGGCGACATCTCCGAAGGGGTACTCTCGGACCGAGCCGGTTGCCGCGCCGGGCGCGGCAGGCGAGGGAGAGGTAGGGTGCGCGGCGCCTGGGGCGACGCGCAACCCGGCCCCAAGGAGATGTCGCCTCGGGCGGGCGGCACGGACCGGAGATCGAGCCCTTCATCCCCGGGGGCGGTGGAGGGTGACGAGGGTGGCGCCCCAGCCGCCGGCGGTCTCGTCCGCGGTGTGAAACTCCGCCACCGCGGGGTGGCGCGAGAGAATCGACTGCACGGTGGCCTTGAGCACCCCCATGCCTTTGCCATGGATGATGCGCAGGTCGTAGACCTGATGCTCGAGGCAGGCGTCGATGTAGTCGGCCACGAGGGTTTTCACTTCGGCGGGGCGGAAGGTGTGCAGGTCGAGCTGGCCGTCGATGATCATCTGAAAAACTTTGCCACAATCCTGCCGTATCAAGCCAGTCGCATTCCGCATCAAACCGCCGGCACACCTGTTCGGGAGGTCCTGATTTGAAGACAAAAACCATGCTGCTGGCCATCCTGGCCGTCGTTGCCGCCTTCTCCACGGCGCTTCCAGTCGCCGCGAAGGAACACAAGTCCGAGCCGGCGTCCGGCCCCGCCGCCCCCCCCGGCGCCTCAGGCGCCTCAGGCGCCTCTCACAAAGACGAACCGTCGTTCGAAGAGACGGTCAAGGATTTCCGCAAGATTCCCGGGTTGTTCGACGTCTACGAGAAGGACGGCCGCTACCTGATGGCGATCAAGCCGGCGCAGTTCGACACCGACTTCATGGTGTCGGTGACGCGGGAGACCGGCGTGGGTCAGTTCGGGCTGCTGGCCGCCCAGGTCCTGGGCGATGGCCCGGTGCGGTTCCATCGCGTGGGCAAGAAGGTCCAGATGGTGCTGCGCAACACCCGCTTCGCGTCGCTCGAGGACGCGGAATCCCGTCGTGCGGTGGATAAGTCGTTCTCCGACTCGCTGCAGGGCTCTGCGAAGCTCGAAAGCGCCGCGGATCCCGAATCCAAGGCGGTCCTGGTCGACATGGCGCCGCTGTTCGTCAACTACGACGTCGAAGGAGTCGGGCTGTTTCTCAACACCGCCTTCCAGGCCCCCTACGGCCTGGACCGGGAGAACAGCTACCTCAGCCAGGTGACCGGCTACCCGATGAACGTCGAAGTCGAAGCGCGGCTCCACTTCGCCAGCGCCAAACCGGCGAACTTCGTCAATCTCGCCGACCCGCGCAGCCTGTTCATCAACTATCGGTACAGCCTGTCCCAGGTGGTGGCTTCGGAGGGGTTCATCCCGAGGATCGCCGACGACCGGGTCGGGCATTTCGTGGCGCTGTTCGAGGACTTCAGCGACGATCATCGCGAGACGCCGTACGTCCGCTACGTGACCCGGTGGAACCTCCAGAAAGACGAGCCGTACGCCGCCTTGTCGAAACCGAAAGAGCCGATCACCTTCTGGCTGGAAAACAGCATCCCGAAGAAATACCGCAAGCCGATGGCCGATGGCATTCTCATGTGGAACGCCGCGTTCGAGAAAATCGGCTTCAAGGACGCCATCGTGGTCAAGCAGCAGCCGGATGACGCCACCTGGGATCCGGCCGATGTCCGCTACGCCACGGTGCGATGGTTCATGGCCACCGATGCCGCCTTTGCCATCGGCCCGTCACGCATCAATCCGATGACCGGGCAGATCTACGACGCCGACATCGGCTGGTCGGAGTCGCTGATTTCGGGTCAGCATCGCCAGTACGAAGAGCTGGCCAACCCGGTCAGGGCGATCCAGGAAGTGTTCGACCAGGCCACCGCGCTGCCGGCGCAGGCGGCCAATCCGCGTATCTCCTGCAACTTCGCCGCCGGAGCGGCCCAGCAGCTCAACTTCGGCCTGGAGATGCTCGAAGCGCGCGGCGTGCAGCCCGGCTCGCCCGAGCAGGACGCCTTCGTCGATGCGTTCATCACCTACGTGATGGCGCACGAGACCGGCCACACGCTGGGGTTGAGGCACAACTTCCGCGCCAGCGTGCTGCAGCCGGTCGCCGAGCTGCAGGACGTCGCCCGCACGACCAAGCAGGGGCTGGTCGGCTCGGTGATGGACTACGTTCCGGTCAACCTCGCCGCGAAGGCCCAGAAGCAGGGGCAGTACTACCAGTCGACGCTCGGGCCGTACGACTACTGGGCCATCGAGTACGCCTACAAGCCGATCGCCGGAGCGAAGAAGCCCGAGGACGAGCTGCCCGAGCTCAGGCAGATTGCCTCGCGGGTGGCCCAGCCGGGCTACAGCTACGGCACCGACGAGGACACCACCGACCCGCTGACAAATGTCTGGGACATGGGGTCGGACCCGGTGGCATTCTTCAGCCAGCGGGTCGACCTGGTGCACGAGCTGTGGCGCGAGATTCCCTCGCGGCTGGCACGCGACGGGGAGGGGTACCAGGTCATGCGGCGGGCGTTTGGCCGCGGCATGGGACAGATCGCCTTGTCGGTAATCAACGTCACCAAGACGATCGGCGGGCTCAACACCTACCGCGATCACATCGGCGACCCGCAGGGGCGGCTGCCGATGCAGCCCACGCCGGCCGACACGCAGCGCGCGGCGCTGGGCTTTCTCAAGACAAATGTCTTTGCCAGCGACGCGTACAACGTGCCGCCCGATGTGCTCAACAAGCTGGCGATCACGCGCTGGTACGACTTCACCGGAGCGATCTTCGGCGTGCCGCGGCTCGAGTATCCGCTGCACGACGCGGTGCTGCTGCTGCAGGAGCAGACGCTCAACGCCCTGTACAACCCGGTGAAGCTCGACCGGCTGGTGGACATGGAGATGCAGTTTCCGGCCGGCAGCAAGCCGTTCACGCTGGCCGAGATGTTCAACGAGGTGCAGCGTTCGGTCTGGTCGGAGGTGTACGCGGCCGGCTCGCCGAGAATCGACAGCTTCCGTCGCGGCGTCCAGCGGGCGCATCTCAATCGACTGGTGAACCTGGTGGTCAAACCGGCCGCCGGGACACCGGAAGACGCCACGACGATGGCCCGTGCCAACATGATCGATCTGAAAGAGCGGATCGACGCGTTGATCAAGGCCCCGGGTCTCGAGGCCGGAACCCGGGCGCACCTTGATGAAACCCGGTCCCGGATCGAGGCCGCGCTGTCGGCGCAGATGGTGCGGGTGACGGGCTAAGTTCATCGCCGGAAAGCAGATAGGGCGGGCCTTTCGAGCCGCGCTGACTTGACCGACCGGCATGCCCGGCGTACAGTAAGGGCCGTTGGTTTCCACAACGGCAATGTCAATCGGCACGCAGACAGCGCCGCGAGGAGATGACCTTCGCGGCGCTTTTGCATACAGGGGGTCGCTTTCATGATCAGCAAGTCGACGCTCGTCCTCGTGATGGCTGGTTTTGTGGTCGGCCTCGCGCCGATTGATTCGATTCGAGCCGCGCGGGGCGAGCCGTCCGACCAGCCGACCATCGCCACAAAGGATCCCGAGGGGGTCGAGCTGCCGTCTCTCGGCAAGAAGTCGAAAGACGAGCCGAAGCCGGCGGCGCAGGGTGGCGGCATGGGGATGCGCAAGCAGGAAGAGCCGAGCTTCGAGGAAGTGATCAAGGACAGCGAGAAGATCGACGGTCTGCTGCCCGTCTACAAGAAGGACGACAGGTACCTGATGGCCGTCAAGCCCGATCAGCTCGACAAGGACTTCATGGTTTCGGTCACGCGTGAGACGGGCATCGGCGAGTCGTTCCTGCTGGCGGCGCAGGTGATCGGTGACGGCCCGATCCGGTTCCACCGGGTCGGCAAGCGCATCCAGATGATCTGGAAGAACACCCGGTTCACCGCGATGGACGACCCGGAGATCCGCCGGGCCGTGGAGAAGTCGTTCTCCGATTCGCTGCAGGGCACCGCCCGCATCGAGAGCCAGCCGCATCCCGAGAGCAAGGCGGTCCTGATCGACATCACCCCGTTCTTCCTCACCGACTACGAGGCGGTGGGCCTGGTCATGGGCAACGCCTTCCAGTCTCCGTACGGCCTGGACCGTGAGAACAGCTCGATCAACTCGGTGAAGGGATTCCCCGAGAACGTCGAGATCGAGGCGCGCCTGCACTTTGCCAGCGGCAAGCCGGCGCCCCTGGTGAACCTGCCCGATCCGCGCAGCCTGTTCATCAATTATCGCTACAGCCTCTCCGAGGTTCCCGCCGCGCCCGACTTCATCCCGCGCATCGCGGACGACCGGGTCGGACACTTCCTGGCCATGTACGAGGACTTCAGCGACGATCACCGCGAGACCTCGTACGTCCGCTACGTGACGCGATGGAACCTGCAGAAAGAGGAGCCGTACGCGGCGATGTCCAGGCCGAAAGAGCCGATCACCTTCTGGCTCGAGAACAACATCCCCAAGCAGTACCGCAAGGCGGTGGCCGACGGCATCCTGATGTGGAACGCGGCGTTCGAGAGGATCGGTTTCAAGGACGCCGTCGTGGTGAAACAGCAGCCCGACGACGCCACGTGGGACCCGGCCGATGCCAGGTACTCCACCATCCGCTGGTTCATCACCACGCAGGGCGCCTTCGCGATCGGCCCGTCGCGCATCAACCCGATGACGGGGCAGATCTTCGACGCCGACATCGGCGTTGCCGAATCGATCGTGCGGTTCACCCGGCGCGAGTTCGAAGAGCTGGCCGACCCGGTCTCCACGATCAAGCAGAGCTACCAGGCCATGGCGATGCAGTCGATGCAGCCGCTGGAGCCGATGGAGCCGATGGAGCCCGGCAACGTCCTTCCCCGGATGAACCGGGACCCGCGCTACCTCTGCAACTTCGCCATGGGGGTGACGCAGCAGGCCACCTTTGGATACGACCTGCTGCAGGCGCGTGGCATGCTGCCGGGCTCGGAGGCGTCCGACAAGTACATCAGCGACTTCATCACGCACGTCATCGCGCACGAAGTCGGCCACACGCTGGGACTGCGGCACAATTTCCGCGCCAGCGTGGTGCAGCCGCTCGACCAGCTCAACGACGCGCGGAAGATGCACGAGCAGGGGATGACCGGCTCGGTGATGGACTACCTGCCGGTCAATCTCGCCCCGGCCGGCCAGAAGCAGGGCGACTACTGGCAGACCGAGCTGGGGGCGTACGACTACTGGGCCATCGAGTACGCCTACAAGCCGTTCCCGGGTGTGAAGAAGCCCGAAGACGAGCTGCCCGAGCTCAGGAAGATCGCCGCGCGCGTGGCGGAAAACGGCAACAACTACGGCACCGACGAGGACTCCAGCGATCCGCGCACTTCGGTCTGGGACATCGGCTCGGACCCGATCGCCTATTACACGCAGCGCGCCGCGCTCACGCGGGAGCTGTGGAAGAACATCCCGAGCCGGCTGGCAAGGGACGGCGACGGCTACCAGGTCATGAGGCGCTCGTTTCTGGCCGGGCTGGGAGAATACGTTCCCGCCCTGTTCAACGTCACGAAGTTTATCGGCGGGGTCTACTCGAATCGCGACCACGTCGGCGACCCGCAGGGGCGGCTTCCGCTGCAGCCGGTGCCCGCGGACAAGCAGCGTCAGGCGCTGAAGTTCCTGGAGAACACGCTGTATGCGAGCGACTCGTTCGCCGTGCCGGCCGACCTGCTCAACAAGCTGGCGTCGGATCGCTGGTGGGATTTCTCCGGCGCGGTCTTCAGGCAGCAGCGTCTCGAGATGCCGCTGCACGACATCGTGCTGACGCTCCAGCAGATCACGCTGAGCCAGGTTTTCCGGCCCATGACTCTCGATCGACTGGTCGACATGGAGATGCAGTTCCCGGCCGGAGTCAAGCCGTTCACGCTGGCCGAGATGTTCAATGGCCTGCAGACGTCGATCTGGTCCGAGCTGTATGGAACCCCCGCGAAGATCGACAGCTTCCGACGGCCGCTCCAGCGTCAGCATCTCAGGAAGCTGATCGAGCTGGTGGTGCGCCCGTCGGCGGACGCCCCCGAGGATGCCGGCACCATGGCGCGGGCGAACCTGGTCGAGCTGAAAGGCAAGATCGACGCGGCGCTTCGGACCCCGGGCGGCACGTCGCTGGACGCCGGCACGCGGGCGCATCTCGAGGAGTGCCGGGCCCGCATCGAGGCGGCGCTTTCGGCCCAGATGATGAAGTTCGCCAGCTAGCCAACTTTTCGACCGGGCGTGCTCGTCCGGCCGCGGTAAAGGAGACAGGTCGATGCCAAAATTCGTCATCGAGCGTGAGCTGCCGGGAGCCGGAAAGCTTTCGCCCCAGGAGCTCAAGGCGGTATCGCAGAAATCGTGCAGCGTGCTGAAGGAGCTTGGCCCGCAGATCCAGTGGCTGCGGAGCTATGTCACGGATGACAAGCTCTACTGCGTATACATCTCCCCGAGCGAAGATCTGATCCGGAAGCATGCGCAGCAGGGCGGTTTCCCGGCCAACAAGATCTCGCGGATCCGGTCGGTGATCGACCCGACGACGTCCGAGTAATAACGGCACTCGAGCCAGGAGGAAGTGAAATGGAGCTGAAGGATCTCGCGAAGATGACCGTCACGAAGCTGCGCGAGGAAGCCCACAAGTTCGAGGACATCAAGGGGACGCTCGGCATGTCCAAGGAGCAGCTCATCGATGTCCTGTGCGACAAGCTCAACATCCAGAAGAAAAAGGCGCTGCCCAAGGGAATCGGTCGCCACGCCCTCAAGGAGAAGATCCGCAAGCTGCATGAGGCGCGCGGCGAGATGACGGCCACCGGTGACGCGAAGAAGATCCGGGTCTACCGGCGTCGTCTCAAGGTGCTGAGGCGGAAGCTTCGCAAGATCATCGTGCTGGCCGAGCACGGGAAAGTCAAGGGGGGCAAGAAGGACGCCGCCAAGGCTTCCTGATCCGCGGTTTTGCCCCCGGCCATGCGATGCCCTTTCGGGGTCGGGTTGCGCGTCGCCCCGGGCGACGCGCCCCCTACACCTCCCCGGCAGGGTGGTGGGAAACTCCCGTAGGCCGCGCAGCCGGGTCTTGCGTGCCGAAGACGCGGAGTGAGGAGGAAGCTGGCCCGGGTGGCCGCTGACGACGAACGACAAAGTCTTCGGCCGCAATCCCCGGCTGCCCTTCGGGTTGCGGCGGCGCCGCCCCGTCTGCATCGTTGCCGCTCCTCACCGATGTCCCGCATCGCTATCGTCGCGTCGCCTTGCATCCGAGGCGGCGGCGCTCGCAACGCGACCTGCGGGAGTTATCCACCCCCCTGCACCCCGCCGCGCCCGGCGCGGCGACCGGCTCAGTCCGGGAGTACCCCTTCGAGTGCGTCGTCTCGTCGGGCCGCGGCTCGGACGCACTCTCGGGGCCGGGTTGCGCGTCGCCCCGGGCGACGCGCCCCCTACCTCTCCCCGGCAGGGTGGTGGAAAACTCCCGTAGGCCGCGCCCGGCGCGGCAACCGGCTCGCTCCGAGAGTACCCCTT
>DASROJ010000336.1:0-9736 GCA_035646975.1 Patescibacteria group bacterium
GATCTGCGGCTCGACAAGGAGGGGAAGAAGGCGTTCATCCTGGCCGATGACAAGCTCACCATCGTCGATCTCGAGTCGGGCAAGAACACTCCGGTGAAGGCCTCCGCGAAGCTCGACCTGGATGCCGCGGCGGAGCGCGCCTACCTGTTCGAGCACGCCTGGAGACAGACGCTCAAGAAGTTCTACGTCTCGACCATGCACGGTGTGGACTGGGCCGGCATGAAGACCGCCTACGCCCGCTTCCTGCCGTACATCGACAACGACCGCGACTTCGCCGAGCTGATCTCCGAGATGCAGGGCGAGCTGAATGCCTCGCACACGGGAGGGCGCTACCGGCCGACGCGGCCCGACGCCGACGCGACGGCGGCGCTGGCGTTCTTTCCCGATCCGAATTACCGGGACGCGGGGGTACGCATTCTCGAAGTCATCGAGGGCTCGCCGCTGATGCAGACCGGCACCCGGATCCGGGCCGGCGTCGTCATCGAGGCCATCGACGGCACGCGCATCGCCGCCGGCTCCGAATGGTATGCCCTGCTCAACCAGAAGGCGGGCCAGCCGCTGCGTCTGGCGTTGTTCGAGCCGGAGAAGAAGGATCGCTGGGAAGAGACCGTCAAGCCGATTTCCTGGTCAGACCAGCAGCGGCTCCTGTACCTGCGCTGGGTGCGCTCGCGCCGCGCCGAGGTCGAACGGCTCTCGCACGGCCGGCTCGGCTACGCCCATATCCGCGGAATGAACGACGGGGCCTACCGCGAGATCTTCGAGGAGATCTTTGGGCGCGAGGTCGGCAAGGAGGGGATCGTCCTCGACACCCGATTCAACGGTGGCGGCAACCTGGTCGAGCCGCTCACCGTGTTCCTGTCGGGGCAGGTCTACTACCACGCGGTGCCCCGCGGACAGATGATCGGCGACGAGCCCGAGCAGCGCTGGAGCAAGCCATCGATCGTGGTGATGAACGAGGGCAACTACTCCGACGCGCACTGCTTTCCGACGGCCTACAAGTCTCTTGGCCTGGGTGAGACCGTCGGAATGCAGGTGCCAGGGACATGTACGTCGGTCTGGTGGGAGCGGCTGCAGGACCGCGCCATCACGTTCGGCATCCCGCAGGTGGGCTACATCGGCAAGGATGGCAAGCTGACCGAGAACCATCATCTCGACCCGGATTACATGGTCGACAACGACCCGGCGCTCGAAGCGGCGGGACGGGATCAGCAGCTCGAAAAGGCGGTGGAGGTGCTGCTCGGCAAGCTGCCCCGGACGGGCAAGTGACAATCAATGGAGGTCGCCAGATGAAACCACCCGACAACGCTGAACCACCTGCTCATGCCCAGGTCATCCAGATGGCGTCGTCCTTCTGGGTGTCGCGCGCCGTGTATGCCGCGGCCCGGCTGGGGATCGCGGACCTTCTGGGGGATGGAGCCAAAAGCGCCCAGGAGCTCGCCGGCCCGACAGGGATGCACGCTCCGTCATTGCACCGCCTGTTGCGCGCGCTGGGAAGTCTCGGCCTGTTCACGGAATCTCCCGACCACAAGTTCGCTCTCACGCCGCTTGGGGCCACGCTGAAAACCGGCGCCCCCGGCGCCGCGCGATCGACTGTCATCGCCCTTGCAGGTCACTGGATGTGGCAGGCATGGGGCGAGTTCCTGTACAGCCTGCAGACCGGAAAGAGCGCGTTCGAGAAGGTGTGGGGCATGCCGGTGTTCGATTACCTCGCCGGGCATCCCGACGAAGCGAAGTTCTTCGGTGAAGCGATGATCGGCGTCCACGGGGCAGAGCCGGCCGCCGTGGCGGCCGCGTATGATTTCTCCGACATCCAGACGCTGGTCGACGTGGGTGGCGGCACCGGCAACCTGTTGACGACGATCCTGCTCGCGCACCCGCACCTCAAGGGCGTGCTGTTCGATCTTCCTCACGTCGTGCCGCACGCGCTGCAGAACTTCGCCGCTGCCGGCACCGCGAACCGGTGCCAGGCCGTCAGCGGCAGCTTCTTCGAGTCGGTCCCGCCGGGCGGCGACGCCCACATGCTGTCCCACGTCATCCATGACTGGGACGAAGAGAAGTGCCTCACGATCCTCCGCAACTGCAGGAAGGCGATGGGGAGCAAGGGCCGCCTGCTCATCGTGGAATTCGTGCTACCGGCAGGTGACGAGCCTCATGCCGGCAAGATCCTCGATCTCGTCATGCTGACCGTGCCGGGCGGTGTCGAGCGTTCGGGCGAAGAGTACGGCGCGCTGCTGGCGAAGGCCGGCCTGCGGCTCACGCGCATCGTGCCGACCGAGTCTGCCGTGAGCGTGGTGGAGTCGGTGCCGGCGTAGGAGGGTGGGGCGATGCGTCGGAGGCGGCCATGCTGACTGGCTGGGAACGACGACTGAAAGCCTGGGAGGAGGCGCACCTCATCGATGCGGCCCTCGCCGCGCGGATACGCGACTTCGAGGCCCTCAGCGCCCGCTCGGGGAGCTGGCGCTGGCCGGTAATCCTCGCCTGGGTGTTCGGCGGCATGCTGCTCTGCGCCGGCGTGCTGCTCTTCGTCGCCGCGCACTGGGACAACCTCCCTCCGTCGGGTCGCTTCGCGCTCGTCGGGATCATGGTGGCCGCCTTTCACGTCTCCGGGGCCCTGCTTCGACAGCGCGACGATGCGCTGGGACAGGTGTTGCACGCGGTGGGCACCGTCGCGCTGGGTGGAGGGATTTACCTTGCTGGCCAGATTTTCAACCTGCAGGAGCACTGGCCCGGCGCGATCATGCTCTGGGCCGCCGGGGCCTGGCTTGCGTGGCTCCTGCTGCGGGATCGGATCCAGGCTGTCTATTGCGCATTGCTGACCCCGGTCTGGCTGGCGGGGGAGTGGAGCGAGGCGACGAGGAACATGGCCGGTGGCCAGCTGCTGGCCAGCGAGGGTTTGTGCCTGCTCGCCCTCGTCTATCTTGGGGCCCGCATGGCGGGCCGTGAGGGTCCGACACGCCACGACCTCGCGTGGATAGGGGGCATGTCGGTCATCCCGCTGACCTTCTGGGTCCTCTTCGCCAGGAATGTCTGGATTGACAGGGGCCTGACGACGATACCCACCGGGCTGCTCCTGGCCGGCTGGGCGCTCGGGTACGGTGGACCGCTGCTGCTCGGGTTCCTGTTGCGCGCGCGCGCCGGCTGGATGCTGATCGTGGCCGCGATCTGGGTGCGACTGCTGGGCGCCACGGCGTCAGGGATCTCTGCGAGCAGCGCCGACTTCTCCTGGCGCAAGATATCCACCTATGTCCTGTGCGCGGTGGGTTCGGCCCTGATGGCCGGGTGGGGGATCCTGGAGTCACGTCGCGAACGGGTCAATCTCGCGGTGGCAGGATTCGGTCTGACGGTGATCTGCTTCTACTTCGACAGCGTGATGGACAAGCTCGGACGATCCGTGAGCCTGATGAGCCTGGGATTGCTGTTTCTTCTCGGCGGATACGCTCTTGCGCGGACGCGCCAGCGGTTGATGGCGAAACTGGCCGGGGGCGCGCCGTGACCTTGCGAACGAAGGGACTCGTCATCGCGGCGGTTCACGTCGCCATCGTCTGCACGCTGGGCGCCAAGCTGCTCGTGGATCGGACAATCCGACCTCGCGTCTGGGTCGAAGTCGAGCCGTACGATCCCGATCTGCCGATCCGGGGCCGGTATCTCAGCCTCCAGGTGAAAGCGACCGCGCGCGGCTTTGCAGATTCGGGCCAGCCGGGGGAGTGGAGCCATGCGCTGCTCTCCGTGGAGGATGATCGGTTGATCGCGACGCGCACCGAGACGGACGCCGGCGAGCCGGTGCGCGTCCGCAGCGCGGGGGCGGACGCGACCGTCGTGCTCGCAGCCCCTATTGCCTACTTCATCCCGGAACATGTCGACGACCCCTCCAGGACTCCCGGGCTGATGGTCGAAGTGACGCTGCCGAGAAAAGGCCCCCCGCGGCCCATCCGGCTCGGCGTCAGGAACGGCGACCGGATCACACCGCTCGATCTGTAGTGACGCCCCGACGCTACCTGGCCTGATAGACTCGGGGGCATGACCAGCATCGCGAAACCTCCCTGCGATGAAGCCACGATGCTGGCGGACACGCCCCCGCATCGCGCGAGCCCCGACAACGGACGGTGGGTGCTGTTGGCCGCCATACTCGGCTCCAGCATGGTGTTCATCGACGGCACGGTGGTCAACGTCGCGCTTCCAGCGGTGCAGTCATCCCTTCATGCCACCCTGGCCCAGGTTCAATGGGTGGTCGAGGCGTATGGGCTGGCGCTCGGCGCGCTGCTGCTGACCGGCGGGTCGCTCGGAGATCTCTACGGTCGACGGAAGATCTTCTCCATCGGCGTGGCCCTGTTCGCCGCCGCTTCGGTCTGGTGCGGACTGTCCCCTGGCATCGCCCATCTGATCGCGGCGCGGGGTCTGCAGGGGGTCGGCGGGGCGCTGCTCGTGCCGGGAAGCCTGGCGCTGATCAGCGCGTCGTTTCCAGCCGACCAGCGGGGTCGCGCGATAGGCACCTGGTCCGGTTTCACGTCCATCACGGTCGCCCTCGGTCCGCTGATGGGCGGATGGCTCGTCGAGCACGCCTCCTGGCGATGGGTGTTCTTCATCAACGTGCCGCTCGCATTGCTCGTGCTGGCGGTGACCTTCTGGCGCGTCCCCGAGCCGGATGCGGTCAGGGCGGGCGGAAGACTCGACTGGCCCGGGGCGCTTCTGGCAACGGCCGGGCTCGGTGGCATCGTCTACGGCTTCATCGAGTCGGCGCCGACGACGGGAATCGTCGGCCTCATGGCTTTGACCGCGTTCTTCTTCGTTGAGTCACGCTCGTCCGCGCCGATGCTCCCGCTCGCGCTGTTTCGCTCGCGCAGCTTCGTGGGTGTGACTCTGCTCACCTTCTTTCTCTACGCCGGGTTGAGCGCGGTCCTTCTGTTCTTTCCGTTGAACCTGATCCAGGTGCAGGGATACTCCGCCACCCAGGCGGGCGCGGCGCTGCTTCCCTTCATCCTGTTGATGTTCCTGCTGTCCCGCTGGGCCGGCGGCCTTATCGCGCGCCACGGCGCCCGGACACCGCTGGTGGTCGGGCCGTTGATCACCGCCACGGGCTTCGCGCTGTTCGCCAGGCCCGGCGTCGGCGGGTCGTACTGGACGACGTTCTTTCCCGCGGTGGTCGTGCTGGGTCTCGGCATGGCGTTCAGCGTGGCGCCGCTCACGACCACCGTGATGGGCTCGGTCCCGGAGAGCCGCGCGGGAATCGCCTCGGGCACCAACAACGCCGTCGCGCGCGTAGCGGGCTTGCTCGCCATCGCCGTCCTGGGCCTCGTGCTCGCGAGCGGTTTCAATCGGGCGCTGGACGAGCGGCTGGAGGCGCTGAACGTGACGCCACCCGTCCGCCGGCAGATCGACGCGCATCGTCCGCGTCTGGCTGCCATCGAGACCACCGACGCCGCCGGCCGTCAGGCCGTCAATGAATCCTTCGTCGCGGGTTACCGGAGCATCATGTGGATTGCCGCCGCGCTCGCCCTGGCAGGGTCGGCCAGCGCCGCGGTCCTGATCGAGCGCGAGGCGACGATTGCCGCCGGGTAATCCGCCGGACGAGGTATATACTTGGCGCTCGTTGAACCGGGCACATGTATCGCGCGCATCGGACGTTTCGCACGGTTCGCACGGTTCGCACGAATCGCGATGTCGGCCGGGGAGGAGTGATGAGAGTCGACTTGCCGGACACCGGAAGCCGATGGGAGCGCCTCCTGCGCCGGCTCGGGCTGGAGATCCCGCCGGGATTCCGGCATTGGGCGACGATGCTCCCGTTCGTCGCGATCGCGGGCAGTCTCCTGGTGCTCGCCCTGGGCAGCTACTACCAGGTCGAGCCCGCCGAGGTCGGCGCCGTCCAGAGGTTCGGAAGACTCGTGCGAACGACGCAGCCGGGCCCGCACTTCAAGATCCCGCTGGGGATCGAAACCGTGACGAAGGTGCCGGTCCAGCGGCAGCTCAAGATGGAGTTTGGTTTCAGGACGCTGGAGGCCGCGTCGCGGTCGTCGTACGCCTCCCCGTCGCCGCAGACGAAGGCCGAGTCGCTGATGCTCACCGGCGATCTGAACGTGGCCGTGGTGGAGTGGATCGTCCAGTACCGCATCAAGGACCCGCGCGCCTGGCTGTTTCACGTGCGTGACGTGGACGAGACTTTCCGTTACATGTCCGAAGCCGCGATGCGCCAGGTCGTGGGCGATCACAGCGTGGACGAGGTCATCACCATCGGGCGCGAAGCGATCGCGTTCCAGGCGAAGGAAGAGCTGCAGCGTCTTTGCGATCTGTACGGCATCGGCATCGAGGTCCAGCAGCTGGTCCTCCAGGACGTCAATCCCCCTGACGCCGTCAAGCCCGCCTTCAACGAGGTCAACCAGGCGATCCAGGAGAAGGAGCGGTCGATCAACGAGGCCTGGGCCGAATACAACCTCGCCGTTCCACGCGCCAAGGGGGAGGCGGAGCAGGCGATACGCGCGGCGGAGGGGTACGCGCTGGAGCGCGAGAACAAGTCTCTGGGTGACGCGAGTCGTTTCGACGCCCTCTACGAAGAGTACAAGAAGGCCCCTCTGGTGACGCGCCGCCGGATCTACCTGGAGACCATGAACCGGATCCTGCCGAAGCTCGGTCGCAAGGTCATCCTGGACGAGAAGGCCCGGGGAATCCTGCCGCTGCTTTCGCTCGACGGAGCCGTCAAGGAGGCCAAGCCGTGAAGCGCGCCGGATGCCTGGTGCTGTTCGCGGGGGCGCTCGCGCTCATCGTCGCCTACGCATCGCTCTATACGATTTCGGAGACCGAACAGGCGATCATCGTCGAGTTTGGACGGCCGATCGGCGGCGTCATCAAGGAGCCGGGTCTGCACGCGAAGTTTCCCTTCACGCAGCTGGTGTACCGGTTCGACAAGCGCTGGCTCGAGTTCGACGGGGACACCAACGAGATTCCGACGAAGGACAAGAAGTACATCTGGGTCGACACCTACGCACGGTGGCGCATCGCGGATCCGCTGCGTTTCTACCAGGCGGTGCGCGACGAGGTCGGCGCCCAGAGCCGTCTTGACGACATCGTCGACGGGGAGACGCGCAACGCAGTGGCTTCGTTCGACCTGATCGAGCTGGTCCGTTCGACAAACAGGGAGTTCGAGATCACCGGCGAGCTGGAAGGAATCGGTTCGGCCGAGGCGATGGCGCACATCGTCACCGGCCGTCAGAAAATCGAGAAGCTGATCCTCGAGAAGGCGGCCCAGATCACCCCCGAATTCGGCATCGAGCTGGTGGATGTCCGGTTCAAGCGGATCAATTACGTGGAAACCGTCCAGCAGAAGGTGTTCGAGCGGATGATCTCCGAGCGCAAGCGGATCGCCGAGCGAAGTCGATCGGAAGGGCAGGGGCGCGCCGCCGAAATCCGGGGTCAGAAAGAGCGCGACATCCTGGCGGCCTCATCGCTGGGCTACAAGACCGCCCAGGAGCTGATGGGCGCGGCCGACGCGAAGGCCACGAGCATCTATGCGAAGGCCTACGGCAGGGACCCCGAGCTGTACCAGTTCGTCAAGGCGATGGAAACCCTCGAGAGCAGCCTCGACACGCAGACCACGCTGGTGCTCACCACCGAGTCGGACCTGCTGCGCTACCTCAAGCAGGCCGGGCGACCCTAGGAGCCTGCGAGTCACTCCTTCAGCGCACGGTTTTACCTGCATGCGGGGAATCCCCCTGTCACATTCAAGGAAAACCTTCATGGTGGGATTTCCGGGCGCCCATGTAATCTGCCCTCCAGGAAGAAGGAGGTGACACGATGACCTGCTCAGCTTGCGGCAGTGCGAAGTGCGATTGTGACAAGGGAGGCCGGTGCACCTGCGCGAAGAACTGCGAGTGCTCGAGCGGCCAGCCTTCGGTCAAGTCGGCGCAGTTACCCCCGACGAATCCGGACCTGTGAATGGACGCGGGGCGCCGGCACGCCCCGCGGTTTCCGCACGCTTTTCCGTTTGACAAGCTCGCCGACCGGAGAGAGCATGCGTGGATGCTCTTCATGATCGTCGAGCGGTACAGGAACAGCGACGCCGTGCCGGTGTATCGCCGTTTTCGGGACCGTGGGCGGCTCGCACCGGATGGTCTGACCTATGTGTCGAGCTGGGTCGACACCCGGCTGGAACGCTGCTATCAGTTGATGGAGACCGACGACGCGACCCTGATCGATCGCTGGATCGCCAGCTGGGATGACCTCGTCGAGTTCGAGGTGGTGCCGGTCATCACATCGCGGGAAGCGGCCGAGAAGATCGCCCCTCTGCTGGACGGGCGCGATCGCTGAGGCGACGCGGACCGCGCCGTCGAACCGCCCTGGTTACTTCAGCATCATCCCCAAGGCCGCCAGGGGACGCCGCGCCCCTTTCCGGCTTTCTGCCTCCAGCGAATCGTAGAGGGTGAGCGCCCGCTTTCCGTCCCGTGTGAGCGTCGCCCCACCGGCCCGACCGCGTGAAGTGGCGACGAGCGGCGCGCGGAAGCATCGATTCATGGTTTCCACGAGCATCCAGGCCCGCCGATACGACATCCCCATCGCCGCCGCCGCGGCGGAGATCGAGCCCGTCTGCCGGATTGCCGCCAGGAGGTCCCGCTTGCCCGGCCCCATGGCGATACCTCCTTGCACCGATATTCTCCAGCGTGGTTGAGCCTGCCATCGAGGCGGCGATGCCGCCTCACCGGAGACCTTGAACGTATTGTATTTCTTCGTATACGATATCGCGGCCTTGGCACGCATCATCTTCATCCTCTCGGCGGGAGAACCATGTCCCTGCGCATTCTAGCAAGTATCGTCGCCGGCCTCGGCCTGTTGGCATCAGCAGGCATACAGGCGGCCGAGCCGGCGCAGCCGGAGGTCATCCTTTATGCGGCGGCCAGTCTTCGCGATGTGCTGGAATCGGTGACCCCCGCCTGCGAACGAGCGACGGGCACGAAACTCGTCGTCAACCTGGGCTCCTCCAACGAGCTGGCGCGCCAGATCGAGGCGGGTAGAAAGGCGGATGTATTTTTCTCCGCCGACGAAGCCTGGATGGATCGCCTCGAGAAGGCCGGCCTCGTCGAGTTGACAACCCGACGTTCGGTTCTGTCGAACCGGCTGGTCGTGATTGGCCGAAGGGACGATGCGATCACGGTCAAGGCCCCGGCCGATTTGCTTGCGCCCGCGATCAAGTGGATTGCACTGGCGAATCCCGAAGCAGTGCCCGCCGGCAAGTACGCAAGGGCATGGCTGGAGACGGCGGGGATATGGGGCGCACTGAGTGATCGAGTCCTTCCCAGCGTGGACGTTCGCGCGGCCCTGGCTGCGGTGGAAGCCGGCGGCGCTCAGGCGGGGATCGTGTATCGCACGGATGCGAGGATCTCCTCGAAGGTCCGCGTACTTTACGAAGTCTCCGAGAACGAGGGGCCGCCCATCTCGTATCCAATTGCCGCGATGAAGGATCGCCCGCATCTCGATGCCGCCATCCGTGTCGCGACATTCCTCGGCGGTCCCGAGGCGGCTGCCGCCTACGAGAAATTCGGATTCATCGTCAAGACGCAATCACCCTAATCGGTCTGTCGGCGCGACCTGCTTCGGCAACGGACACGATCGAAAGATTCAGCTCGATTTTACGAAGCAGACAGAGAGTCCGTTCGAGCTCGACAACTCGTCGAGCGGAATCGCGACGTCGTGCCCCTGATTGTGTCAGGCAGCGGCAGGGGTGGGTTGCAGGGCTCTTGCGACCACTTCGCTC
>DASROJ010000337.1:0-2633 GCA_035646975.1 Patescibacteria group bacterium
CGGTGAGCGTTTCATATCCCTTGAACTCGTTTTTCGTCCAGCCTTGCGTCTTGACCAGCTCGAGCAGCTCGCGCGGGTAACGCGGCTCCTTCACGCCCTTCCAGGAGGCGCGCGCCGCCTCGCGGTGCTTCTCCATCTCCGCTTCCAGCTCGTTGGCGGGGGCCAGCGTCGCGGAGTATTTCACGGCGAACGGCTGCTGGATTTCCATCGTGACGCCATAGGTGGTCCAGAGCATCGACGAGACCGCCGCGGGGACGGTGGCGCCCTTGTAACGCAGAAACGCGGCGTCGGCTTCTTCCATGCCCCGGGCGAGACTTGACTTGAATGTCTCCTCCTCGTGCCGGCACACATCGGCGATGCGCGGCCGATCCCTCACCAGCTCGGGGTAGGCGCCTCCCATCATCTCGACCACCTTTCCTGTCAGCTCGTGGAGGAACGGCGCCTGCAATCCGATGTTGAGACCGTAGGTCAACGCACGGCGGATGATGCGGCGAAGCACGTACCCGCGTTTCTCGTTGGATGGGACCACACCATCCGATACCAGGAACGTCACGGCCCTCAGATGATCCGCCATGACCTGGAGCGCGACATCGGTGGCCTGGTCCCTGCCGTACTCCGTTCGCGCCCTGGCGGCGATCTCCTGGATCAAGGGCATGAACAGATCGCTCTTGTAGTTGCTGTCGACCCCCTGCAGGATCGCCGCGAACCGCTCCAGACCCGCGCCCGTGTCGATGCTCGGCGCCGCGAGAGGCTCCAGCCGCCCGCCGGCCTGCCGTTCGTACTGCATGAAGACGAGATTCCAGAATTCGAGGTACCGGTCGCACCCGCAATTCAGATCGCATGCGGCGCGGCCACACCCCACGGTGGGACCCTGATCGAAGTAGATTTCCGAGCAGGGTCCGCACGGACCTGTGTCGCCCATTGCCCAGAAATTGTCCTTCTCGTCCATTCGCACGATGCGATCGGACGGCAGGTTGGCCGTCGCCCGCCAGAGGCTGGCTGCCTCGTCGTCCTCGCGAAAGACGGTGATCCAGAGCCGCTCGCTGGGGATTCCAAGCTCCTTCACCACCAGGTCCCAGGCAAACGCGATGGCGTCCTTCTTGAAGTAGTCACCGAACGAGAAGTTGCCGAGCATCTCGAAGAACGTGTGGTGCCGGGCGGTCCGTCCCACCTGGTCGAAATCGTTGTGCTTCCCCGACACCCGCAGGCACTTCTGGGCGCTCGTGGCGCGTTTGTACGCCCGGGTCTCGCGCCCGGTGAAGACGTCCTTGAACGGGTTCATCCCCGCGTTGGTGAACAGCAGCGTCGCGTCCCCGGCCGGGATGAGCGACGAGCTCTTCACCTTCGTGTGGCCGCGATCCTCGAAGTGCTTGAGGAACCTGCTCCGCAGCTCGTTGCCGTTCATGACTCGAGTTCCTCCGCCGACTCGGCGTCCGCGCCGCCTTGCGATCCGACCCCGTCCGCCCAGGCCCGCACCGCGGCCATGGTCTGGCCCGGGCCAAATCCTCTGCGCATCAGATAGGATGCGACCCTCCGACGGGATTTCTCGTCGGGAGGCATCGCCACGCCGCGGGACGCCTTGCACAGCGCCCGCTCGAGCGCGGAGGCTTCCTCGTCCGGGCCGAAAACCTCGTCGAGCGCCCCGTCGATCAGGTCGCGCGCAACGCCGCGCCGCATCAACTCCTGGGCGACTCGACGCCGCCCCATCGGTTTTTCGCTCGCCGCCCATGACGCGTAACGAAGCGCGTAGGCGCGGTCGTCGAGATAGCCGAGCCGCGAGAGCCTGTCGAGAACCTCCGCGACCACCTCGGCCACGAATCCCCGTTCACGCAGATGCTTGCGCATCTCGAAAACCGTTCGGGCCCTGCTCTCCAGCTTCCTGAGGGCGGCTTCGAACGGATCGCCCTTCGCCGCCCTGGCGGCCATCGCCCCCTCTTACCGCGTCAGGACGAATGGAGAGCCGGGATCTTCGGATCCGAACTCTTCATCGGAGTGAAGCGTGGCCTCCATCTCCGACTGCGCCATGTCGCTGGTGGAATGTATGCCCTGGATCTTGAGCCTGAACTCGTCCGGGTTCGTCGCCCTGCGGAGCGCTTCATCCAGCGAGATGATGTCCTTGGAGTAGAGCTGGTAGAGCGACTGGTCGAAGGTCTGCATCCCGTATTGCGAGGTTCCCGCGGAGATCGCCTCGCGTATCAGCTTGGTCTTCTCCTTGTTCTCGATGCAGTCCCGTATGTAACCGGTCGTGCGCAGTATCTCGACCGCCGGCACGCGGCCGTTGCCGTCGCCTTTCGGCAGCAGCCTCATCGAGACGACAGCCTTGAGAATCCCCGCGAGCTGCAGCCGAATCTGCTTCTGCTGGTGAGGCGGAAAGACCGAGATGATTCGGTTGACCGTCTCGGTGGCATCGAGGGTGTGCAGCGTCGACAGCACGAGGTGCCCGGTCTCTGCCGCTTCCATGGCCGTCTCGATGGTCTCGATGTCGCGCATCTCGCCGATCAGGATCACCTTCGGCGCCTGGCGCAGCGCCGCGCGCAACGCCAGCGCGAAGGTCTTGGTGTCGCTCCCCACCTCGCGCTGGTTGACGGTGCTCTTCAGGTGCGGATGCAGGTACTCGATGGGGTCTTCGATGG
>DASROJ010000338.1:0-5246 GCA_035646975.1 Patescibacteria group bacterium
GAACCAGATCTGCGACGGCGGCGGGGAGATGGTGTCTGTCGTCGTGTTCGAAGTGAGCGAAAGCTGGTAGCAGGAGCCGTAGGTGCCCGGCAAGCTCCCCACCGTGCCGCGATAGAGGTTGTAGACGCCCGCCGACTTTTCAGGGTCCCAGGCCAGCGTCATCGGATCGGTGAGTCGGACGTTCAAGACCTCACCGGGAGGTGGATACGCGCTCACCAGGCCGGGGCTCATGCTGAATGACAGGCTGACCAGTGCCGAGCCGGCCACCGTATCGCCAATCGCGTCGAGGGTCATCCGGTAACTGGCCGAGGTGGCGATCAATCCCTGCTCTGGACGCCCGCCGGCGTTGAGCGCACTCTCGCTCAGCCTGAAGCTCGCGCTCTGCTGGGCGAAACCGGGTGTCGCAGCTCCGAACATCGCCACAGCGACGACGCAACTGCACGTGAAGGGCAGTCGCTTTCCCGTCCCGAACACTCTGCTCATGAACCATCACCTCATTGCATGCTGCGACCGGTCCGGGGCGCGTCGCGGGTCTGCCCGATCGCGGGGGCATTCCTGTCAGTTGCGACCTATTCATACGGGAGTGGCCGGCGGGCGCCCATCGGATATTGATATGAGATCCGCGGTCCGGGTGGGAAACGTCCGGATCGGGTGTCGCCAGGCGGGATGCCTGGTTTGCCGGGAGATTCCCGAGGTCAGGATTGCCTTTTGAGCGGGGGCTACTGCGGAATTCTGTGGGTGATGATTCCCGAATCGACCACCTGCCCCGTGCGCGAGATCGCGTTGTAGTACATCTTGTCGCCCGAGATCTCCACCGCCATGAAGGCCTGGTCCGTGTCGAACCCCTTCGCGGTGATGTTCGAGTTCCTGTCGATGTCACCCACGGCGAGCTGGCCACCCGATCCCGTGACGAAGTAGACGATGTCGTGCTGCGGCTTGATCCGCTCATAGAAATGATCGTGCCCGTTGAAGACGACGCTGACGTTGTACTTGATGAACAGCGGCTCCAGCGTCTCGCGCAGCTTGAGGTCCGAGCCGTGACGCCCTCCGGATGAGTAGGGAGGATGATGGAAGACGGCGATCTTCCAGTCTTCGCTCGAACCCTTCAGCTCCTTTTCGAGCCAGTCGATCTGCTCGGGAACCGGGTAGGTGCTGTCCAGCAGGAAGAAGCGAACCTTCTCCTTCGGCGCCTTGAACGAGTAATACAGCTTGCCGCCCAGGTTGAACAGCTTGTAGTCGCGCTGCGCGCGCGCGTCGTGGTTGCCGAGTGACGCGTAGAACGGGACGCCGGCATCCAGCAGCTCTTTGTAGGGATCCTCGAACTTGAGCTTGAAGTCCTGCGGGCGCTCCGGGCCATACAGGTTATCCCCGACCGTGATGACGAACTCGAACTTGAAGCCGGCATAGAACTTCGCCATCTGCGCCGCCAGCTCGTATTCGGGTTTTTCTCCCGTCCCGAAGTCCCCCAGCACGGTGAACTTGAGCGAGCCACTCTGGTTCGGTAGCGCGACGTCCTGCCCGCTGGCCGCCTGCTCGGCCGCGGTCTTCGCCGCCTCCTCCGCGGCGGCGGGACGGGCGGAAATCGCCGGGCCCGAGGCGTAACAGGCCGCGAACAGCAGAAAAACCAGCCAGCCGGCGATGAATCTGCGTCGAAATTTCATGGCTGCACGTCCCTGCATCTCGCCGCGGCGGGATGTCACTGCGGCAGGATGTCGTCAGTAAAATCCAGAATGATGTCCGCCTCGGTATCCAGGAGAATCAGTCGTCTCCCGATGAACCGGTACTCGAGCTCCCCATGCAGCTCAGGCAGGGGCTTCAATACCTGGGGCGGCATGGTCGACAGCGGGATCGATGCGGGGTACCGCTCGTTGATCACGAGCGAGGGAAGACCTGGGTTCTCGTCCATGATCGATGCCTTCACGGTTTTGCCATCGGGGCCGGCCACCACCACCCCCAGGATCCGTTTCACGAGCACCTTTATCCCCGGCGTGAAGAACTCGCCGGGCTTCGAATCCTTTCTTGCCTCCTTGATCAGGTCCCCGAGAGCATGCTGGTGCGCCACCAGCTGCTCCGGGGTGTGCTTCCTCGCAAGATGTGGCAGGGTCGCCTCGAGCTTTTCGTGCAGGGCCACGTATTCCTTCACGTGGAGCTGGAACGCCTCCACGGCCTGGGACTCGGTGGGATTGGCCGGTGGAGCCTCCCTTGCGGCGATGGCCGACACCGTCCCGGCGACAACGCTCAGCAGCAGCATGAGTCGACCGATGCGATGAGTCATGGTTTTTTCATCCTATACCAGTTTTTTCGAGTCGGCGAACTGACCGAGGCTCCCGGGAGTCCGTCCGAGTCATGGCCCGGACAGGCTGCTAGCTCGCGGTGGCTGCGGAGATCTTCTTGACCACCGCCGCGGTTTTCTCCGGCTGGTTGCCGCGTGTGGCCACATCGGCCTGGGCGATGATCCCGACGATCTTGTGCTGATTGTCGACGACGGGGATGCGCCGCACCTGGTGCTCCGACATCGAGTCGAGCGCTTTCTGCAGGTCATCGTCGGCAAGGTTCGTCACGATTTTTCGACTCATCACGGATTCGGCCTTCGTGGTCTTGGTGTCGCGCCCCTCGGCAACCAGCTTCACCACCAGATCGCGGTCCGTCACCATGCCGATCAGCTTCCTGGTCTGTTCGTTCTCGACGATGGGCACCGAACCGATGTCCTTGCTTTTCATCACCTGGGCGACCTTGGATACCAGATCTGTCGGCAGGCACACCACCGGATTCTTCGTCATCACTTCGCTGCATTTTGGCATTGTGCATCTCCTGTGCAAATCATCGTGAGCAGATGTTCGTCGCGGGTGCGCGTCCCTGGGATCTTGATCATCTTATGCGGCCGACCGGCATCCCCGGTATCGGGTGATTCCCTAGATCTTACTAAGCCGGCGTGGCGCTCCGGGGGTGGATACCCCACGCAGCAGACAGCCACTTGGTGCGGACAGTCGGCTCGATCTATGGTTACATTGAATGAAGCCGAGGCCGTGAGCGAGGCGACGCCTCCAGGGGCGCAGGGAGTGGTCCGTGTCACCTTCCGACCGACGCATACTGGCCGTCAACAGCGGCTCTTCGAGCATCAAGTTCGCCACGTTCCAGGCCGGTGATCCGTTTCGCCCGGGATTCCATGGAAAGATCGATCGCATCGGTCTGAGCAGGACGACACTCACGATCGACGACCCGGCAGGGAACCGGCATGACACCCGGGCTATCGCGGCCTCGGATCACAAGTCGGCCGCGGACACTCTCATCGAGACTCTCGAAGGACAGGATGGCTTCGGGGCCGTGCTGGCGGTGGGACACCGCGTGGTCCACGGCATGGCGCACACCAGGCCCGAGCGGATCACCCCGGCTCTGATGGATGAGCTGCGTCGCATCACACCTTGCGACCCCGTGCATCTGCCGCGCGAAATCGACCTCATCGAGGCCTTCCAACGGCGCCTTCCAGGTCTGCCACAGGTAGCCTGCTTCGACACGGCGTTTCACCGTCAGATGCCGCGTGTCGCAAGAATGCTTCCCATTCCGCGGCGCTACGAACTCAAGGGCCTCGAGCATTACGGTTTCCATGGACTGTCCTACGCTTCCCTCATGGACGAGCTCGCGCGGCTCGGCGACCCCGCCGCCGTCGCCGGTCGAGTGATCCTCGCGCATCTCGGAAACGGCGCCAGCATGGCGGCGGTGCGCGACGGCCGCAGCATCGACACCAGCATGGCCTTCACGCCCGCTTCGGGCCTGATGATGAGCACACGCGCGGGCGACCTGGACCCTGGGCTGGTTTCGTTCTTGGCGAGAACCGAGCAGATGACGGCGTCCCGGTTCGACAGGATGGTCAACCTCGAATCGGGCCTGCTCGGCGTCTCGGAGACCAGCTCCGACGTGCGTGACCTGATCGCATGCGAGGCCGCCGACGTTCGGGCGGCCGAGGCGCTCGCGATGTTCTGTTATCGGGCGAAGAAATGGATCGGCAGCTTCGCCGCCGCGCTCGGGGGTCTGGATACGCTCGTATTCTCCGGTGGCATCGGCGAGAATGCGCCGATCCTCCGCGCGCGGATCTGCGAGGGACTCGAGTTTCTCGGCATCGAGCTGCATGCGGCGCGCAACGCGGAGCCTTCGGGGCTGATCTCCACCGATGCCAGCCGGGTCGCGGTTCGCGTGATCCACACGAACGAGGAATTGACCATTGCGCGCTGGGTGCTCGACACGCTCGGACCGGACATGGCGGGCGCCTGACCGCATCGGGAGGCAGGAAGAGTGACGGACGCCAACGCTTCAGCCAGGACGCTCACACCGGATCAACTCCGTAGGATGGATGCCTATTGGCGCGCCGCGAACTACCTGTCGGTCGGCCAGATCTATCTCTTCGACAATCCGCTGCTGAAACGGCCGCTCGTCGCCGCCGATGTGAAGAAGATGCTGCTGGGACACTGGGGCACGACCCCCGGACAGAACTTCATCTACGTGCACCTGAACCGGGTCATCAGGAAATACGACCTCGACATGATCTATGTCTCCGGGCCCGGCCACGGCGGTCCGTCCGTCGTGAGCAACACCTATCTCGAAGGCACCTACAGCGAGATCTATCCGGACATCAGCCAGGATGAGGCCGGGCTGAGAAAGCTCTTCCTCCAGTTCTCGTTTCCCGGCGGAATTCCCAGCCATGCCTCGCCCGAATGCCCGGGGTCGATCCACGAAGGAGGCGAGCTGGGGTATTCACTCAGCCACTCGTTCGGGGCGGTCTTCGACAATCCCGATCTCATCGTGGCCTGTGTCGTCGGCGACGGCGAGGCGGAGACCGGCCCGCTGGCCACCGCGTGGCACTCGAACAAGTTCCTCAACCCGGTCACCGACGGGGCCGTGCTGCCGATCCTTCACCTCAATGGCTACAAGATCGCCAACCCGACCCTGCTGGCGCGCATCACGCACGAAGAGCTCGACGCGCTGCTGCGCGGATACGGGTGGACGCCCTATTTCGTCGCGGGCAACGACCCCGGCTTGATGCACGAAGCCATGGCCACCACGCTCGACATCGTGGTGGAGGAGATCAGGCAGGTCCAGCATGATGCCCGCGAAAGGTTTCGCTCCGGTGGCGACGTGCTGCGTCCGCGATGGCCGATGATCGTCCTGGACTCGCCCAAGGGCTGGACGGGGCCGGTGATGATCGATGGGCAGCAGATCGAAGGCACGTTCCGGTCTCACCAGGTTCCCAT
>DASROJ010000339.1:0-14903 GCA_035646975.1 Patescibacteria group bacterium
GTACTGGGCCAGCACCGACAGCGAGCCGTAGATGCGGCCGCCCGGCGGGGCCACGATCCGGTTGACCACCTCGCGCTGCAGCATCAGCATCATGTCGGTGAGCGCGCCGGAGGAGCGAAACAGGCGCATCAGCACTTCGCCGGTGATCGCGTAGGGGAGGTTGGCCAGCACGCGCGCGGGCCCACCGGTGGTCAGCTCGGAGAGGTCGCACCGCAGGACATCGGCTTCGATGAGGCGGAAGCCTTCGTGGTCGGCGAACCGGAGCTTCAGTCCGGCCGACAGCTCGCGATCGATCTCGATGGCGATCACGCGGGCGCCGGCGTCGAGCAGCAGGCCGGTGAGCACGCCGCGTCCCGGTCCGATCTCGACGATCGTCTCACCGGCAACGGGAGAGAACAGTTCCACCATGCGGCCGGCGGCGGCGAGGTTGCTGAGAAAATGCTGACCCAACGCATGACGACGCCGGGAAGTGGGAGACATGAAACCTCTGAGAATGTCGCGTGCTATACTCCGCGACCCTGAAAGCTTACAAAACATCGGTAAACACGGGAGCCGATTTTAATGTCCGAGAATATCATCGTATTGAATGATGCCAACTTCGAGACCGAGGTCGTCAAGACGGACGATGGCCCGATACTGGTGGATTTCTGGGCGACCTGGTGCGGTCCCTGCCGCATGGTGGCGCCGATCCTCGAAAAACTGGCCACGGAGCTGAAGGGCAAGGCCCGCATCGGGAAGGTCGACGTGGATTGCAACCCCGCGACCGCCGCAAAGTTCGGGATCCGGAGCATCCCCACGCTGCTTCTGTTCAAGAACGGCAAGCCGGTGGACCAGATCATCGGCGCGCAGCCGCGCGAGGCGATCTCGGCGATGATCAACCGGCACCTGGCAGCCTGAGGAACCTCACAACTCCTTCGGCTCCTGCCCCAGGCTGGTGATCCGCATGCCACCCGTGGCCACGCGCGCCACGACGGACCTTCCGCTGGACCCGCCGACTTCCATGCCCACCACCTCGATCCGCTCCGCGGCGAGCGCCGCGAGCACGGCGCGGATGTTGCGCTCGCCGAGCGACTCGCGCTCCGGGTTGGAAAACGCGAACATGCGGGCTCCGCCGGCCAGCTTGGCCAGCATGTTGCGGCGCTCCACGCCGCGCTGCATCAGGCCGTCGATGAGCGCCGCCACCGCGGTGGGGGCGAAGTTGCCCGGGGAGGTCAGCGGCGATCTCTCGGCGGGCTGGGGCAGAAGGACGTGGGCCATCCCTGCCACCCGCAGCAGCCGCTGCTCGTAGATGAAGACGGCGATGCAGGAGCCCAGACCGCGTATCGAGAGCCCTTCGGGCGCCTCGTCGCGGGCGCAGACGACGATTTCACCCATCTTGACGCGAACGGGCCATACCCCGGCCACGGCGTCAGTCGCCCTCTGGAGGGTCGGGCGGCAACGACCGTCCCAGCATCCTGAGCACCTCGGGCAGGGTGGCCGGATCCGGCAGAAAGAGAATATGCCCGATGATGTCGCCCGCCCTGGCGCGAAGCTCAGTCTGGATCACCAGGGCCGAGTCCTGGCCGCCCGAGGAGTCGACGACCAGGGTGTCCATCACGGCGCCGGCCATGTCGATGGTCAGACGCGGCACCGAGGCGAGCAGACTGCGTTGCAGACGGCGGCTCACGGCGCTCAGGTAGGCGCCGGCGAGGATGTTTCCCATCTCCAGCAGCCCCGACCGCTCCATCTCCGGGATGTCGTGAAGTCTTGCCGGCACCAGGGGAGGCCGGCCGGGGACGAGCGCGTCGAGCAGGCGCCCCGCCGATTCCGGCTCCAGGGCGATCAGGATGTTGCCGCGCGCGTCGCCGTAGACGGCGAGGTGCACGGCCACCACCGCGGCCTCCTCGCCGCCGAGCAGCGCGGGGACGTCATCCACCGGCAGCGTGCGCACACCGGGCGCCGAAAAAATGAAGTCGAGCCCCGTGATCTGGGAGATGGCCTTGCCCGCGTCCTGCGCTCCGGCATCCGAGATCCGTTGCAGGCTCGCCATCTCCTCGGCGCTCATCCCCAGCGGGTCGTGTTCTCGCATCGGCGTGTCTCAGGCTCCCGAGAGATTGACGAGATCCAGGATGAGGGCGACGCTGCCGTCGTCCAGCAGCGCCGCGCCCGAGTATCTTCGAAGGCGCTCCAGTGGCGGGCCGAGCGGCTTGACCACCACCTCGCGTCGCTCGCGGATCCGATCCACCGCGAGCGCTCCGCGCGCCCCGTTGGCCTGGTAGGCGAGCACCTGCACGGCGGCGGCCGGCCGGCCGGCAGGCGTCCCGCCAAGCGCTTCGTCGAGGTGAACGAGCGGGATGTAGGTGATCCGGCCGGTCCCGTCGGCTTCCTCCTGTGAAGCCAGGAAGCTGCCCGACAGCGTCGTGCTGATGCGGGCGGGCTCCACGCTTTCTACGCGCGCCACCGCTCCGGCCGGCACCGCGAACAACCCCGCCTGGCATTCCACGACGAAGGCGTCGATGACGGCCACCGTCAACGGCAGGGTCATCATCAGCCGTGTCCCTTTGCCTCGTCGCGAGGAGATGCTGATGTGGCCGTGCAGCGCTTCGATGCGGGTGCGCACCACGTCCATCCCGACACCGCGACCGGACACCTCGGTCACCTTGGGGGCGGTGGAAAACCCGGGGATGGTGGTCAGCAGGAGCACCTGCTGCTCGTCCATCGCCGCCAGCTCCGCCTCGGTGGCGAAGCCGCCGGCCAGCGCGGCGGCTTTGATGGAGTCGCCATCCATGCCCTTGCCGTCGTCCTCGATGGCCACCAGCACCTGGTCCCCCTCCCGGCTCACGTCGATGCGGATGACCCCTTCGGCGCCCTTTCCCGCCAGCTCGCGCGTTGCGGGCGGTTCGATGCCGTGGTCCACGGCGTTGCGCAGGATGTGATTGATCGGGTCGATGATCTCCTCGAGCACCGAGCGGTCCAGCGAGACATCAGCGCCGACGATCTCGAGCGCGACGCGCTTGCCGGTCTTGCGGCACAGATCGCGCACCATGCGTGTGAGCCGCGGGGTGATGTTGTCGAATGGCATCAGGCGGATCAGCATCACCTGCCCGCGCAGGTCGTTGATCGACTCGCTGAGCTTGTCGAGCCCCTCCCGGGCCTTGTGGAGTTCGCGCGTCCTGATCGCTTCGGCAAGCGCGCCGCGCCGCGTGATCATCGCCGAGATCGAATCGAGAAGCCGATCCAGCGTCGCGGTCGCAATCCTGACCGTGGCTTGCGTGGAGTCGGAAGTGTCGGAAAGGGGAGCCGGAGGAGCTGCAGGCGGCTCGCGCACCTCGAAGCGCTTCAAGTCGAGCAGGTCCTTCACCGCGGACAGGATGGCCGCCTCGGGACGCTCGGTGACGAGATCGACCGTGATCCGGCCGTCGAATTGGGGGTTTTGCAGCGCCTCGCGCTCCGGTGTCGTGCCGACGATCTGGCCCAGCTTCTGCAGCCGTCTGATCACCAGCGCCGCGCGCGCGCCGGGGAACTCGGCTTGCGCATCGATCGTCACGAGGCACTGCCAGAGGCGGCCGGCCGCGGGCTCCAGCTCGAGCAGCGGAGCGGCCGGCTTCTCCCCGAGCGCTCCGCCCGCGGGCAGGGGAGGGATGTTCGCGCGGACCCTGTCGATGATGGCGGCGGTGTCGACGGTCAGCTTGCCGCGTTGTTCGCCGATGGCCGCCCAGGCAACCATCGCCGAAGTCGAGTCGAGCGCCTCCATCACCAGGTCCGCCAGCATCCCGGGAGGGGCGCCGCCTTTTCGCAGCCTGTCGAACAGGTCCTCCACCGCGTGGCTGAGCGAAGCGATCTCGCCGAACCCCATCGACGCGGCCATCCCTTTGATCGAATGGAAATGACGGAACAGCGCGTTGAGGGACTCGGGGCGCGGCGCCACCCCCTGGAGCCGGCCCGCCTCCTTCTCGGCGGCCTGGATGTGCTCGGTGGCCTCGGATACGAACAGGTCGAGGTACTTCTCCATGTCCATCGATGCGCTCCCGTGCCGCGGCCGCTAGCGGCGCGTGAGACCTTCGACGACGCGGATGACTTTTTCGGGGGTGAACGGTTTGACGATGAAGTCGCGCGCGCCGGCGGCGATCGATTCGATGACGAGCGCCTCCTGGCCCAGCGCGCTGCACATGATGATCGTGGCGCCGGGATCTCCTTTCAGGATTTCGCGCGTGGCCTCGATGCCGTCCAGCTCGGGCATGACGATGTCCATCGTCACCAGGCCGGGCATGAGCTGCCGGTACTTGTCGACCGCCTCGCGGCCGTTGGCCGCCTCGCCGACCACCTTGCACTTGCCGGTGTTGGTGAGGATGTCGCGGATCATCGACCTCATGAACAGCGCGTCATCGACGATGAGCACCGTGAGCATGTTCGGGTCGGAGTGGCTGTCGGAAGTCATCGGTGTGTTCTCCTCAGTTCCATTTCCTGAACCCCTCGAGGATCCTCGCCTCGCAGAAAGAGACCAGATCTCCCGCCGAAAGGATGTTGATGATTTCCCCGGCCACGGTCGCCAGGCCGACCGCCGGCAGCGCGGCGTGGCTGTCCTGCGGCGAGGCGCCGTGGGATCCCGAAGCGTTCATGGACATCGTCTGCAGGGAGGTCGCGGAAAAGTTCTCGGCCACCGCCTCTGCGACTTCCACCGGGGCATGCACGTAGACGCCGAGGTTCTCCCAGGGCGCCGACAGGATGAGGGCGAGCCGGTCTTCGTTGAACCGCGTGGGGGGCAGCGCCCGGCCGAAGATCGTGGCGACGTCGATCAGCGTGATGACGCGTCCCCGGACGTTGGCCAGCCCCCGGACCACGGTGGGGGCCAGAGGGACCGGGGTGATCCGGCCGGCCGCGGCGATCTCGCTGACCTGGTCGAGCCGCAGGCCGAACCCCTGGTGTCCGAGCCTGAATCTCACGCAGGCGTTCATGTCTCTCCCGTCGGATCCCGGATTCAGATCCTGAAGATCGTGACCAGCTCCTTGAGCGTGTCGGATGTCCTGGCAAGCTGTTGCGCCGAGGCCGACATCTCCTGCATCGAGGCCGTCTGCTCCTGCGTGGCGGCCGAGGCTTCCTCCGAGCCGGCGGCGTTGTTCTCGGCGATGTGCGAGATCTCCTCGATCGCCTTGACGAGGCCTTCGGCCCCCCTGGCCTGCTTCTCGGTTGCCGCGGAGATCTCCATCACGCGGTCCACCGTGGCGAGCACCGCCTGCTTGATGTCCTCCAGGTTGCGCGACACGCCGGCGACCACCGAACGTCCTTCCACGGCCGAAGCCAGGCTGTCGTTCATCGATTCGATGACGCCGCTCGAACCGGTGTTGATCCCTTCGGCGAGGTCCGATATCTGATCGGCCGACACGCGCGCGTTCTCCGCGAGCTTGCCGATCTCCTCGGCCACCACGGCGAAGCCCCGGCCATGCTCGCCCGCGCGGGCCGCCTCGATGGTGGCGTTGAGCGCGAGCAGGTGGGTCTGCTGCGCGATCGACGTGATGAAGTCGACGGTCTTGTTGATCTGCAGCGCGCGCTCGCGAAAGCCGGCCACGGTCGACGTGGCACGCTCGACCTTGTGGTAGATCTGCGTGATCTTTTCCATGGCCGCCGCCGCGTCATCCGCCCCCTGCCGCGCGCGCTGGCCCGCGTCGGTGGCCAGCCCGGCCGCGGCCTTGGCTTTCTCGGCGATCTCCTCGGTGGAGTGGGCCAGGCCGCGCGTGATCTCGGTGGTGCGGTTGGCCATCTCGGCCTGCGTCTCGGCGCCGCGGGCGATGTTCTGCACGGTGGAGGAAATCTCCTCGGTGGAGGCGTTCATCTCCTCGGCGGTGCTCGACAGCGACTGCGCGGAGGAGAAGATCTGCTGGGCCGTGGCCTTGACCTCGGTCACCACGTTGAGCAGGCTGCTCACCATCGCATTGAACGAGTCGGCCAGCTCCTCGACTTCATCTCCCGTTTCGATCTCCACCTTCCGGGTCAGATCCCCTTTGCTCATCAGGGAGGTCGCCGCCGCGAGGCTCTTGAGGTGGCGCGTGTAGTAGCGCGAGAGCGAGATGCCGGCCAGCACGCCGATCAACACGTCGGCCATCGCCAGACCCATCGCGGTGGAGATGGCCGAGTCCTTGAAGAGGGCCACGATCAGGTAGTTCGAGAGCCCGGCAATGAGGGCCACGGCCACGAACCCGATCGCGAGCTTCTTCTGCATGGTGTTCCTCCCTGTCTGCCGATGTATCGAAAATCAGTTGCGGCGGTAAAACCGCTCGCTGGCGCTGACGGTGGCAAGCGATTCACGCGCGGGTCCCGTCACTCTTTCCGCGCGTCCCAGCGCGAGAAATCCGCCGGGTCTGAGCGCGGATACGAATCGCCGCAGGAGCTCGCGCTGGTGCTCCGGCTCGAAGTAGATCAGGACATTGCGGCAGACGATGAGGTCGAACGCGGGTCGTCGTGGCGCGTTGAAGAGATCTCCGCGCCGCAGCGTGACCCTGCGGGTGGCCTCGGGGGCCACGCGCACACGGTGTCGCGGAAGATCGAGCAGGAATCGCGCGGCCAGCCGTCCCGGCACGTACGCCGATTCCACCTGCGGGTACTCCGCCGCGCGGGCTATCGCCATGGCTCTGCGGTCGATATCGGTGGCCAGGATCGAGGCGCGTCCCAGGGGATCCCGGGATGCGAGGAGCATCGCGATGGAGTACGCTTCCTCTCCGGTGGAGCAGCCGGCCGACCAGATCTCCACCCGCTGGCTGCCTTGCCTCGAAAGGCCGGCTTGCCTCGAAAGAATGAGGGGCAGGACGCGCCGATCGAGGAAGTCGAAGAACGACGGGTTGCGGAAGAACCGAGTGACCCGCGTGCTGAGCGTCTCGATGAAGTCGTCGATTTCATGAGTGCGTCGTTCCAGCAGTTCGGCATAGGCATCCAGATCGGGCAACCCCAGCGAGCGGGCCCGAACCTGGGCCCGCCGCAGGACGTACGAGCGTTTGTAATGCGCCAGATCGAAGCCGCGCCGGCGATTCAGCGTGGCCGAGATGGATTCGAGGGGAGTATCCAGGGCTTAAGTCCTTGACAGCATTAAGGATCTAGTCTAGACTCCTCTCCCGTTTCAACCGTGGGGCAAACATAATGACTGAGCAGCCCCCGTTCAACATCCCGTAAGCGCAAAAAAAGAGCTCGGAGACAGAATGCCCACCGACATCCAGGCAATCAACGATATGGTGCGTCAGGAGAGCCTTTTCGTGGACAAGGTTCTCGCGGAGATGCAGAAGGTCATTGTCGGACAGCGGGCGATGCTGGACCGGCTGATGATCGGCGTGCTTTGCCAGGGCCACCTCCTGCTCGAAGGTGTCCCGGGATTGGCCAAGACGCTGGCGGTGAAGACCTTCTCCGATACGATCGACGCCGATTTCCAGCGGATCCAGTTCACTCCCGACCTGCTGCCGGCCGACCTGATCGGGACGATGATCTACAACCAGAAGGACGGCAATTTCTACGCGCGGAAGGGGCCGGTCTTTTCCAACATCATCCTGGCCGACGAGATCAACCGCGCTCCCGCCAAGGTCCAGTCGGCGCTGCTCGAGGCGATGCAGGAGCGGCAGGTCACCATCAGCGACAGCACCTATCCGCTGCCCGATCCGTTTCTCGTCCTGGCCACGCAGAACCCGATCGAGCAGGAGGGGACCTACCCGCTGCCCGAAGCGCAGGTGGATCGGTTCATGCTGAAGATCAAGGTGGACTACCCCTCACGCGCCGAGGAACGGGAGATCCTGGATCGAATGACCGGCAATCGCGTGCCGCAGGCCTCCAAGGTCACCAGCACCGCGGAGATACTGCGGGCGCGCGAAGCCGTCACCCATGTCTACCTCGACGATCGGATCAAGGACTACATCGTCAATATCGTGCACTCCACGCGCAGGCCCGCCGAGTACAAGCTGGACATCGGACCGCTCGTCCAGTTCGGCGCCTCGCCGCGCGCCACCGTCTACCTCACGATGGCCTCCAAGGCGCACGCGTTCGTGCGCGGCAGGGGGTACGTGACACCCGAGGACATCAAGGCGATTGGGCCCGACGTGCTGCGCCACCGCATCATCCTCACCTACGAAGCCGAAGCGGAGGAGGTGACCTCCGAAGAGGTGGTGCGTCGTGTCTTCGACGCGGTCGAGGTTCCCTGAGTCATGGCCGGCGACGCCGGTTCGGGGGGGCTGGTTCCCAGGGAGATCCTCCGCACCATCCGCCGCATCGAGATCCGGACGAGGCGGCTCGTCAACGAGTCGCTGGCCGGGGAGTACCACTCGGTATTCCGCGGGCGCGGGATGGAGTTCTCCGACGTGCGCGAGTACCAGATGGGCGACGACATCCGCACCATCGACTGGAACGTCACCTCCCGGATGGGCCATCCCTTCGTCAAGAAATTCGTCGAGGAGCGCGAGCTGACCGTCGCGCTGGTGGTGGACGCCTCGGCGTCGCGTGATTTCGGCTCCGTGCGCCGGATGAAGGGGGACGTGGCGGCCGAGGTGTCCGCGCTGCTCGCCTTTTCGGCCATCAAGAACAACGACCGGGTGGGGCTGCTGCTGTTTTCCGACCTGATCGAGAAGTACGTCCCGCCGAAAAAGGGAAGACTGCACGTCCTTCGTGTCATCCGCGAGCTGCTGTTCAACACCCCGACGTCGCGCGGCACCGACATCGGAGCGGCGCTGGATTACGCAATGCGGGTTTTTCGCAGACGTTCGGTGATGTTCCTGATCTCCGACTTCATGTCCCCCGGATACGAGCGGGCGCTGCGTTACGCCGTGCGGCGGCACGATCTCGTGGCGCTGGTGATCGGCGACCCCAGGGAGGAGGCGCTGCCCGACGTGGGTCTGCTCGAAGTGGAGGACGCGGAGACCGGCGAGACGCTCGTGATCGACACCGGCGACCAGAAGCTGCGCCGCGAGTACGCGGCCCGCGCGATCGCGCGCCGCGCAGAACGCAAGAAGCTGTTCCGGTCCCTCGGCGTGGATTTCGTCAACCTGACGACCGACCGCCCCTATGACGCGCCGCTGGTTCGCTTCTTCGAGGCCCGCGCGCGCAGGGCGCGCGCGTGAGGCGGGCGGTGGTGGTCGCGCTTGCCGTGGCGGCGCTGGCCGGAATGCTCCGGGCCGCGGACGGCGTCGAAGCCCGCATCACGCTGCCGGCGGGCGAGATCACCGTGGGCGATCCGGTCATCCTGAAGCTCACCGTCACGCACCCGCCCGGCGCGGTGTTCGACTATCCGGATGCCGCGAAGCTTTCAGCGCCGGCGGCGCCTGCTGAAGGCCAGCCTTCCGCCGAGCCCGACAGCTCGGCGCCGCCCCGGTTCCTCGTGGAAGAGGTCCGTCCGGTGGAGGCCAACCCGCCGCTTCCGGGGGAGACCTCCTGGACGATCCGGCTCCGGCCCTTCGCGCCGGGTGACACGAAGCTGCCCGCCCTGGTGCTTACCTACCGGATGCCGGGCTCCAGCGAAGCGCGCAGCGTGGCCACCCAGCCGATCGACCTGCATGTCATGTCGGTGCTCAAGTCGGACAAGGAGGAGCCGTCCGACATCAGGGACCCCTGGTGGCTGCCGCGGGCGCTGTGGCCCTGGATCGTCGGCGTGTTGATCGTGCTGGCGGCGCTGTTCACCGGGCGCGCTTTGTGGCGCCGGTGGCGACGCAGGACCCCCGTGGCGATCCCCGAGCCGGTCAGGCCGGCGGCTCCGCCGGAGCCGGCGTATGACCGGGCGCGGCGCGAGCTGGACAGGCTGCTGGCTTCCGGTCTTCTCACGCAGGGGCGGGTCAAGGAATTCCACGTCCTGCTGGCGGAGATCGTCAAACGGTTCCTCGGCGCCCACTTCGGATTCGACGCGCTGGATCGGACGACCCAGGAGGTGCTCACCGATCTGGAGCGGTTGGGCGTGGAGACGTCGGTGGCTTCGGCGTTGCGTCCGTTCCTGGCGTCATGCGACCTGGTGAAATTCGCAAAGCACCGGCCGGAGTCCGATCAGATTGATGCGACCGTGGGAGCCGCCCGGGCGTTGATCGAGCTGGGGCGTCCGCGTGTCGCCGAGCAGGCCGGAGGTGTGGCCGCATGATTCGATTCGCCTCCGGCTGGCTGCTCTTCGCCCTGGCGATCGTGCCGCTGGTGGCTCTGGCTCACTGGCTGACGCTGAAGCGCTCCAGGGGCAGCGTCAGGATGAGCGATGTCAGCCTGGTGAAGGGCACGCGGGCTTCCGTCTGGACCCGACTGCGTCATGCACCGATCGTGCTGCGCCTGGCGGCGTTGAGCCTGCTGCTGGTGGCGTTCGCGCGCCCGCAGGCCGGCTCCAGCCAGGAGGAGATCCTGACGCGGGGCATCGACATCATGCTGGTGATGGACAATTCGACGAGCATGGCCGCGGAGGACTTCAAGCCGCGCAACCGGCTGGCGGTGGCCCGGTCGGCGGTGGCCAGCTTCATCCAGGGACGCAAGAACGACCGGATCGGCCTGGTCGTATTTGCCGGCCGAGGCTATACCCGCTGTCCGCTGACCCTCGATTACGACATCCTGCAGCAGCTCCTCGGTAATGTCGATCTGGCCACGCAGGACGAAGGCACGGCCATCGGCATGGGGCTGGTCACGGCCATCAACCGGCTTCGGGACAGTGACGCCAAGAGCCGTGTCATCGTCCTGCTCACCGACGGGCGCAACAACCGGGGAGAGATCGACCCGAGCACCGCGGCGTCGCTGGCGCAGAGCCTCGGCATCAAGGTGTACACCATCGGCGTGGGGACCAGGGGGGAGGCGCCCTACCCGATCCAGGACCCGTTCTTCGGCAAGCGCTACGTCTACCTGCGCGCCGACATCGACGATGAGACCCTCACCGAGATCGCGAAGCAGACCGGTGGCCAGTACTTCCGCGCCACCGACGCCGAGTCGCTGGTGAGCATCTTCAAGCAGATCGACGGCATGGAGAAGACCGACATCAAGGTGCGCCACTACCTCCGCTACACCGAGATGTTCGGCTGGCTGCTGCTGCCGGGCGCCGTTCTGCTGTTTGCCGAGATCGGACTGGCGACCACCCGTCTTCGGAGGCTTCCCTGATGCGTTTCGCGCGCCCCGAGCTGCTCTGGCTGCTGCTGATCATCCCGGTGATGGCGATGTGGCTGGTCGCCGGCATCACCAGGAGACGCAGGAGCCTGGAGCGGTTCGCCGCCGGACCGCTGGTCGGTCAGCTGGTGACCGCGGCGCCGCTGGGCCGGCTCGTGTTCAAGATGATCCTGCTGGTGGTCGGCGCGGCGTTTCTGCTCATCGCGGCGGCGCGGCCGCAGTGGGGCACGACGCTCGAGCAGGTCTCGCGGCAGGGGGTGGACGTGATGGTGGCGATCGACATCAGCGAGAGCATGCTCGCGGAGGACATCAAGCCCAGCCGGCTCGGCAAGGCCCAGGAGGAAGCCTCTCGGCTGTTCGACCGTCTTCACGGGGACCGGGTCGGACTGATCGCGTTTGCCGGTTCCGCCGGCGTGCTCTGCCCGCTGACGCTCGACTACAACGCGGCGAGGATCTTCCTCGATTCGATGACACCGGACATGATTTCCTATCCAGGCTCGTCGCTTGGCTCGGCGATCCGGACGGCGGTGCAGGCCTTCGGCGCCGAGCAACGCAAGTTCAAGGTGATGCTGCTGCTGAGCGACGGAGAAGAGCAGGTCGATCCCGAGGAGGTTGGCCGCGCGGCGCAGGAGGCAGCGGCCCAGGGACTCGTCATCCACACCATCGGCCTCGGGACCCCTTCGGGAGAGCCGATCCCCACGCACGGCCAGGACGGCCAGGTGGTCGGCTACAAGAAGGACCGGGATGGACGGGTCGTCACCACGCGTCTGGATGAAAGCACGCTGTCGCGTATCAGCCAGATGACCGGCGGCCTGTATCTGCCGGCCACCGCAGCCGAAGGAGAGCTGGATCGTGTGGCCGAAGCGATCGGGGGCATGGACAAGAAGGAGATGCAGGCCAGGCTGATGACGCAGTACGAGGAGCGCTACCAGGTTCCCCTCGCCATCGGGCTGGCCGCGCTGATTGCCGAGGCCCTGATCAGCGGCCGGCGCCGGGTGAAGCCACGCGCCGCCGCGCGCACGGCGAAAGCCGCGATGGTGGGGCTGATGGCCATGATGATGGCGGCGTCCACGCCGCTGTTCGCCGAGTCGGTGGCGGGGCTGGTGGCCGAAGGCAACCGTCTCTACAAGGAAGGCAAGCTGACCGAGGCGCTGGAGAAGTACAAGCACGCCGAGTCGCTGGGGCCCGCGGTCCCCGCGCTGCACTACAACATCGGCAACGTGCTCTACAAGCAGGGGGAGTTCGACAAGGCCTACGACGAGTACCGCCAGGCGTTCGCGGCAGGGGAGCGGGACCTGGCTGAAGGTGCGAGGTACAACGCCGGCAACAGCCACTTCGCGCGCAAGAACTGGCCCGATGCGATCCGCAACTACCAGGAAGCCCTGCGGATGAACCCCTCCGACATGGACGCCAAGAAGAATCTCGAGCTGGCCCTGCTCCAGATGCAGGAGGAAAAAAAGAAGCAGCAGCAGAAGAAGCAGGACCAGAACAAGGACGACAAGAATGACCAGAAGGATGAGCAGCAGAACCAGCAGCCCAAGGAACAGAACAAGTCGCCCCAGGATTCAGGGGCGCCCAAGCCGCGCGAGCAGAAGACTCCCGGCGGCGAAAAAGAGAGAATCTCGCGCGAGGAGGCCAACCGGATCCTCGACGCGATGAAGGAGCAGGACAGACCGCCGAAGGACCAGCTCAAGACGCCGCCACCCGATCGGCGGCCCGAGAAGGACTGGTGATGCCCCGTGCAGTGACATGCCTGCTGGCATGCCTCCTGGCCGCCGTCGTCGTGTGGCCGGGCGCCGCGCACGCCGCGGGCGACGACACGATCGTGGAGGCGCGCGTCGACGCCCAGAGAATCGGCGAAGGCGACTCGCTGAAGCTCAGCATCGAGGTGCGCGGAAGCAATCCCGGCCCGGTCGAGGACCCGGACCTGTCGGGTCTGGCCGACTTCACCATCGCGGCCGGCCCGAGCATCAGCACGTCGACCTCGATGGTCTGGTCGGGGGGCCAGGCCACCAGCAGCACGTCCAAGCAGTTCACCTATGTCCTGTTTCCCCGCAGACGCGGGACGCTCACCATACCGACCGTCTCGGTGCGCATCGGCAGCCGCGTGCGCCAGACCAACCCGATCAGCATCGAGGTGGTGCAGGGGCGTCTGCTGCAGAACGCTCCACCTTCCGGACGCAGCGCGGGTCCCGGCATCGGACCGAGACGGGGCAGCGCGCAGCCATCGGGCGAGATCGAGGTCGAGGCCCAGGTGGACAAGAAGGAGATCTATGTCGGCGAGCAGGTGATGCTGACTTACAGGATCTACACCCAGCTCCAGCTCATGGAGCTTCCCGCGCCGCAGCGCTTGCCCTCCTACACCGGTTTCTGGGTCGAGGAGATCCCGGTGGACCCGCGGGCGTCGATTCATCGCGTCACGCGGGATGGCAAGGAGTTCATCGAGCTGACGCTGATGAAGAAGGCGCTGTTTCCCACGACCTCGGGCGACCTCACCGTCGAGGAGACGGTGTTCGGGATGCCGGTGAAGGTCGACAGTCATGACCCGTTCGACTCGATCTTCTTCACGCCGACCACCACGCTGTTCCGCAAGACGCTGCCGATCACCGTCAAGGTGCGGGCGCTGCCGGAGAGCGGGCGGCCCGCCTCGTTCAGCGGAGCCGTGGGACACTACACCCTGTCGGTGGAAACGGACCGTCGGGAGGCGAAGGTGAACGATGCGGTGGGGTTGAAGGTGATCGTCAAAGGCGCCGGCAACATCCGCACCGTCGGTGAGCCGTTGCTGCCGCCGCTGCCCGATTACAAGAAGTACGCCCCGCGCGTGGATGAGAAAAAGGACCTGACGCAGGAGCGCCTCACCGGCACCAAGACATGGGACTACGTCCTGAGCCCTCTGGCGCCCGGCAAGCAGGACATTCCCCCGATCAAGTTCTCCTGGTTCGACCCGGCCAAGGGCGCCTACGTGGAGACGGCGAGCCCGGCGGTCCCCATCCTCGTAATGCGCGGAGAAGGGGGCGCCGCCGTGGCGGGCGCCAGCCCCGCACCCTCACGACGCGAAGTCACCGCGTTCGGCCGCGACATCCGCTACATCAAGCCGGACTCCAATACGACCAGCGGCACGCCGTTTCATCGCTCGGCGGGCTTCATGACGCTGCTGGCGGCCCCCGTGGTGCTCAACGGCGGGCTGCTTCTCATGGCACGGCGTCGCGGGCAGCGGCTCGCCAACGCGGGGGTGATCCGCAGGCGTCGCGCCCCCGGTTTCGCGAGGCGCCGGCTCAAGGAGGCCAGACGGCTTCTCGCCGCGGGGCGCTCGCGCGAGTTCCACCAGGAGGTGGCCCGGGCGTTGAGCGGATACATCGGGGACAAGCTGGATCTGTCCCCTTCGGGGCTCACACATCAGACCATCGACACGCTGCTGGAAGCGCGCGGCGTGGGGGAGGGGGCACGGGGCGAGCTGCAGCGTTGCCTCGAGGCCTGTGACTACGCGAGGTTCGCTCCCGTGGCGCCGGGGCTTCCCGAGATGCGCGAGCTGCTCGGGCGCGCCGAGCAGCTGCTCGCGCGGCTCGAAGGGAGCATCGCCACGGCCCCGCGACGGCATGGGGGAGCGGTGGCATGAGCGCTGGAGCGAGGGTAGGCGTGATCTGCGCGCTCTGGACAATCGGGGCGCTCGGGACAGCATGGGCCGCCGCTCAGGGAGAAGCCGGTCTTTTTGCCGAAGGCAACCGGCATTACGCGGCCTCTGAATTCGAGGAGGCCGCGAAAGATTACCGGCAGCTGCTGAACCAGGGGTTCACCTCCGAGGCGATCCATTACAACCTGGGCAACGCCCTGTTCAAGAT
>DASROJ010000340.1:0-5332 GCA_035646975.1 Patescibacteria group bacterium
GCATGGGGCCCGGGGCTGCCGGACGGCGCGGAAGCCGGCGGCGGGGCGGAGCCTGTCCGCGTGGCCAGCGGCTTTGCCAGCGTGGCCTGCCAGAGGCGAATACTGTCGGCCAGCTCGCGGGCCTTGGACGTCTGCGCGGCCAGAACGGAGGCGCGCTCGCCCGGGTCGGCCTTCAGATCGAAAAGCGCGCCACGATTGTCCGACGTGACGATGTACTTGTACTCGACCGTGCGCACCGCGAGCATGTTGCCCGCGAACAACGAGAGATCTCCACCGGGCATCACCGACCTGTAATAGCGCAGCGCAGCCGGGTCATACCGTGATTCGCAGATGGCGACGGAGCGCGGCGGCACCAGCGGGCCTGTCCCCGGCGCGGACAGTGGCATCGCGGTGAGCGCGAGGACGGCCTTCATGATGTCGAGCGTCTGCACCTGGTCGGCGACCCGCTGTCCGGCCGGCACACGGCCCGGCAGACTCAGGATCAAGGGCACGCGCACGATGGAATCGTACAGCCGTGACGATTCAGCGAGCAGCCCGTGGTCGCCCAGGTCCTCACCGGCGTCCGAGGTCACGATGACCAGGGTGTCGTCGAGGATCTTCGCCGCGCGGAGGCTTTCCATCAGTCGTCCGAACCGGTAATCGGCGTAGCCGACCTCGCCGTCGTACAGAGCCACCAGCGCGGCCTGATCGTCTGGGGAAAGTGTCTCGAGGCCGAGCGTGTATTGCCGCGCGAACGGCAGCCAGAACTGCGAGATCTGCTCGAGCCGCGGCAGCGGAACCTGTTTTTCGAGAAACTTCTGCCTGTATTCGCCGGGAGGATTGAACGGCAGGTGCGGATTGGTCAGGACCACATAGGCAAAGAAAGGCTCGTTCCTGTCGGGCTCCTTGCGACCCGACAACCAGGCCAGCAGCGCCGCCTCGGCCGAGGCGGCCCCTTCGTCGGGTGAGCCCTCCTGCTCCGGGCGGACTTCGACCGCCTGGTCGATCCCCTGGAAGAAACCGTTGCTCTTTCCCACCAGACCATCGGTGGAAACCGCGAAGGTCGCGTAGCCGGCCGTCTTGAGCTTCTCGGGCAGCGTCTCGAGCGCGCCTTCCAGGACCGGATGATCGAACGCGGCCATGTGCTCGGACGGATACAGGCCTGTCAGGATGGAGGCCTGCGACGTGAGCCCCCACGGCGCCGTGGCGATGGCCTGTTCGTAGAGAGTGCCCGAGGCAGCCATCGCATCGATGAGCGGCGTGGTGGGTCGCCGGTATCCATAGGCAGAGACATGGTCGGCGCGCAGCCCGGAGATCACCACCAGCAGGACGTTGGGTCGGACCGGCTCCCGGTGGCCGCAGGCCGCCAGCCATCCGAGCCCTGCCGCCACCGCCACTGCCACTGTCCAGCCAGGACCGAGGCCGGGCCTGACGCCGAGCCTGACGCGGGGCCTGATGCGGAGCCTGATGCGGAGCCTGATGCGGAGCCTGTTATATAATGACGGCACCTTGCGTCTCCTGGTCCGATTCTTCCGCATGAAAGACTTTAGAGATTAGCATGTCCAACGCGTCCAGGCCCGCCGCCCCCGCGCGAACGCTCGAGCATCAGGAGTCGCGTCCCGACTACTCCGTCGTCGTGCCGCTCTACAATGAGCGGGACAACCTTGGCCCCCTGCGCGACGAGCTCGTGCCGGTGATGGAATCGCTCGGCGGGAGCTTCGAGGTCATCTTCGTCGATGACGGCAGCACGGACGGGTCTGCCGCCGTGCTGCGCTCGCTCAGGAGCGCCGACCCCCGAATCCGGGTGCTGACCTTCGAGCGCAATGCCGGGCAGACCGCGGCGATGGCCGCGGGGTTCGAGGCGGCCCGGGGCGCCGTGGTGGTGACGCTCGATGCGGACCTGCAGAACGACCCGCGCGACATCCCGTTGCTGATCGAAAAGCTGGACGGATACGACGCGGTGGTGGGGTGGAGGGGTCAGCGCAGGGATACCTGGCTGCGGCGGGCCTCCAGCCGGATAGGCAACGCGGTGCGCAACAGGTTGTCGGACGATGACATCATCGACACCGGCTGCTCGCTCAAGGCATACCGCCGCGAAGCCCTCGCGCGCATCAAGCTTTTCACCGGCATGCATCGCTTTCTTCCCACCCTGCTGAAGATGGAAGGCTTCCGCGTCTTCCAGGTGAAGGTGGGACATCGTCCCAGGCTCTCAGGCGATTCCAAGTATGGCGTTCGGAACCGCCTCGTGAAGTCTTTCACCGATCTCCTCGCGGTCCGGTGGATGAAGCGCCGCACACTGCGGTACCGCGTCACGGAGGAAGAATGACATCACCGGGAGGATTCAGAATGGCGGACCCATGGCTCATCATCGGATTTTTCGGCCAGGCCTTCTTCTTCAGCAGGTTCGTCGTGCAGTGGGTGGCGGCCGAGCGGCGGGGTGAATCGGTGGTGCCCGTCTCCTTCTGGTACCTGAGTATCGGCGGCGGTCTCGTGCTGCTGCTGTATGCGATCCACCAGCGTGACCCGGTCTTCATCGCGGGGCAGGCGATCGGCGCGTTCGTCTATGTGCGTAACCTGATGCTCATCCACAGGAAGAAGAAAGCGGGTGGTCTGGCGGCCTGACGGGCCCTATCTTGTGCGGCACCTGTGCCGGATGCGGCCCCCGGTTGGCCGCGGGTCCGGTTTGTCGGGCTTGTCGGGGTGCTCGTCCCGGCCGGTCCATGAGGCCGCCAGATGGACTCGCAGATCTTCAGGACGATCCTCGACAAGCAAGCGCAGCTCTACCCCGCGCTGGCAGGCCTCGTCGGCTGTCTGGTCGGCTGGCTGATAGCCCGGCTTGCCGCGCTGTCGAAAGCCCGGCGCAGGGCGCGCGCCGATTCGCAGGACAAGGACCGTGACATGGAGTCGCGCGACCTGCGCAAGACGGTCTACCTGCTCCAGAACGAGAATACCAAGCTTTCGACGTTTCTGATGACGATGCCCGACCTCGCGCGTCAGCTCAACTCGAACCTCGAGAAACGCAAGATTCCCCATCTGTTGATCATCTTCATCGAAGCGCTGTTCGATGCCGAGCAGATCCTGATCTTCCTGACGACACCGGATGGAAAGCATCTCGTGCTGTCGGATCAGAAAGGGCTTTCGGACAGCACGCGGCGGCAGGCGGTGATCCCCTTCGGAGAGGGCCGCGTCGGCTGGGTGGCATGGCACCAGATCACCATGGACGAGAGCGACTTCAACCAGAAGTCCCGTGTGTCGAAATCCGACCTGTCGGGCCAGGTTCAGCCCGCGTTCAAGACCGAGCTGTGCGCTCCGATGGTCTCGAAGGATCAGACCCTTGGCGTTATCAGCATCGGAGGGCTGCTGCGTCGCCCGAAGAACGAGAAGAACATGCTGAGAATGGTGGCCGACCTCGGCAGCATCGCGATCAAGAACACCTCGCTCATCAACACGATCCAGGCCAGCGCCGACACCGACGGTCTGACCGGTCTGGCCAACAAGACCCACTTCAAGGCGCGGCTGGCCGAAGAAATCCTCAAGGCAGACAAGGAGCAGAAGAGCCTGTCGCTCTTCCTGTTCGACATCGACCACTTCAAGACCTACAACGACACCAACGGTCACCCTGCGGGCGATGAGGCCCTCAGGATCACGGGCCGCCTGCTCTCCGAGACGGTCCGGCAGGAGGACTTTGCTGCCAGGTACGGTGGCGAGGAGTTCGTCGTGCTGTTCCCGAACACGGACAAGCAGGGCGCGGCAGCCGCCGCGGAGAACATCCGCAGGACGATCGAGCAATACGCCTATCCGCAGGAGCAGTCCCAGCCCAATGGGCGCCTGACGATCAGCGGTGGCGTGGCCTCCTTCCCGTACGACGCCAACACGGGGCCGGATCTGGTCCGATTCGCCGACCAGGCCCTTTACAAGGCCAAGCACGACGGGCGCAACCGGGTGTGCCTCCACGAGCCGAAATTCCTCTCCGACGAGACCGGGGCGGGTGAAATCAAGCTGCGGGGCGACAAGCTCGGGATCACAGGCAAGTCATGAGCGAGCGCGACGAGATGAAGGCTGGCGGAGCCTCGGAACCCGCCCCCGCATGGGACGACAGCGACAGCGGGCTGCTCGTCGACCAGGTCACCGAGCTGCCCACGGTGCCGCTGCTGCTCGACCGGATGCGGGGCCAGCTCGAGGAAAACGGATTCCTCAGCGTGCTGTCGATCAACGTCCTGCAGAGCAGCGCCATCGAAAGAGTGACCGGGTGGAAGGCGTTCGACAGCATCGTGCGCGACGTGGGACGGTTTCTCGCCTCGATCAAGACCATCCACCTGCGCCGGGAGGATTTCGTCTCGGAGGTGATGATCAGCGGCAACGCGTTCGTGATCCTGCTCGCCCCGCCTCGCGCCAGGGACAGGATGGAGCTGGCCGACTTGTGCCGCGTGCGGGATCGTCTCCACGGCAAGCTCAAGCGTTTCCTGGCGCGGCGGCTGCCGCCCGAGATCTCGGAGCGGTTCATCTGTTTCGTGGGGGCGAGCCTGGTGAAGAACGACCCGTCGATGCGCGCCGAGAGAATCGTCTACCGCGCGCTGGACGAAGCCCAGGCCGACTCGCTGGCCGAGCGCCACCGTGCCTCACAGCGTCATCTCGTGGCGCTCAACGAGGTGCTTGCTTCGAGACTGATCAGCTCGGTCTACCAGCCCATCGTGGACATCTCCGGACGCCGCCTCGTGGGTTGGGAGGCGCTCAGCCGGCCGACCGGCGGGAATTTCGACAACATCGAGCAGCTCTTCAAGGCGGCATACGAATCCCAGTCGATCTGGCCGCTCGAGCGGCTGTGCCGCGATCGGGCGATGGAGGGGTTGCACGACTTGAAGGACGGCGAGCTGCTCTTTCTCAACGTCGAGCCCGACTCGATCTACGACCCGCAGTTCCGGTCGGATCGAACGCTGCGACTCCTGCGGCAGGCTCGCCTGACACCGGAGCGCGTGGTGCTGGAGATGACCGAGCATTCCGCCGTGAAGGACTTCACCGCCTTTCGCCAGACCCTGACCTATTTCCGATCGCTGGGATTCCGGCTCGCCATCGACGACATGGGCTCGGGCTATTCGGGGCTGGTGTCGGTGGCGGAGATACAGCCCGAGTTCGTGAAGATCGACATGAGCCTCATCCGGGACCTCCATACCAGGCCCCTCAAACGCGAGCTGGTGGACACCATCAACCGGTTCTCCCGCAATTCAGGCATACAGGTCATCGCCGAAGGGATCGAATCGGTCGAAGAGCTCGAGGTGCTCCGCGAGATCGGCGTCTCGATGGGTCAGGGATACCTGTTCGCCCGGCCGGGCGAACAGGTATCCCTGACCCATCG
>DASROJ010000341.1:0-14501 GCA_035646975.1 Patescibacteria group bacterium
GTACCAGGGCGGTCCCCTGCGCCGGGGTCGTCGCCCCCTGCCTCCGAGCAGCAGCAGCCAGAGGATGGAGGGCACTCCACCGGCAAACAGAATCATCACCACCAGGAGGATCAACAGCTGAACACCGCCGCTGACGGCCGCACGGGGGACGCGGGAAGAGATTTTTCCGGTCAGCTCGAACTCGTAGTGCTTTGCCGTGAGTTGCGCGAGACGTTCGACCAGATGCCGCAGACCCAGCGAGTAGTCACCGGACCTGAATCGCGGCAGCGCTTCTTCGTCGAGGAGCTCGCCTGCCAGTCCGTCGGGGAGGTACTCTTCCACGCCGTACCCGTTTTCGATGCGCGCCTTCCTGTCGCCGACGGCCACCAGCACGAGAATGCCGCGATTGTCCTTCTTGTCGCCGATTCCCCACTCCCGCCCCCAGCGCAGGGTCAGGTCCTCGAGACCCTCTCCTTCAAGCGACTTGATGGTGACAACGACGATGGCGACCTTGGACTTCTCCCACACCTCGCGAGCAAGGTCCTCCATGGCTTTGCGGTCATCCTTGAGTATCACTCCGGCAAAGTCGTGCACCGCATGGTCGGTGCGCGGAGGAATGGTGTAGGCCCAAACGCCCGGAACTGCGCAGGTCAGCAGCAGCGCCGCCGCGATCAGCAGCCCTGCGGGCCGGCGGACTCTTCCCCGAAGCATCACAGGGGCAGCCGAACGCCGCGCCCGGCCGCCCGTGCGCGCCGAAGCACCTCGATGCCCACCGAGACATCGTCGATCGCAAGCCCCAGGTTGGCACAGACGATCGTCTCGTTCTCGCGCTCGCGGCCCGGCTTCAGGCCGGCCACGACCTCGCCGAGGTCTCCGAACAGCGGAGCCATGTCCGGGAAATAACAGGCCGAACGGGGATCGAGGATCTGGGTGGTGTCATCGGTGAAAAACTTGTCTGCCCGCCGGAAGACTTCGGGCTTGACGTAGGAGCCATAGTCCAGCGGACAGAGAAATGCGCCCGGCTTCAGCCAGGCCCACTCGATGACGGGTCTCGGTTCGCGAAGAATCGGTCCGGCCGTGACGACGATGTCGGCGCCATGGACCGCGTCACGTGGTGACGTTGCCGCGAGAAACTCCACGCCGGGATAGGTGCGCGACATCTCGGAGATGTACGACTCGATGGCCTCGGGATGGATATCGTACGCGCGCACCCTGCGAAGCCCCGGCAGAACGCACCGCAGCGCCCTGAGGTTCGACCGGCCCTGCACGCCGCAGCCCAGGATCGCCAGCACCGATGAGTCGGACCGCGCCATGTGCCGCGCCGCCAGCGCCGTGGCTGCCCCCGTCCGTTCGGCGGTAATCCAGGCGGCGTCCATTACCGCCACCGGATACCCGGTGCCGGGGTCGTTGAGGATGAGCAGCCCGGCGATGTAGGGCAGGTTCTTTTCGCGGTTCGTTGGAAAGCCGCTGATCCACTTCAAGCCCGCGGCGCCGAGGGCGGGCACGAACGCGGGCATGGAGTGGATGAAGCAATCCGGCAGAGGGTGAATGTCCATCTTGGGGGGCATCTGCGTGTTGCCCGCTCCCTTTTCGCGAAACGCGGTGGAGAGCAGCTCGATGATTTCCTCCATCGACGGCGCCACCGTCTCGACGTCCTGTCGGGCCAGATACAGAAGATGCAAGGAGCGCTCCGGTGACCTCGTCATGAGGGGAATTCCTCGATGCAGTATACGGAACCGCCCGTTCGGAGCATACCTACTCGTATCGAAGAGCGTCGATCGGGTCGAGCGAGGAGGCCTTGCTGGCCGGATAGTAGCCGAACACCATCCCCACCAGCCCCGAGAAGATCACCGAGACGCCGACGGCGCCCGTGGACAGGAGCATCGGCCAGTTGAAGAAGGTGGCCAGGCCGTACGAGACCGCCACACCGGCAATCACCCCGATGAGGCCCCCCACGGTGCTCAGCATGATCGACTCGGCGAGGAACTGCATCCGCACCTGGCTCTTGCGGGCGCCAAGGGCCACGCGCAACCCGATCTCCCGGGTGCGCTCGGTCACGCTCACCAGCATGATGTTCATGATGCCGATGCCACCCACCAGCAGCGACACGCCCGCGATGCTGCCCAGCAGCATCGTCATCGTCTGCTGCGTCTGCTTGGCAGTCTCGGCGAGGTCGGTCAGGTTGCGCACCTGGAAATCATCATCGCGGTCCGGGGTGATGTGATGTCGCTGCCGCAGGAGATTCGTGACCTGCTCTTCGGCCGTGGAGGCGGCGGCTGCGGAGACCGCCGACACCATGATGCGTTGGATATAGTTGATGGCCATGAGTTTTCGCTGGACGGTCGACCAGGGGAGAACGATCGTATCGTCCTGGTCCTGTCCCCATTGATTCTGGCCCTTGGGAACGAGCACTCCGACGACCTGGAACGGCAGGTTGCGCACCCGGATCGTCTGGCCGACCGGATCCATCCCCGGGAACAGGTTGTCGACGACCGTCTTTCCGAGTACCGCCACGCGCGCCGCCGTGCGAACGTCGGCCTCCGTGAAAAACGCCCCCGACGCGAGGGACCAGTTTCGTATGAGCGGGAATGTCTCGGCGGAGCCTTCAGCCCGCGAGTTCCAGCTCTGGTTGCCAAAAACCAGGGGGGCGGAGGTCGACACGGTGGGGCTGGCCATCTTCACCGCGGGGCATTCCGCCAGGATCGCCTTGACGTCTTCGGCGGTGAGCGTGTTGACACTACCCGCCCCGCCCCGCGCGCCGCCGGTCTTGCTGCTGCCGGGCCAGACATAGAGGATATTGGAGCCCATGCTGGCGATGTCCGCCTGCACCTGCGCCTGGGCCCCCTGCCCCAGGCTGACCATTGCGATCACCGAGGCCACGCCGATGATGACGCCGAGCATCGTCAAGGTCGAGCGGACGCGATTGCGACCGAGCGCGGTGACGGCGATCCGCAATGTCCAGGCGAACGGCATCCTGTTCAATGAATTCATGGTCGTCGACCGCCTCCCGTTCCGGACTTCGTCGCGGGTCGCGGGCCCACCGGGCTGCCGAACGGATTGGTGGGTCGAGCCTGCGTGTCGGCCGCGATGTTGCTGCCGGTGATCAGTAGCGCGCCCTCGTCGAGATCGCCCTGCATGACCTCGGAGAACGAGCCATCGCTGATGCCGATGCGCACGACACGCGGCTCGGGCTTGCCTGAGCCGCGCAGCCAGACGACGCGCGGGCGCCACCGCACCTTCTGTATCTGCGGGAAGCGCAGAACGCCGGCATCGCTGGCAATCGGGGAGGGCGCCTCGTCGGCCTGTCTTGCGGATGCCGGCGCCGGGTCCGGCACCTCCGGTGAGGAGACGGGCCCCTCGTGCGGCGCCTCCCCGCGCGCGGAGGCGAGCAGCTCGCGCTCGCGGCTCCTCGGGACGTCCGTGGGCCAGAACCGGAGAGCGGCGTTGGGTATCCGTACCGCGTTTTCGGACTCGGCCACCGTGAAGGTCGTGTTGGCGGTCATGCCGGGGCGCAGCTTCAACTCGGGGTTGGCCACGTTGACGATGACGCTGTACGTGACAACGTTCTGGGTCACGACCGGGTTGAGGCGTATCTGATCGATGGCGCCGCGGAAAAACTCCCCGGGGAACGAGTCGACGCTGAAGGAAACCTGCGCATCGGCGCCGATGTGTCCGATGTCGGCTTCATCCACGTTGGCCACCACCTGCATCCGGGTGAGATCGTTGGCGATCACGTAGAGCGTGGGGGCCGACAGGCTTGCGGCGACCGTCTGGCCGACGTCCACGTTGCGCGACACCACGACGCCGTCCACGGGTGATGTGATGACGGTGTAATCCAGGTTCACCTCGGCCAGCTTGACCGCGGCGGCGGCCTGCTTGACGCGCGCCCCCGCCTGCTCGATCGCCGCCTCGGCCGATTCGACCTGGGCCTTCGCCTGCTTCACACGCGCCGAGGCGGATTCCTGGGCCACCTGGCTGGATTCCAGGTCGCGGGCGGACACCACGCCATCCTTCGACAGCTCGAGGGTTCGGACGTTCACACGCTGGGCATCCAGCAGCGTGGCTTCCGCCGCCTCGAGGTTCGCCTTCTGGTTGGACAGATCGGAGTGCGACGTGGACAGCCCGGCCCGCGCGTCCTCGAGGTCGGCACGGGCGCGCACCAGCGCCGCATCGAACGTGGCGGGATCGATGCGCGCGATCACCTGGCCCTTGCGGACAATCGAGTTGAAGTCGGCGTGGAGCGACTGGATGCGCCCGGTGACCTGGCTGCCCACCTGGACCGTCAGCACGGCCTGGAGCGTCCCGGTGGCGGAGATCGAAGTCTTTATCGTCCCGCGATCGGCCGTTGCGGTAATCCAGGAATCGGAGCGGGCCGAGGCAGGTCGAAGGAACGCGTATCCAACGACACACAACAGCACGAGTCCACCACCGAACAGATACCAGCGATTCCGTGTCACGACGACCGGCTCCCAGGGATACAAGTCATTGCTCGACCCCGCCAAAGGAAGGGGAGAAGACGACGCTGTTGAGGAACATCCTGTTGAGCGATTCCCAGTACCCGCGGAAGTTCGGGTCGTCGGCGAACAGAATCACCCGGCCGCGCCCGCGCGGCTCTTCCACCAGGTAGGCGGTTCCGGCCAGCAGATCGATCGATTCCTGCCATGCGAATCCGGCAAGCCTCAGTCTCTCCCTGGATGAGAAGGTCACGACGTTGCGGCCCTCTTTGCTCGGCGAGAACGCCAGGTTCGAGTTCACCATCACAGCCCCCTCCGCGCCATACCCGAATCCTAGATACTGCGTGGGCTCGATCGCCACCCGGAGAATCGCCCCGGGGACCGTGTCGGGCAGCTGGTTGGTTTCGGCGGAGGCGTCGCCACCGGTCGCCGGTGTGTTTTCGTCGCTGCCGCCGGTCGGTCGGGCGCGCGGTTTGAACAGCCGGCGCGCCGTGGTCAGTCCCACGTCCTTGCCCGCGGCGAAGGACGATGCCCGCTTGAGGGTGACGAGCGTGCCGCCGCCCTCAATCCAGGTCTTCAGCTTCCGGAGGCCTCCGGCGCCGAAGTACTCGACGTAGCCGGGAGATGCCGAGGCGTCCGGCAGGATGATGACATTGTATCTGGACAGATCGGCATCGGGCAGGGAGGAGGGTCTGATGGGCGTATAGGGCAGTCCGTAGATGGATTCGAACATGTGACAGATGCTTCCGACGGACGAAGGGGCGACGGGGTCGCCGTAGGCGACGGCCACCCGTGGCATCTTGAGGGTCACGACACTGTTGCTGCCGAGGTCCGGACCGGAGTCGGTGAGCCCGGAGGAAACAGCATAGAACGTCACGCCGAAGGTGGCCGCTTCCTTTTCGACGATCCTGGCGAGCGAGGCGGGATTGCTCCCCACCTTCAGGATGACGGAGCCCGCGGTGAACGCTTCCTCGCCGATCCGGAATGGTCTGCCGGCGATCTGGAGTCTCAGCCCGGTTCGGTTTGGATCGGACAGGTTCATGAGACTGACCATCGCCATCGCGGCGGCGTTGCTGTCGTACTTCAACAGATAGGCGTAGGGAGGCGCGGCTGGCCCGAGAGTCCTGACGCCCGGGACGGACTTCAGGCTTTCGGCGGTGACGCGGGTGGATCGGACGTGCAGGGAATCGGGTGTCCAGCAGGCCTCCGCCCCCGCGACGATGGGCAGGCTCCAGGAGGTCACGTCGTAGATGCCGGAATCCTCCTTGAGCCGTCGCCGCTCCAGCTCCTGCGCGATGAACCGATCGTCAAGGGACGGATCCATCTCCATCAATGCCGTGGCCAGTCGACCGGCGGGCTGACCGAGGTCGACGAAAAGCGTTCCGGCCGGAAACCGTCTCGTCTTCGATGCCGTCCCATCGTACGAGAATGCGTGAGCGGAGAACTCCTCGTCGGCGCGTCTCACCTCGACTCCCTGCGCCGAGAGCAGCGCCGCCAGTTTGAGCGCGGTGGCCGGTATCGTGGCCGGGATGATGAACGCCCTGGTCGGGCCGGTGCCGCCGACGGCGATCGCCTCTTTTCGAAATCCGTAGTAGTCGCGCAGCAGGGCCTCGCGATTGCTGGCCGCGGTGCGGACGGTCGCCAGTGACGAAGTCAGGTGGTGGCGCGCTGCCTCCTTGAGGGTCAGCCGCGATCCATCCTCACGCTCGATCGCCATCCCGCGGGGCGAGGCCTGCTCGTATGTCATGCCGATCGCTCCCTGGAGCGTCGGCCAGGAGTCTCCATATCCGGGATAGTAGTCGTCGAACGATTCTCCGGTGTAATACTCGAAGCCGGCGCGGTCGAAAGCGTCGGCGTTGGCTTTGCCGAAGACGCTCCACCACTTTCGAGTACTCCCGGGGATGTTCCTGTTGATCGGCTCTGACGGAGGCGCGAAGTAATATGTTGCGTTCGATGCCATCTCGTGGAGATCCACGTAAACCTGGGGCATCCACTCCTGAAAGGCGGCGACCCTGCCCTGGGTTTCCGGCTGCGTCTGGAAAAACCAGTCGCGGTTCAGATCGAACAGGTAGTGGTTGTAGCGCCCCCCGGGCCAGGGCGGATCGTGCTCCGCGGCCATCGGATCGGTCTTCGGTTCGGGGCCGGCGACCTGTCGTTCGTAGGTCAGGAACCTCTCGCGGCCGTCGGGATTCTGCAGAGGGTCGATGATGACGACGACCTCGTGCAGCATCCTCGAGGTCGCCTCGTCACGGGAGGCCGCGAGTTGATAGGCGGCCGCCAGTGCCGCCTCGGTCGAGGAGTGCTCGTCGCCGTGAACGCTGTACGCGAGCCAGACGATCACCGGGTTCGAACGGATGATCTGCTCTGCGGCAGCCGCCGTCAGCCCTCTTGGATCGGACAGCCTGACCGACGCCGCCCGTATCTCCTCCAGCCGGGCCATGTTGTCCGGATGCGAGATGACCAGGTATCGCAGGGCCCGGCCTTCATGCGTCTTGCCATAGGTGCGCTGGAAAACCCTGCCCGGGTCGCGTGAAAGGGCCTGCATGTAGGATTGCATCGCGGAGAAATCGGTCATCCGATCGCCGAGCGAATAGCCGAGCACCCTTTCGGTGGTGGGAACGGTGGGGTCGATGTCGGCGACGGCAGGAAGGAGCGGCCGCGAGTCATCCGGCCCGCTGGTTTGCGCGCGCGCCGGGTACGCGGGAAAGGTGCTGAGAAGGAAGACGACCAGAATCAGGCGCTGCCGGATCGGTCCACGACACATGAATATTGGGCCTGAAAAAAGAAAAGGAGCGGCTGACCGCTCCTCTTCGGGTTGGCTCTTTGGAACGACAGGGATGGGAGGCGGGGGAATCTAGATCTTCTCCAACTCCCGCTTCAACTCCTTGCCCGGCGTAAAACGGGCCACCGTGCGCGCGGGGATATTGATCGGCTCACCGGTCTGGGGGTTTCTGCCCACTCGCGCTTTCCTCTTGCTGGCGGAAAACGTGCCAAAGCCGGAGATGGTAACCCTCTCGTTCTTCTTGAGGGAGGCCGTGATGCCGCTGATTACCGACTCGAGAGCACGTGCCGCCTGGGCCTTGGACACTTTGGGCCCCTGCTCCGCGAATATCCTTTCGATCAGATCCGCTTTGTTCATCCGTTCACCTCCCCGGGAGGAAACTGGCCTTCGCCAGATGGGATGGAATGGGGCAACGCCAAGCATGGCGCAATGAGCGGGACTCCGAGGTTCGCCAAGCTATTTTCAAACTATTCCAAATCCCCTTGTGTGTCAAGGCAACCCGGGGTGCCACCCTTGAGGGCCCGCCAGGTCTGGATTATTCAGGCGTCCGATGCGCCGGCGTGCCGCTCAATCAAATAAAGTAAAGAAAGCGGTTACAGTGATTGCAGGATCTGATCTTCTCGTCCGTCGCGCTGTACTTGGTCGGCTGCTTGAGGAAGCAGCCAAGGCAGACGTTGTTCCTCACCGGAACGATGGCGCGCTGATGTTTCTCCATCAACCGGCTGTACGTGGAAAGCAGCCCGGGATCGATCTTGTTGGCGAGCTCCTGCCTGGCTTCGTGAAGATTGTCGACCGCGTTCACCTCGAAGCCGATCCGGCTCATCTGGATCGCCGTCTTCTGATCGCTGACCTCCTTGATCATCAAATCCAGGTCCTGGAGCATGATCATGGATTCCAGCTGAGCGTTCATTTCGCCCGGACCTTCTCGAACGCCTCGGCGACGGCAGCGACATCATCGACTTTGAGAAGTTTCTTGCGGATGTTCACATCCCGGGTGATTTCCACGAGCTTGCCCAGAAGGGGGAGGTACTCGCTGGACTTCTCCTTGTGGGGGGCCAGGATCATGAAGAAGAGGTGAACCAGCTTTTCATCCACGGCGTTGTATTCCACGCCGTCAACCGAGCGAGCGAAAAGCAGGGTCAGGGAGTCGGTGACGGTCGAACGACTGTGGGGGATGGCGACTCCCTTGCCTATCCCGGTGCTGCCGAGCTTCTCACGGGTCTTGAGGGCTTCAAGGACGATCTTGCCGTCCCGGACTCGTCCTTTTTCAACGAGATGGCCGACCATTCGGCCAATGGCGTCCATCTTGTTCTTGGCCTTGAGGTCTGGAATGAAGAGATCGGGGTGAAGGTAAGCTACAAGCTCCTTGTTTGTCATATTAAAGGAAGGTTTCGCCTCCGCGGAATGCATGAGAGGGTCCCGCAACGTCTGGCAATCGGTTTTCGCAGCGGGTAGACTCCTGTTCCAGAATCATCCCGCAGGGGAGCCTGGAGCCTGCGCGGCGAGGAGCTAAACCTCGATCCACGCGTAACATCGAAATTCTAGCACAAATGTTTATCGACGGTTCTTCTTTGTTTCCTCCGGCGATCGCGGTATAATCCCGCGACCTCCGCCCAAATCGTTGATGGAAGATAGGCTAACTGGATTATTTCACCCGCAGCCGGAAGGCTCCGAGCGGCATCTTTCCCGACCGACGGACTGCCAAAGGCTCGAAGGAGGCATTTCAGGATGTCGCGCTGCAAGCTGTTCGGGGCGCTCAGCGCCCTTGTTCTCGTGATGTTTGTGAGCAGCGTCGCCGCTGAGGTTTACGTCACGAGCCCCACCACGAAACAGATTCTCGTGCTAGATAGCAACGGCCAGGTGACAAGGTCCATCGGCGCTGCCGGTGGTGTGGGACAGCCCTACGGGATCGCGATGGATTCGAACCGAAACCTGCTGGTGGCGGATTACTCCGCCGGCCGCGTGCTTCAGTTCAGCCCGGACGGGTCGAACGGCTCGATACTCGCCTCCAACATACCGAAGCCCGACGGGCTTGCCGTCGGTCCTGGCGGCGATGTGTTCCTCATCAGCCGTGACAACAAGGCCGCGACCACTTCACGGCTCAAATCGCAGATTGGTGACTCCGTGAGCACGGCGGGGTATCTCCACGACGTCTGGATGATCCCGTCGGGAAGCAGCCTTCCGATCAGGATTGGCGCGATCGACGAGAGCTTCCGCCTCGCCCAGGCCCAGCCTGTGCCCTCCGATCCCTACAAGGGAGACCTTCTCGTGTTGTCGACGAGGCCTGGCCTCGTCGCCCGGTTCATCCAGACCGGCCCGACGACATTCGAGAGAAGCCAGGATCTGATCAGCTACGTGCCGGGTGAGCCGACCTCGATGGCGTTCGGCCGTTCCGGCGAACTGCTGATCGGCACCACCGACGGCAGGATCCTCCGTTACTCGGGCATGGGTGTCCGGCTCCAGCCCGACTTCGCGTCAGGCCTGCCGGTGGGTCCGACCAGGCTCACGGTCAATCTCGACGGTGTTGTCCACATTACACCGGTGGGCAGCACATCGATTATCAGGTACGACGCCTACGCGATGCGGCTGCCGAATCTCTCGGGGGCCACCGTTCCGCTGGCGGCAGCACTCACCACCGGCTGCGTGCCCACGCCGGTCGGGCAGAACGTGACCGTCTCGCCGGCCGCCGGAGTGAACGTCGTGTTCGACAACGTGATCTCGGGTGGGCAGACCTGCCTGCAGACGACATCGCTCGGAGCCGGTGTGCTCACGTCTCCGCGCGGCAATACCATCCCGGGTTTCGCGCAAAGACTCTGGGAAGATCCCGGGTTCGTGGTTTACGACATCACGACGACGGCGATCATCACCAATACCATCGCGGAGGAGTTCTTCTCCGCGAACCCCGAGGCTCGACTGCTGGTGGCGCACGGATCGGGGGGCGTCTTCTCGGACGACACGGTCCTGGTGACACCGGACGACCCGCGCAGCCGCACGGGCCAGTTGTCCGAATTCGTCATCTATCTGGACACACGCCCGAACCGCGACGTGGTGCTGCTCAAGCTCGGAGACCTGCAGAACGCGCTGAACACCTATTCGGGACTCATCAGCCCGAGCGTGCTCTCGCAGCTCCAGAGCCTCGTGACCCAGATCACCACCGCGGTTGGCACGGGTGGAGCCGAAACCGACAAGACGGTGGCCATTCAGTTGCTGAAGGACCTCAAGGGATACACCCGTCAGAATGGTGGAGAGGGGATTCCCAACAGGTTCGGCCCTGACAGTCCGCCGAACGTCGCGGGCACGCTCATCTCGCTTGCCGATACGCTGATCTTCCAGCTCACGCTCTAGTCAACGCGGACCGCCGCTGAGGAGCTTTCCGGCCTCAGCGGCGGGCCAGCGCTCCCGCGGCTTTCTCCAGCTCCTGCAGCCCCATCCGATGCGCGGCGTCCAGGGACAGCCTGGCTCTGGCCGAGGCCTGATCCGGCTTGCCTGCGCGCTGATACGCCATCGCCAGCGCCAGATCCGATTCGGCTCCGTACACAGGCAACCCGCTCACCGAGGCCCTCGTGGAGGCGGTCATCCCCTGGGCAATCGCCTCGTCAGGATCGGCCACCAGGCTCATGGCCAGGCCGCACTGGATCGCGGGCACCACGGCCTGCGTGCGACCCGAGGCGGCGCAGGCTTCACGGGCCGCAACGAGGGCTCCGGCGCCGTCACCCGTCGCGGAGAGCGATCGTGTCTTCAGCAGCCCGGCCTGGGCCAGCAGGATCGGGTTGTCCAGGGTCTTGAGCGGTGCGGCGACCTTCGCGATCCCTTCGAGCGCGCCCTTTGGATCGCCCGTGGCCTGGGAGAGCTCCGCTAGCGAAAGCGTCACTCGAACCTGATTCGTGCGGTCTCTCAGGGTTGTATATGTCAATAGCGCTGAGTCAAGCGATTCGCGTGCCAGAGCATACTGGCCAAGTGACATCTGTACGCGAGCCAATCTGTACCGGGCCTCCGCAACGCCATCCTCTCGTTCAGCCTTTTGCCACATCGCGATGGCATCCTGCTGCCCGGACTGCGCCTGCCTGAGAGCTCCGCGAGCCGATGCCAGCACAGCCTTGTCGGACATGACCTCTGCGGCCGCCTCGTCGTCGCCAATCTCACGCACTATCTGCTCGGCCCCCAGCAGGCTCTCATCCGCCTGTCCGAGCTGTCCCAGCGCTGTTTGCCCCTTTGCCAGCCCGACAAGACACGTGGCCTGACCTGAACGATCTTTTTGCGTTCGACGGATGCCCAGTGCCTCCGTGTAATACCGAACCATGCCAGAGGGATCTCCAACCTCTTCCATGAGACTCCCCAAGTTGGCCAGGGTGCCCGCGATGACCTCGTTATCGCCAATCTCCCGGCTGAGTGACAAGGACTCTTCTGTGATCTTTCGCGCCTCTGCGACGCGACCCTGGATCTGCAGCACGCCGGCCTTGTTGTCGAGTGTCTTGGCAAGCCCACGCTTGTCGCCGATCGCGCGCTTGATGGATTCGGAGCGGCCGTAGTAGTCAAGCGCCTCATCGTCCCGCCCGAGCAAGTCGTAGGCGTAGGCGATGGCGTTGAGCGTGGCCCCCTGGCCCTCCTCGCTGCCGACCTGCTTGTGCAGAGCCAGCGCCTGCTGCAGCTCCGGCAGCGCGGCCTCCTGTTTGCCCCCCTTGATCATCACGCGGCCGAGAGTGAACCTCAGCACGGCGTTCTTGGGGTCGTGCGCAATGGCGCCCCTGAACCGTTTCTCCGCTTCCGCGAAGTTGCCGGTCTCCTCGTACACTTCACCGATGTTGAAGGCGAGGAACGGGTCGTCGGGGTCGCCCTTGAGCATCTCTTCGTAGGCCTGGATCGATTCCTCGGGCTGGTGATTGATGCGGCCGTGCCACGCGCGGATGAACGTGCGATCGGTCTGCGGAATCTTTTCCGCGTTGGCCGTCATCTGTTCCATGGCCTGCTTGATCTCATCGGTCGCCTCGCGGTCGTGCCCGATTCTCGCGTAGGTCTCAGCCAGACGCGCGTGCGCCATGGCATAGGCCGGGTCGGCGGCGACCGCCTGGCGCAGGGGTCCCAGCGCCTCGAGGTTCTTTCCCTGGTCCATGAGGTCAACGCCCTTCTGGAAGAGGCTTGCGGCCTGGACCGACGAGGTGCGCGCCGAGGCGATCGAGAGGTCGGAATCGCTCGCGAGCCGCTCTGGAGCCAGCTCGAACATTTCCTTGGTGGCGGTGGTGAGCGCGTCGATCATCCCCAGCACCTCGCTCTCGCGTCCTGGCAGCTTCTTGGTCTTGAGAATCTCGCCGGTCCTGGGGTCCTGCAGGTTCAGGTTGACCCGGATCTGATCTCCCTGGCTGAGGAAGGAGCCGGTCACGACGGCTTCAACCGCCCCGAACTCCGCCATCTTCTTCATCGTTCCCGAGTCCAGCGCCTTGCCCGGGGTCAGACCGAGCTCCTGGAAGATCTGATTGAGCCGCTCTCGCGACAGCACGCGGAAGTATTTCGACTCGCCGAGGTCGGTGATGAGGTTGTCGGACAGGCCGGTCTTGAGCCAGTCCAGGTCCGTTCGGCCGGTCTGGTTCTCGAACGGCAGGATGGCCACCGAGCGGCGTCCCCCGGTCCCGGCAACAGGGATCTTCGGCCGCATGAACAGGGTGATTCCCACCGCGAGGGCGACCAGCCCCAGGGCGCTGCCCCCCATCATCAGCGCGCGCCTGGAAGGGAGGTAGTGTCGCGCGGAGAGGTGGGCCTCCTGCCGGTCGATATCGCCCAGGATTTCGCCGACCGACTGGTACCGCAGTGTCGGATCCTTCTCGAGGCACTTCAGGACCAGCGTGTCGAGCCACTCGGGCACGGCCGGGTGTGTTCTGCGAATCGAATGGGCGCGCTCTTCGATCTGCTTCTTGATCACCTCCCAGGGCGTTCCTCCCTGGAATGGCGTGTCGCCCGTCAGGATTTCGTACATGAGCACGCCGAGCGAATAGATGTCCGAGCGATGGTCGACCTTCTTTCCCTCGGCCTGCTCGGGCGACATGTACTCCGGAGTCCCGATCAGCGCGCCCGTGCGGGTCATGCCGCGGGCGTCCGCCTGCATCGCGATGCCGAAGTCCATCACATGCACGCTGCCGTTGGCGTCGAGCATCACGTTCTGCGGCTTGAGATCGCGATGCACGATTCCGACCGAATGCGCTTCCTTCAACGCGGCGCAAACCTGCCGAAGGATCGAGACGGCCTTTTCGACCGAGACCGGCCCCTTCTCCTGCACGACGTGGGAGAGGTCCTGTCCCTCGACGTACTCCATCGAGATATATCGCAGCCCCTCACTTTCGCCCATGTCGTAAATGCGCGTGACATTGCGATGGGTGACCTGGCGCGCGATGGTGATCTCTTTCTTGAACCGCTCGAGGATGCGCTCATTGTCGGCGAACTCGCCGCGGATCATCTTGAGCGCCACGGGCACTTCGAGATGGAGATCGCGCGCCCGATAGACCATCCCCATGCCTCCCATTCCCAGCGGCTGCTCGATTTCGTAACGCTCGCTCAGGATGAAGCCTCGCGGCAGGATGCCCAGCCGCAGCCCTTGCGAGCTGGCGCCGCTGCCCGCCGTGGTGGCGGCAAGCGAACCCCTGGTGATTCCCAGCGATTCGACGGTTCCCGCGCTCGTCATGCTGTCGGAGCCGGGGGGTGGTGAGGGCGCGTGGGTGTCCGGCCGGCCGGTGGTGTCGGGCCGATGATGCGAAGCCGTATGGAACGGCTCGCCGCACTCACTGCAGAAGCGGCTGGTTTCCGGGTTCGGTGTGTGGCAGCGGGTGCAGAGCATCAGAGTCGCATCGAAGGGAAGGTTCGTCTTTCGAGTTCGTCCCACGATGTGGGACCGGCAAAACGAGGATAGCAGAGCACACCGTGGGAAGGAAACCCGCCCTCGATGCCCGCAGTTGTGGTATAAGGCAGGGCCCGACCCATGCTGCGGGAGACAATGACGGTGTTCAAGCCGGAAACAACGCAAGAACGGAGCCCGGGCTGGCCATGCGCGATACGCGGCGATGAGCGGCGAAGAGCGATCTTGAATCGGCTCGCGGCGCCGGCCTTCTTCGCAGTCGTGGTCGGGGCCGGCGTTCTGACGCAGACGCCTCTCGCGCGCGCTGAGATGAGCGACCGGGTCGTGGCCTACCGGATCGAGGTTCGCCTCGATCCCGTGAAACACACGCTTCACGGCCGCGAGGCGCTCACCTGGCGCAACGTTACGTCGAAGCCGGCCCGCGACCTCCTCCTTCATCTCTATC
>DASROJ010000342.1:0-13420 GCA_035646975.1 Patescibacteria group bacterium
GTCGGGGCGGTCATGTCGGGCATGGCGGTCATGGCGCAAATGGCGCCAAAGGTTCCCGACAGCAGCAGCACCAGGAGGATTCGCTTCATCGAGCGGCACTCTACGTCATCCGCGCCGGGCCGTCCACCGGGCGGCGCAACCCCCGAGTGCAATCCGTCATGTTAAGCTGGCGCAAACGGGAGGCGCAGATGTCGGGTGAAACCGCCGGCGGAGCCGGTGCGAGCTGGCTCATCTTCTCCTTGATGACGGTGGTGACCTGGGGGCTTTACGGAGTGTTCCTGCACCTGGGTCAGACTTCGATGCAGGATCCCGTCAACGGGAGGTACCGGGCGTTCCTGTTCGTCGGTATCGCCTACTTCCTGACCGCGGTGCTCGCCCCGCTGACGCTGCTGATGCTTAGGGGGGCTTCCTGGCAGTTTCCGGCCCGCGGCATGGTCTGGTCGCTGGTTGCCGGACTGGCCGGCGCCACCGGGGCCTTCTGCGTTCTGCTGGCGTTCGGGGCCAGAGGCTCGCCGAGCGTTGTCATGTCGATCGTGTTTGCCGGCGCCCCGGTGGTCAACGCGGTCACCGTCATCGCGATGAACCCTCCGCAAGGAGGGCTGGGCGCCCTGCGCTGGCAGTTCATCGTGGGGCTGCTGATGGCCGCGCTGGGAGCTTTTCTCGTGACGATTTACAAGCCCGAGACCGCGGTCCCGTCGGCGGCGCGGCCCGGGGTCGGCGCCTCGATCAAGTGACACGCGCGGAAGCTGGAGTATGTAAAACGATGTAAAAAGAGGGGCGGAAGCGGGCCTCGGGTAACCCGGACTCGCCCTCGCCGTACTAGGCTGGGCTGACGTCTTCCCGCCGGGAAGTCGTTGTGCGCCCCGCAATCAGGAAATTTCCTTTCATGGGTCGAGGCATGCGAAAAACTGCAGGCTCCTGGTTATCGGCATCGGCGATTCTCCTGCTCGGCATGATGGCCGCCCCCGCGACCGCGAGCGCTTCGGAGTGGGCGGGATGGCGTGGTCCATGGCAGACCGGGGTCTCTGATGAGACCGGATTGATCTCCTCCTGGTCGACCACCGGCGAGAACCTGATCTGGAAGGCCGACTTCATCGGCAGATCGACCCCTGCTGTGTTCGACGGCCGCGTCTGCGCCATCGGCCGCGTCGGCACCGGCGATACGAAACAGGAAGTCGTCGCCTGCTATGACGCGGGCTCGGGCGCCAGGCTCTGGGAGCGCCGCTTCAACGTCTATCACACCGCGGTGCCGTTCAGCCGTGTCGGATGGGCCAACATCGCCGGCGACCCCGAGACCGGCAACCTCTACATCCACGGTGTCGGAGGTCTGTTCGTCTGCCTGGACCGCAAGGGGGGCACGGTCTGGTCCCGTTCGCTCACCGAGGAGCTCGGCCACATCTCGGGGTATGGCGGTCGCACCCATTCGCCGATCATCGACGAGGATCGGGTGATCCTCGGCTTCTCCAATTCGGGGTGGGGCGATCAGGTGCCTCCGCGCCACCGCTACTTCGCCTTTGACAAGAGGACCGGCGATCTGATCTGGGAGTCGACGCCGGGCGGCCGGCCCGAGACGATCACCACCCAGGCCACCCCGGTGACCGCCGTGATCGACGGACAGCGGCTGCTGATCGGCGGCAACGGGGACGGATGGATCTACGCCATGAAGGCCCGCACGGGAGAAAAGGTCTGGGGTTTCCATCTCAGCAAGCAGGGGCTCAACACCTCCGTCGTCGTGGACGGCAACAAGGTGTACGCCACCAGCGGAGACGAGAACATCGATGAAGCCACAAAGGGGCGCGTGGTCTGCATCAACGGCTCCGGCAAAGGCGACATCACCAAGACGGGAGAGGTCTGGCGCGCCGACGAGCTGGAGATAGGCTTCGCTTCGCCGCTGCTGCACGCCGGGACGCTCTACGTCGTGGACGATTCGGCCAACCTGTTCGCGCTGGATGCGGCCACCGGCAGGAAGAAGTGGCAGTACAACCTCGGGACGGTCGGCAAGGGGTCGCCGGTGTGGGCCGACGGAAAGATCTACGCCACGGAAGTCAACGGCAACATTCACATCCTTCGGCCTGATGAAACCGGCGCGGTTCCGCTGGACCACGACCAGGTCATGATCAACGGCGAGCGGCACGCCGAGATCTACGGGTCACCCGCCATCGCGTATGGCCGCATCTACATCGCGACGGAGGGTGGAATCTACTGTCTGGGCGACAAGTCGGCGCGATTCTCCCCCGGGCCGGGCAAGCCGGTCGACGTTGCGGAGCCGAAGCCGGATCCCGCCGCCCCGCCCGCATGGCTGCAGGTCGTGCCGGCGGAGGTCACTGTCGGCGTGGCGGACTCCGTCTCGTTTCGCGCGATCGCCTACGATGCGCAGGGCCGTGCCGTCGCGGCAACGGGTGCGACGCAGGGAACATGGGGTGTCGATGGGATCGCCGGCGCCGTCGACGCCAAGGGGCGCTTCGTGCCGGATCGGTCGCGCGGCTCGCAGACTGGTCTTGTCACGCTTCAGGTCGGCGAGATCAAGGCCAGCGCCCGGGTGCGCGTCTTCGCGGAGCTTCCCTGGCAGGAGGACTTCTCGAGCTTCGAGCCGGGCAAGAACCCGGGCTATTGGGTCGCCGGCGCCAACCGGTTTGTTGTGGCCGACAAAGCGGGCAACAAGGTGCTGACCAAGGCGTTCATGGATCAGGGCATCGAGCGATCGAGCCTGTTCATCGGTCCGCCCGGGATGTCCGGCTACACGATCCAGGCGGACCTGATGGGTTCGGCCAAGGGAAGACGCATGCCGGACATGGGGATCATCGCCGGTGGCTACACGCTCGATATGATGGGCAACCACCAGCGGGTCCAGATACGGGACTGGACCGAGCCCCGGCTAGAAAAGACGATCGACTTCGCCTGGAATCCCGATGTCTGGTACACGCTCAAGATGCAGGTCGACGTGCAGAAGGACAAAGCGATCATCCGCGGCAAGATCTGGCCCGCCGGCACTTCCGAGCCGGCGGCCTGGACAGTCACCGCGGAGGATCCCGTGCCGATCCGACAGGGCAGCCCGGGTCTTTACGGCTACTCGGCGGCTGACATCTTCTACGACAACATCAAGGTGACGGTGACCGGACGATGAGAAACGGCTTCACGATGGCAGTGCTCAGCTTTCCACTTGCGGTTTTCCTGGTGGCCGCCGCCGAGACGAAGGGCAAACCCGCGGCGCAGCCGCCTTCCGCGAAGCCAGCTTCCGCGGAGCTTCCTTCAATGTTCGGGCAGACCCCCTCGCGCAACATGGTGTCGGCGGAAAAAGGGCTGCCCGACAAGTGGGATCCCGCCACGGGCCTGAACATCAAGTGGGTGGCCACGCTCGGCTCGCAGACCTACGCCGGCCCGGTGCTGCATGGCGGCAAGGTCTACGTCGGAACCAACAATGAAGGGCTGCGCAACCCGAAGCTGAAGAACGACCGGGGCGTCGTGATGGCCTTCAATGCCGCCGATGGAAAGTTTCTCTGGCAGGCCGCCTTTCCCAAGCTGCCTTCGGGAATGGTCAACGACTGGCCATTGCAGGGAATCTGCTCGACCCCCTACATCGACGGTGACCGGCTCTATTTCGTCTCGAACCGCGCCGAGGTCATCTGCGCCGACACCGAGGGGTTCCGGGACGGCGAGAACGATGGCCCGTTCACGACGGAGACCGACACGACCGAGCTGGACGCCGACATCGTCTGGAAGTTCGACATGATGGCCGAGCTCGATGTCTTTCCGCACAATCTGGCCGCGGGCAATCCGCTGATCGTCGGCGACATCCTCTTCACGGTGACCGGCAACGGAGTGGATGAAGGCCATGTCAACATCCCGTCTCCGAAGGCGCCCAGCTTCATCGCGCTGAACAAGAACACCGGAAAGCTGATCTGGGAAAGCGCGGCCCCCGGCGAGAAGATCATCCACGGTTCCTGGTCGAACCCGGCCTACGCCGTCATCAAGGGCAAGCCGCAGGTGATCATCCCCGGCGGGGATGGCTGGGTCTACTCGTTCGTGCCCGAGACCGGCAAGCTGATCTGGAAGTTCGACGCCAACCCCAAGGACGCCGTCTATGTCCTGGGCGGCAGCGGCACGCGCAACGAGATCATCGCGACACCCGTGATCTGGGAGGACAAGGTCTATGTCGGTGTCGGCCAGGATCCCGAGCACGGCGAAGGGATCGGTCATCTGTGGGCCATCGACGCCACCAAGGAAGGCGATGTCACCGGAAAGGCGGAGGTCTGGCACCGCGGTTACAAGGAGTTCAACCGGACCATCTCGACCGTGGCCATCCACGACGGTCTGCTGTACGCCTCGGATCTCAGCGGGTATCTCTACTGCCTCGACGCCAGGACGGGCGAGCATTTCTGGACGCACAGCCTGGGCGCGGCGGTGTGGGGTTCACCCTTCGTCGCCGATGGCAAGGTGTACATCGGCGATGAGGACGGCAACGTCACGATCCTGCGCGAGGGAAAGAAAGAGCAGGTCATCGCGACGATCAACATGGGCAACGCGGTTTTCACGACACCCACCGCGAAGGACGGCGTGCTCTATATCGTCAGCCGCACCAAGCTGTTCGCGGTCGCCAACGGCATCCCCGCCACCGCCACCTCCGCCCCTCCCGCAACGCCGGGCGCGCAGACGAAACCATGAGGGAAGGGGCGCTCGCCGGCAAGGTCAGTGAGGCGCGCGCCCGGCTCGACGCGCACGTCCGCGAGACGGTCCGATGGCATTTCAGCCCGCAGACCGGCTCGCCGTTCTGGCTCGATGCCGCCTCGCGTCTCGATTTCGATCCCCGGGAGCGGGTCCAGGGGTATGACGATCTGAAGCTCCTGGGGCATTTCCAGGACGAATGGCTGCGCGGCGGCCCCGTGCGGAGGTGGCTGCCCAAGGGACTCGCCGGCCGTCCGATGTTCGCGTTCGAGACGGGCGGCTCCACCGGGCTGCCCAAGACACGGCTCAACATCGAGGACTTCCAGATCGATTACGAGACGTTCAGCGCGACGCTTTCCGACAAGGGGTTTCCGCGCGGCGCCGACTGGCTGATGCTGGGCCCGACCGGGCCGCGACGATTGAGGCTCTCCATCGAGCACCTCGCGCAGCACAGGGGCGGCATCTCCTACTTCGTCGACCTCGACCCGCGGTGGGTGAATCAGCTCGTCAGGGACTCCCGGTACCGGGAGCTCGAGAACTACAAGTCCCACGTCATCGACCAGGCGCTCAAGGTTCTCAAGGGACACGACTCGATCCGGTGCATGTTCACCACGCCGAAACTGCTTGAGGCGCTGTGTGAACGAATCTCGCTCGACCGGGCCGGCATCACCGGGATTTTCTGCGGCGGCACCGAGATGACCGCGCAGTTCAACCGGTTCGTCCGCGAGGAGCTGGCGCCGGGGATCGACTTCGTCCCCACTTATGGCAATACGCTGATGGGTCTGGCCTGCCCCGCGCCGTTCGACCCGGCCGACGATTACGCGATCACCTATTACCCCCCTTCGCCGCGCGCGGTGTTCGAGCTGGTGCGACCCGACGACCCGGAGACCCCGGTGGGATACGGCGAGACGGGCAGGGTGATGCTGACCACGCTGACGCGGGACTTCTTCATGCCGAGGTTCCTGGAGCGGGACGAGGGAGAGCGCGCGCGTCCCTGTGATGCCTATCCCTGGGACGGCGTCAGCAACCTGCGTCTTCTCGCCTCGTTGCAGGCCAGCGTCGTGGTGGGGGTCTATTGATGCTGCATGTGCCGATACTCCGCGGCGGAAAATCCTACCGGAGCATCGACCGGGTGAAGCTGGTCGACGTGCGCACGCGCAAGCCCGTGGCGGAGGTGAGCCAGGCCAATCGCGGCTTGATCGCCAGGGATCTGCAGGACGCCGCCGGGCGTCGGCGGATCCTCGCGAGCCACCGGGCCGCCGACCTCGTGAGCCTGTGCGCCAGGGCCGCGGTGTTGTTCGCCGAGGAGTCGCTGCCGCTGGACGATGGCGCCGAGCAGACACCCGCCGGGTACATCGGCGCGCTGTCGGCGACCACCGGAATGCCCGAGACGCTCTGTCGCGCCAACGCGGCGAAGATCCGGTTCGTCCTGGCCCGGATGGAGGAGGTCCTTTCGGGCTGGACACGCGGGCTGGACCTGGGCGTTCTGGATGCCGGATGGGGAACGGAAGGGGGACGCCGGGTGTCCTACCTGTCCCAGGCCGACGCGCTGGGAGCCGTCCTGCCGAACAACTCACCGGGGGTTCACTCGCTCTGGATTCCCGCCTTCGCGCTGAAGGTCCCGCTGGTGCTGAGGCCCGGCCGGCAGGAACCCTGGACGCCGTTGAGGATCGCGCGGGCCCTGATGGCGGCCGGTGCGCCGGCCGAAGCGTTCAGCTTCTATCCGAGCGATCATGCCGGCGCGGTGGAGATCCTGCTGCGGTGCGGGCGCTCGATGCTGTTCGGCGACGGCGCCACGCTGCGTGCCTGGCAGGACGATCCGCGGGTACAGCTTCACGGCCCCGGCTGGAGTAAGGTGATCCTCGGAGACGACGCCGCGCCGCGCTGGCGGCAGTTCCTGGAGGTGATGGCCGGTTCGATCGCCGACAACGGGGGACGTTCCTGCCTGAACGCGTCGTCCGTCTGGACTCCCTCGGCCGGGCGGGAGATCGCCCGGGGTCTTGCCGAGCATCTTGCGGCCATCGATGGCAGGCCTCTTTCGGACCCCGAAGCCCGACTGGCGGCGTTTTCCGATCCGGCGCAGGCACGCCGCACCTCCGAGCACATCGATCGCCTGCTCGAGACACCCGGCGCCGAGGATGTCAGCGCGACGGTGCGCGGGCCGCAGAGGCTGGTCGAAGTGGACGGATGCACCTTCCTGCGCCCCACGGTGATCTGGTGCGAGGATGCGGCGCACCCGCTGGTGTCCTGCGAATTTCTGTTCCCGTACGCGGCGGTGGTCGAGCTGCCGACGAACGAGGTGACTGCACGGATTGGATCGACCCTGGTAGCCACGGCGCTGACCGACGATCCGGTCTTCCAGCGCGACCTGCTGGAGTGCCCTTCGATCGATCGACTCAACCTCGGCCCGGTTCCCACCAGCCGCGTCTCGTGGGATCAGCCCCACGAAGGCAACCTGTTCGACCACCTCTATCGACAAAGGGCGATCCAGATCGAAGGAGCCGCGTAGGTGGAAGGAGCGGTCTTGACGGACGACAGACAAGCCAGGGCGCTGGTGGACATGGCGCGTGCGACTTCCGGGGAGATCCGGAGCGCCACGCTCGGGGCCACGCGGGTCCTGTTCGGCCCGGGAGCCGTCGCGGAGCTGGGCGCGGTGGCGCGCACCCTGGGGGCTGGCCGCGCGCTGGTGGTGACCGATGCCGGGCTGCGCGCCGCGGGGCATCTCGACCGTGTTCTGGCGGCGCTCGACGACGCGTCGCTGAGCCCGGTGGTGTTCGACGGGGTGAAGGAGAATCCCACCACGGCAGATGTGGAGCGCGGTGTGAGCGCCGCGAAGGGCCGCGGGATCGATCTGATCGTCGGTCTTGGCGGCGGCAGCGCGATGGATTGCGCCAAGGGGATCAACTTCATCCTGACCAACGGCGGGCGCATGGAGGACTACCGGGGCACGAACCTGGCAAGACAACCGATGCTCCCGTCGATCGGCATCCCGACCACCGCGGGCACGGGAAGCGAAGCGCAGGCTTTCGCGTTGATCGAGCAGGAGGGCACCCGGGTCAAGATGGCGTGCGGCGACGACAAGGCGCGTTTCCGCGCGGCGATCCTCGACCCGGATCTCACCGCCACGACCCCGCGCCGCGTGGCGGCCACCGCCGGACTCGACGCGGTGTCGCACGCCGTGGAGAGCTACGTGACCACACGGCGCAATCCGCTCTCGCAGCTCTTCGCGCGCGAGGCCTGGGGGCTTCTTTCCACGAGCTACGCCGAGTCGCTCGACCACATGGACAACGGCGGGGCGCGGGGCCGGATGCTGCTCGGAGCGTTTCTTGCCGGCGCGGCCATCGACGCCTCGATGCTCGGCGCGGCGCATGCCTGCGCCAACCCGCTCACGTCGCGCTATGGCATCGCGCACGGCGCCGCGGTGATGCTGATGCTGCCCCACGTGGTCCGGTTCAACGCGCCGATGACCGCAGACCTGTACGATGATCTGGCGGAGTCGGGCAGTCTCGCGGCGCGGCTGGAAGCCATGCGCCGGATCGGTGGCCTGCCGGAGCGGCTGAGCGACGCCGGCGTCCCTTACGGAGATCTCGCCGGACTGGCCGATGAAGCCTCGGCACAATGGACCGCCTCGTTCAACCCGCGACCCGTGACGCGCGACGACATCCTGGGGTTTTATGAAACGGCCTATTGAGCACGCCACCATGACCGCCGCGTCGAACCCCCGCGTCCGCCCGTTCGGCCGCACCGTGATCGCCGCGCTGGCGTGCATGGCCTGCATCGCGCCGGGCCTGACGCGACCGGAGGCGGTGGAGAGCCGGGCGGCACAGTCCGCAGCAAAGACGCCGGCCGACGCGTGGCCTTCCTTCCGGGGCAATCCGCAGCTCTCGGGGGCCTCCGGAGCCGATCTGCCGCGCGACCTCGTGCTCGTCTGGAGCTTCGAGGCGGGCGGCGGCATCGAATCCACGGCCGCCATCAAGGACGGCGCTGTCTACGTCGGATCCCTGGATGGCAATCTCTATTGCCTCTCGCTGGACACCGGCGCCTTGAAGTGGAAATACGCCGCGGGGGCGGGCATCAAGTCATCCCCGTCGGTGTTCGACGGCACGGTCTACTTCGGCGACGAGGCCGGCTCCTTCCATGCGGTGGATGCCTCCAGCGGCTCGAAACGCTGGGTCTTCGCCGCCGAGGCGGCGATCGTGTCGTCGGCGAGCATGGTCGCGGGCAAGGTGATCTTCGGATCGAACGACAATCATCTCTACGCGCTGTCGGCCTCGGACGGAACGCTCGCCTGGAAGTTCGCCACCGGCAGCTATGTCTACGCGACGCCGGCCCTCGATGAAGGCGCTTCGGAGCCGACCGTCATCTCGGCAGGCTGTGACGGGTTCATGCGACGGGTCCGGGTGCGCGACGGTGAAGTGCTCGTCAAGATCCCGCTGGGGGGGTATGTGGGCGCCAGTCCCGCGGTGCGTGGAGGATGGGCGTTCGTGGGGACCTTCGAGAATCAGGTGCTCGGTGTCGATCTCAGGAAAGGGAAAATCGGGTGGACCTACGAACACCCGGAGAAGAAATTCCCGTATTACTCCTCTGCGGCGCTGGCGTCGGACATCGTCGTGGTGGGGGGGCGCGACAGGATGATTCACGCCCTGAAGGCGCTCGACGGCAGCTCGATCTGGGCCTACACGGCCGGCGCCAAGGTGGATGCCTCTCCGGTGATCGTCGGCCAGCGTGTCCTGGCAGCCACCACCGGCGGTGACATCCTGGCCCTGGGGTTGCGGCAAGGAGATCTCTTGTGGCGCTATGAAACCGGCTCGTCGATCATCGCCTCGCCCAGCGTGGCCTCCGGCCGGCTCGTGATCGGAACCGCCGCGGGGCACCTGCTCGCGTTCGGAGGTAAGTGATGCCCGATGCGGCCGGCACCTCGACACCCGAACGCCCCGAAGTGGGCAGTGTCTTCATCTCGAACTATCCCCCTTATTCGACATGGAGCGCCGCGGCGGTCCCCGAGGCGCTCGAGGCGCTGTCCTCCCCTCCGCTGCCGGGAGCGACCTTGGGCCTCTACCTGCACATCCCGTTCTGCCGCAAGCGGTGCAAGTTCTGTTACTTCAAGGTCTACACCGAGATGGACAGCGCCCAGGTGCGCTCCTACCTGTCGGCCCTCGGCGCCGAGGTGGAGCTGCTGGCCAGGCAGCAGGCGATCGGCGGCCGGCCGCTTCGGTTCGTCTATTTCGGCGGTGGCACCCCCTCGTTCATCAGCGCGCGGGACCTCAAGTCGCTCGTCGCGCGCGTGCAGGCGGCGATGCCATGGACCGGGGCGGAGGAAATCACCTTCGAGTGCGAGCCGGGCACGCTCACACAGGCGAAGCTCGAGGCGATCCGCGAGATCGGCGTCACGCGGCTGAGCCTGGGAGTGGAAAACTTCGACGATGCGATTCTCAAGGAAAATGGCCGCGCCCACCTGTCCGAGGAGATCCACCGGGTCATTCCCTGGATCCGCACCCTGAGCTTCGACCAGCTCAACATCGATCTCATCGCGGGGATGGTGGGCGAAACTTGGGATACCTGGCGTGAAACCGTGCAACGCACGCTGGACGCCAACCCGGACAGCGTCACGGTGTACCAGATGGAGCTGCCGTTCAACACCGTCTATTCGCAGGACCTGCTCGGTGGCCAGCGAGAGCTGCCGGTGGCCGGATGGGATCTCAAGCGCGCCTGGCATGATTATGTTTTCGAGAAGCTCGAAGCCGCCGGTTACGTCATCTCGAGCGCCTACACGATGGTCAGGAAGGACAAGCTCAGCCGGTTCGTCTATCGCGACGCGGTCTGGCACGGCAGCGACATGGTGGGCACCGGCGTGGCGTCGTTCTCCCACGTCAGCGGTGTGCATTACCAGAACGCCAGCGACTGGGGCGAGTACATCGGGCGCGTGGGCGGCTCGGATCTGCCGATCGCCCGCGCCTTGACGACCACCCCGGCCCAGCGTCTCGTGCGCGAGCTGATCCTGCAGATGAAGCTGGGGCGGATCGAGGCGAGCTATTTCCAGGGGAAATTCGGCGTCGACATCCTCGAGAAATTCTCGGCCCCGTTCGAGCGACTGAGCCGGATGGGGATGCTGCGCGTGGGAACCCAGGGTGTCGAGCTGACCCGGCAGGGGCTCCTGCAGGTGGACTTCCTGCTGCCCGAGTTCTACGCCCCCGAACATCGCAATGCACGGTACACGTAAAGGCAACCGGCCGATTCGGTGCGAGAAGCACCAGGGAGAAACTCTCATGCGACACTCTGTCAGACGCGTCCTCTCGACGGCGGCGCTGCTTTGCGCCTCGAGCCTGATGGCCTGGCCCGCGGAGGAGTCCTGGCCGCAGTACCGTGGGCCGGCGAGGGACGGGATTTCCCGCGAAGTCGGCATTCTGAAGTCCTGGCCGCAGGGCGGGCCGAAGCTGCTCTGGTCGGTGCCCATCGGAACAGGCTACTCGGGGATCTCGAGCGTCGGCGATCGGCTCTACACGATGTACGCCCGGGACGGCAGCGAGTTCCTCGCCAGCTTCAATACCGCGGATGGCAGGGAAGCCTGGCATCTCCGCGTGGACGCCAACCGGAACGACGACATGGGCGATGGTCCACGCTCGACGCCGACGCTGGACGGTGACATGGTCTACGCGATGGGGGCCAGCGCCATGCTGGTCGCGGCGAAGGCGGCCACCGGGGAGAAGGTCTGGGAAAAGGATCTCAAGACGGTGTTCGGCGCGCACGTGCCGCGATGGGGAGTCTCCACCTCGCCGCTCATCGAGAAGGATCTCGTGGTGGTGGACGCGGGCGGTGCCGCGGGCAAGTCGGTCGTCGCGCTCGACAAGAAAACAGGACAGACGCGCTGGACCGGCTACAGCGACACGCCGGGCTACTCGGCGCCCCTGGCCGTCGACATCGCGGGAACGCGGCAGATCCTTTCGTTCGCCGGGACTTCGCTCGTCTCGGTGGCCGCCGCGGACGGCAGGACACTCTGGAGCGTTCCCTGGCGGACCAACTACGACGTCAACGCGGCGATGCCTGTCTTCGTGCCGCCCGACAAGGTGTTCATCTCCTCCTCGTACGACACCGGCGGCGCCGTCTACGCGATCAGGAAGACAGGCGACAAGTTCGCCGCGTCCGAAGTCTGGAAGAGCCACATCATGAAGAACCATTTCAACTCATCGATCCTGTACGGCGGATACCTGTATGGATTCGACGATGCCACGCTGCGGTGCATCGACGCGAACACGGGCCAGGAAAAATGGAGCCAGAAGGGATTCGCGAAGGGATCTCTGCTGCTGGCCGACGGCCACCTCGTAATTTTCTCCGAAAGCGGCCTGCTGGCGCTGGCCGAAGCCACCCCGGAGGCCTACCGCGAAAAGGCGCGAGCGCAGATACTCGAAGGCAGGACATGGACCATGCCGACGCTGGCCCGTGGCAGGCTGTACCTGCGCAACCAGAAGACGATGGTCGCGCTGGAATTCACGGCCTCCGCATCTCCCACACCCGTCGCACAATGAGGAATCGCCCGATGACTCCGACGCAACACCAGGGTCGAAGCCTGCCGGACTCTCGTTTCATCTCACGCGTACTATTCGTGCTTCTCATGCTTCCCATGCTTCTCATGGCCCTGCCGGCGGGGCAGCTGCGCGCCGAGGGGACGGCCCAGCCCGACGACGGCGCCGCGGCGAAGCCGGCCGCGGATCCGAACAAGCCGCTGCCGGCGCCGCCGACCACCATCACGGTGGAAGGCAGCCTTCCGTACATCCCCACATCGAACACGATTGCCACCCGGCTGCCGGTTCCGTTGAGGTTGACGCCGGCCAACGTCGGCACGGTCAACGACCTCCTGCTGCGTGAGCAGCACGCGCTGGTGCTGGGTGACGCGCTGACCAACGTGAGCGGTGTCAACGTGCAGACTGTCTCTGACGTGGTCGACTACTTCGTCATCCGCGGGTTCGATTCGCTCAGCAGCGGCCTGGTTCTCACCGACGGGGCTCCGGAGCCGGAGGTGACCTTTTATCAGATGTACAATGTCGACCGTGTCGAGGTGTTCAAGGGGCCTGCCGGGTTCCTTTACGGCAGCAACCCGCTGGCCGGCGTGGTCAACATCGTGCGGCGGCAGCCGGTGCCGGGAACGTTCGGCAGCGTCGGCGCCTCGATCGGATCGTTTGCGACCTACGACAGCAAGGTGGACTACAACACCTCCACGCAGGACGGCAAGTACGCTTTTCGCATCAACTCCGCCTGGCGCCAGTCGGACTTCTACCGCGATGACAAGGACAACCGCAATTCCGCCGTGAACCCCGCCTTCACGTGGCGTCTCGGGGATCGATCGTCGCTCAACATCAACCTCGAGTATGTCGATTCGAGATATGCGCCCGACAGCGGTCTGCCGCTGGTGGGCAACCGGATCGCGGACGTGCCCAGGACCCGATCCTACCAGTCGCCGTTCGATGACTCGGTGCAGAACATCGGCCGCGCCCAGATAGATTTCGAGACGAAGCTGAGCGATGCGTGGCTTCTGCGCAACAAGACCTATTACCGCGATCTCGACTGGAAGAGCAACGGGACGCTGTTCAACGGTGTTTTCCCGAGCATGACCACCGGCCGTCTCGAGGTGCTCCGCCTGCTGACCCTGCTGGACGACACGCAGCGGTTCGCCGGCGACCAGCTCGAAGGTGTGCTGACAGCCTCCACCGGGAGCGTCGGGCACAAGCTGCTGATCGGGGCCGAGGCGGCGCGGTTCGGCGAC
>DASROJ010000343.1:0-10392 GCA_035646975.1 Patescibacteria group bacterium
CCACGCGCGCAGCAGGACCTCTGCTGGCAAGCCCTCGTCACGGAGCGCCGGCTGCCGACGGAGCCGGGGGCGACGCAGATACGGCGCGCCCGTCTGCTGCTGGTGCCGTTCTGGCGTCTCGTGGATGAATCCCGGCGCAGCCTCACCCGTCCGGGCGAGGTCGTCTCGGCGGCAGACCTGTCGCCGGTCGGGCTGCCCTGCCTCAACAGCAGGCGCCGCAGGATCCCCGGGCTCGATGTCGAGCCGCGAACGCGGGTTGGCGACGCGATGGGGCGTCTGGAAGGCGACCCGGCGGCGCTGCAGGCCGAGGTCGTCGACGTGATGATCGGGCCGGATGGGGGATCACCCCGCGCGGCGCTCGACAAGCTGGCGTCGGAGTCGGGCGCAGCCGCGAGGCCCTGGTGGCAGCTGGTCTATTATCCGGTCTGGTCGTTTCACTACATCCTCTTCAACAAGGAGCAGTACCACATCGTGGACGCCGTGACCGCAAGGCCGGTCGGTCCGGCGCGGCGAGTGCGCTGGGCCCTGGTGGTGCTGGGCGCGATCGCGCCGATGCTGGGGGTGTTCGTCGCGCTGGCGCCAATCGCCGGTGCGGCCGCGGCGCTGCCGGCGTGGCTTGCCGGGCTCGTGACGATGCGCCTGGTGCTGCGCTCTCAACGGGGCGGTTGAGACGTCGAGGCTCCTAAAGTCCGAAGAAAAGAATCAGCCACTGCTCCAGGTCGTCGTACTCGACCGCCTTGCCTGTGGACAGCAGGTACGACCGCATGTTCGGCGAGAACCCGTCGCCCGCGAACACGACCAGTCCGGGGACGGGCCAGGCGGCGATATCCGAGATCGTCGCGGGGATTTTCTCCTCCGCGGAACCACCCACTCCCTGGTACTTGCACTCCAGGCCAAGACTTCGCCGGCTGCCCGGCTGCGTCAGGACCAGATCGATCCTCCGTTCGCTGCCCCAGAGGCGCCGGCCGACACGCACCTGGGAGCGAACCTCCAGCCCGAGACGTCTGCCCAGCTCCGCGACGAATTCCTCCAGGCTGCTTCCGCTGGTGACGGCAAGCGAGCCTCCCGACATCAGCGGGTCACCTGGCGCGAGTCAGCCATTGAGCCTCAGATTTTTTGAGCGGCGCGCGGTGGTGGCGGAGCGGGCGGGTTGAATCGAGACGCGTTCGGGCCGGCCGGCAGGCGTGTAGTTCGTCACGACCAGCTCCGGGATCCGGCCGCGCTTGTCGGCCCTGGAGTTGATGTTGCGGCGGGCCGACACGATCTGGACATGATACCGGTCCTGGTACAGATCGCGCACGAGAGGCGTCTCGCTGTTGCTCAGCATCAGCAGACAACCCTTTTCATCCAGCGCCCGATAGAGGTCCGCCAGTCGTCGCTGGTCCTCGGTCTTGAATGACTTTTCGGTGTAGCTCGTGAAGTAGGCCGTTTCGGAAACCGGGTGGTACGGGGGGTCGAAGTAGATGAAGTCTCCGCCGCGGGCGATCGACAGCACGCGAGTGAAGTCGGCGACTTCCAGCCTGACCCGCCGCAGCGCAGCGCTCGCCAGTCTCAGGTTCTCCTCGTTGAGAATCGCCGGGTCCGTGTAGGCGCCGATCGGAACGTTGAACTCGCCGCGGCTGTTCACCCGGTAGAGCCCGTTGTAGCAGGTCTTGTTCAGGTAGATCAGCCGGGCGGCGCGGGCCGTTTCAGTCAGACGAGCGCCCCTCTGCGCGCGCACCTCGTAGTAGTGGCTCCTGCAGTGCGCCGCCTTGTGTTTCCTCAGTTTTCCGATCAGCCCCTCGACATCGTCCTTGACCGCCCGATAGACGTTGATCAGCTCCTCGTTGCCGTCCATGAGGATCGACGAGGGGGGATTCAACAGCGCCTTGATCTGAAAGAACACCGCGCCGCTGCCGACGAACGGCTCGATGTAGCGCTTGAAGCTGCCCGCCTCCGGATAGAGACCGGCAAACTGATCGAGAAGCTGTGTCTTTCCGCCGGCCCATTTGAGAAACGGCCTGGGAAGCGCGAGCGGTTCAGCGGATGCCATGGCCTGCGGCCTCTCTCCAGTCGATCGATCAGTCGCCGCCGACCTGGTTGTCCAGCCGGCGCAGCGCCTCGAGCAGGCGGGTCCTGGCCTCGGCGGCGAACGGGTTGTAGGTCTGCATGTCCGTGAACAGCTCGGCCGAGTCCTTGGTGATGGCGTCGACCACCTTGAGCAGCCGATCGTACGACGGCGTCTTGAGATCCTGGTCCGCGACGCCCGCGTTGGCCAGCCCGCGCGCCACGAAATGGGTCAAGGCCTGCGCGTGGGCCATCTGCCGATCGTGCTCTTCCGGTGTGGCGATCACGACATTCAGATCCATGTGCTCGAGAAACTCCCGCACCAGCTCGGTGCGGGTGGTGCGCGCGGGACACAGGACCACGCGCAATCCCCCGATGCCACCGCGCCCGCTGTGCGGGCCGAACAGCGGGTGCATTCCGATCACCTCCACCTCGGGCGGCGCGGCGGCCAGCATCCATTGCACCGGCGCGATCTTCACCGAGCAGGCGTCCATCAGCAGCGCGCCGGGGCGAAGATAGCGGACGATCTGCGCCAGCACGGACGACATCTCGGAGATGGGCACCGCCAGCAGGATCGCCTGGCAGGAGGCGGCCTCCTCCAGCGTTCCCCAGGTCAGGCCGAGCGAGGCGGCTTTCTTGCGCAGGTCGCGGAGGTCCCACACGATCAGGTGAAGCTTGGAGCGGAGGTGCTTGGCCGCGAACTGGCCGAACTTCCCGAATCCGATGAGCCCGAGATTGAGCAGGTTGTCCTCCAGGTGATCTGCCGCGGATCGGCATAAGCTATCATGAGGTGCTAGGATAATGGCTCGTTTTTCGATGAATCCCGCCGATGAGAATCATCCAGATAGAAGTCGGGCACATGCAGAACTTCAATTACCTCGTGGGCTGCGGCGCCACGGGGCGAGCCGCCCTGGTCGACCCGGCATGGGAGGTCGAGCGGGTGCTCGGGCAGGCCGCGGATGCCGGATTCGAGGTGACCGATATCCTGATCACGCACACGCATCCCGACCACATCGAAGGGCTTCAACGCGCGCAGCGCGCCACCGGCGCCACCGTGCATGTGCATCGGCTCGAGGCCGCCAGGGCGCGGACGCGGCTGCAGGCAGCTGCTGCCGATGAGGGCGCACGGAGGGATCCGGAGGGGGAGGCCGGCGTTGCTGTTCGCGAGCTCGAAGACGGCGACAACATCGCGGTGGGCGATCTCACCCTCAGGGCACTCCACACACCCGGGCACACCCCCGGAGCCACCTGCTATCTTGTGCCCGGCGGCGTGATCACCGGCGATACCCTGTTCATCGGCCGATGCGGCCGGGTGGACTTTCCCGGCAGCGACCCGGTGGCCATGTTCTACAGCCTGAGACGTCTCGCGGCGCTGCCCGAAGAAACGGTGGTCTATCCCGGGCACAACTATGCGCAACAGACCACTTCGACCATCGGGCGGGAGAAGACACAGAACATCCACATGTCGGCGCCGGATCTCGACGAGTTTCTGCGGCGGCGCCTGGGAGGCCTCTCATGAAAATCGGCGGCTACACATTGTCGACGGTGGAAGCCGAGAGGTTCCGCCTGGACGGAGGCGCGATGTTCGGCGTCGTGCCGAAGCCGTTGTGGGGTCGCGCGAATCCTCCCGACGAGAAGAATCGCATCCAGATGGTGGCCCGGTGCCTGCTGGCGCAAGGCGAGGGCCGCGTCGTGCTGATCGACACCGGCATGGGCGGCGACTGGACGGACAAGGAGCGCGACATCTACGCGATCGAAAACGGGGCCCGTTCGATCGTCCGGGCGCTGGCGGCGCAGGGCGTTGCCCCGGATCAGGTCACCGACGTGGTGCTCACCCACCTGCACTTCGATCATGCGGGCGGCGCCGTCACGCGACGGGATGGAAAGCTCGAGCCGACCTTTCCCAATGCGAAGTATCACGTGCAGGAGACGCAGCTGCGATGGGCGCTCGGCCCGACCGAGCGGGACCGCCGATCGTACCGGCCCGACACCTTCGTGCCCCTGCAGCAGGATGGGCGGCTGACCCCGGTGCGCGGCGCCGCCGAGATCCTGCCCGGTATCCGTGTCCAGCCCACCGAGGGGCACACGGTGGGCCACCAGGTGGTCGTGATAGGCGAGGGCAGCGGCAGCGTGATGTACTGCGGCGACCTGATTCCGATGGCCGCCCATCTGCCCACCCCCTGGGTGATGGGGTATGACCTGTTTCCGGTCACCACGATGAAGGAAAAGCATGACCTGCTGGGCCAGGCGGCCGATGAGCGGTGGATCCTGGTCATGGAGCACGACCCGGCGAACCCGGCCGTGCTCGTGGGGCGGGAAGGGGACAGTTTCGTGTCGGCGGGGCGCGTGGGAATCGATTGATTCCGAAGATTGTTTGCATCTGAAGAGGTCGGGATGGCGCAGTTCGTCCGGGTGGCCCTCGTGAGCGAGATACCCGAGGGCACCGGCAAGGCGGTGGTGGCCAACGGGCGTCGGGTAGCGATATTCAACGTGGCGGGAGCCTTCCACGCGGTGGATGGCGTCTGCCCGCACCAGGGCGGGCCGCTGGGAGAGGGGATCCTGGACGGTCCGATCGTCAGCTGTCCGTGGCACTTCTGGCAGTTCGACGTGGTGAAGGGGCACGCGCCCGATTTCCCCGAGGCGAGCATCCCGAAGTTTCGCGTCAAGGTCAGCGGCACGGAGCTTTTCGTCGAGGTGTGAAAGAAACGCTCATGGTGGCAACGACGGTCAACGGCGTCATTCCGGCAGGCACCCGGGTCCCGGGGTTCACGCTGCCGCGCCCGGGAGGCGGGGAGGTCACGCTTCCCGATCGCGGGGCGAAGGGGCTGACGCTGGCGATCTTTTTCAAGAACAGCTGTCCGACCTGCCGTCTGATCTTTCCGTTCGTCCAGCGGCTGCACGAACAGGTGGAGGGTTTCGGTGGCCGCGTCGTGGCGATTTCGCAGGATGGGCTCGAAGGAGCCCGGGAGTTCGCGCGTGAATTCGGGCTGACGATGCCGATGGTGGCCGACGGTGACGACTGGCCGGTCTCGCGGGAGTATGATCTCGTCTCGGTGCCAACCCTCTATCTCGTCGACGGCGAAGGAACGGTCGTCCGTGGCCTCGCGGGGTTCCAGAAGGCCGGGTTGATGCAGGTGGCCGCCGATCTGGCGGCAAGCGTCGGCGCTCCGTCACCGGCGCTCTACCACGAGGGAGAATCGCTGCCGGATCTCAAGCCTGGCTGAGGAGCGCGCAACAGGGCCCGGGACGGCTCCTGAGACGCTCGCGAACACGATCGAGAAAGAGGAGGAACGGGTGGCGGATGTCATTGTCTACACCAAGAAGGATTGCCCTTACTGCGAGTGGACCAAGGCGTTGCTCGCGCGCAAAGGCGTCGCCTGGACCGAAAAACTCGTCACGGGAAACCCGGCCCTGCTCGACGAGATGATCCGCCTGAGCGGCGGCCGGACGACGGCGCCCGAGATTTTCATCGATGGCCGGTGCATCGGCGGTTTCGACGAGCTCAAGGCGCTCGACGACAAGGGGGAACTGGACAAGATGCTCGGAATCGCCGGCAGTCAACACACCGAAGAGAAGGTCGATCTGCTGATCATCGGCTCGGGCCCCGCCGGGCTCACGGCCGCCCTGTACGCCGCGCGCGCGAATCTCGCGCCGGTCGTCGTGGATGGCGGCCAGCCAGGCGGCCAGCTCACGATCACCACCGAGGTGGAGAACTACCCCGGGTTTCCCGACGGGCTCATGGGACCCGAGCTGATGGATCTCTTCCGCCGGCAGGCCGAGCGTTTCGGCACGCGTCTGGTGGCCGGCGAAGTGACCTCGGTCGATCTCTCGCGAGCGCCCTTTCGCTGCGAGGTGGGGCCGCATTCCTATCTGGCCAGGACGCTCATCATCGCCTCGGGCGCGTCGGCCAAGCTGCTCGGCATCGAGTCCGAAAAGAAGATGATGGGCCGTGGGGTGTCCGCGTGCGCCACCTGCGATGGCTTCTTCTTCAAGAATCAGGAGATCGCGGTGGTGGGCGGCGGCGATACCGCGCTCGAAGAGGCCACCTTTCTGACGAAGTTCGCCTCGAAGGTCACCGTGATTCATCGTCGCGACAAGCTGAGGGCTTCGAAGATCATGCAGGACAAGGCGATGAAGAACCCGAAGATCCAGTTCATCTGGGACTCCGCGGTGCAGGAGGTCCTGGGCGAAGGGAAGGTGACCGGTCTGCGTCTTCGCAATCTCAAGACCGACCAGGTGAGCGACTTCGCCTGCACCGGACTGTTCGTCGCCATCGGGCATCGGCCGAACACCGCCCTGTTCAAGGGCCAGCTCGACATGGATTCGGTCGGCTATCTCAAGGTCAAGCCGTTCAGCACGAAGACATCGGTACACGGCGTCTTTGCCGCGGGCGACGTGGCCGACAGCCGCTACCGTCAGGCCATCACGGCGGCGGGAACGGGCTGCATGGCCGCGATGGACGCGGAGCGGTTCCTCGAATCAGGAGAGTGAGCTGACCCGGCATCGCTCGATCCTCTTCGCGATGGTGGCGCTCGGTGTCGTCTACGCCGGCCTGATGGTCGCGCTTCCCGCCACGGCGTTTTTCTCCGGTGACGAAGGGATCAAGTGGCTTCAGATCGACGCGCTCTGGCGCCACCATTGGACCAGCCTCGCCATCGATCCGCCGGGCGGCGATTTCGATCCGAACGCCGAGTTCATTCCGTCGTTTCTCGTCAAGCAGGGGGGCGAAGTCCGTTCCTCCTTCCCGGCGCTCATGCCGCTGATCGCGAGCCTGCCCTATGCGGTGGCGGGCTCGGCGGGGATCTACATCGTGCCCGCGCTCGCCGCGATGCTCTGTCTTGCCGCCGCGGCGCGTCTGGCGCGCTTCATCCTTCCTCCTGCCTGGGCCGTTGCGGCCGGTGTGGCGTCGGTGGCGGGAGGCCCCCTGGTGTTCTACGGCGCCACGTTGTGGGAGCACACGCTGGCCGCCGCCCTCTGCACGGCCGCGATGATCCCCTTGTCGAAGGCGCCGACCGACAGGCAGGCGGTTCAATCCGCGCTGCTCGGGGTCGCCGGCGGGATCCTGCTGGGTCTGTCGGCCCTCGCGCGCACCGAATGCCTGGCCCTGTTGCCGGCGGTCGTGGCTGCCGGGGTGCTGGCATGGGGGCCGGCCGGTTTCCGGTGGCGGGCGGCAGGAATCCTCGCCGGCGCGGGTGTCCTGCTGGTGCCGCAGGCGGTTTATCACCGCGTCGCGCTTGGCTCCTGGGTCCCTCCGCATCTCGCGCTCAACCTGCCGGGCGGTGCGCTGGGGCTCGCGGGGCACGCCCCCTGGACCATGGCCGCCGATCTGATCGGCCCGGCAGGATGGGGAATGACGTTTGCCGGCGCGGTGCTGGCCACCGGGGTTTTCTGGGTGGTCGATCGGGCCCGCCGGACCCGCCGGGAGGCACGTCAGCGTCCCGCCTGGCCGCCGATCGTCGTGGCAGGCGCGCTGCTCACCGCGGGGCTGCTCCTGATCGGGCCCCTGCGCACACTCGCGCTGGAATTCTCCGGCCTGCCGCTTTCCACGCACGACCGCGGCTACCAGAGTCTGCTCCACACGATGCCGATCATCGCGCTGCTGCCGCTGGCGCTGGTGATGACCCCGGCGCCGCGCCGTCCGCACGCGCGATTCCTCGGATGGACGGCCGCCCTGTTCGTGGGTCTGACCCTGGCGCTCGCCCCGGTCGAGGGGGGTCTGCAGTGGGGCCCCAGGCTGCTTTTGCCCGTGGCGCCGCTGATCACCCTGGTGCTCGTCTCCGTCTTCGTGCAGCATCGATCGGCGCCGGGTGGGCGGCTCGCGATGACGGGGCTCGGCATGGCGCTCGCGCTCGGTTTCGTGATGCAGTGTCTCGGGATGCGATTTCTCGTCGCGGTGAGGACATACAATGCAGGCGTCGTCGAGCAGGTGCGCAAATCGGTGCCCGCCGGCGATGTGATCCTCAGCGACTTCTTCGCGGTGCCGCAGCTGCTCGCGACGTTGTCGCCGGTCACGCCGGTGCTCTATGTCAAACCCGGGTCGGATATCGACGCGTTGTCGGCCCGTCTGGAAGCGGCCGACGCCACGCCGTTCTGGATCATGAGGAAGCCGCCTACGACGGGTGGCCAGGTCGTCCCGCTGGGCGCGGGGCTGTCGTTGGTGAGATACGAGCGCGAATCGGGTGTGCGCGGCTACTCGCGGTCGCCCAGGGGAGACTGACGAGACCGAGGAGGATTCGGGTGGGAAAAGTTATTCGCGCCGCGGCGGCGGCGATGCTGCTGCTGGCCGCCGGATGCGGACGAGGGCGGTTCGACGATATCGGGATCTCCGCCGTGGAGCTGAGACAGGCGCCCAAGCTGGAGTTCCTGCGCGCGCGGGTCGGGATGAGGTTCCTCGAGGTGAAGTTCGAGATCGAGAACCGGGCCAGGGAGCCGCTGGTTCTCGTCGCGCTCGACTTCTCGCTGCGGGACAGCGCGGGCGTCCTGTATCCGTACAGCGCGCAGGTGCTCGACATGGGCCAGCCACGCGGCGAGGTGAAGGTCACGGTCGGCCCCGGGGTGCGGCTGGCGGGCTCGGTGGTCTTCCAGGTTCCCGACAGGGCGCAGCCGGCCGAGCTGATCTACCGCCAGTCGGATTCCGGCGGGCTCGCCGTCAAACTTTGAAGCTGATCGTCACGCCGTCCCGGATCGGAACGAGCGTCGTGATGAAATCCTCCGCCTGCTTGAGCTGGCGGGTCAGCTCGAGGATACCGAGCGTGGTGTCGTCACGGGGGTTTTCCTCCAGCACCCTGCCGGACCAGATCATGTTGTCGCAGATCAGCAGGCCGCCCGTCCGAAGCGCCCTGCGGGCGCGAGGAAGCACATCGGGGTATTGCTCCTTGTCGATGTCGTTGAAGACGATGTCGAACGGCAGGTTTCCACCCCCGGCGATCTCCCGATCGAAGATCTCGCGGGCGTCACCCACCTCGAACCTCACCCGATCGGCCACTCCCGCCCTGGTCAGGAATTCCCGCGCCAGCCTGGAGTTCTCCGCCGAGCCCTCGGTGTGCACCACCAGGCCGCCGGCCCCCACCGCCCGCGCGAACCACAACGTGGAATAGCCGAACCCGGAGCCCATCTCGAAGACTTTGCGCGCGCCGATGGAGCGCGCCATCAACCCGCACAGATTGCCCACCAGCGGGCCGATGATGGGGAACTTCCGCTCCGCCCCGAGGCGCTCCATGTCGGAGCGCACCGGGTCGGCGGGCGGAAGCGCCTCGCGCATGTAGTCTTCGATTCGCGGATCGACGATGTTCATGAGATCGATCAGCCGAGCTTCCTGATCTCGTCGATGATGAGGCTGTTATCGGGCTGCAGCTTCATCTCGTGAACCTGGGAGAAACGCACGACACCCTTCTTGTCGATGACGAACAGGGCGCGCTCCGAGAACCCCTGCTCGCGCAGCACGCCGTATTTCTTCGCCACGTCGCCATGCGGATAGAAGTCGGACAGCACGGGATAGTTGATGCCGCCCATCTGGTCGGTCCACGCCTTGTGGGCCGGCACGCTGTCCACCGAGACGGCGAGCACCTGCGTATTCAGGTCGTTGAACTTCTGGATGTCTTCCTTGTACTGCGGTATCTGGCAGGAACAGACTGGCGTGAAGGCCAGCGGGAAGAAGGCGAGCAGGACATTTTTCTTGCCGCGGTAATCGGAGAGCTTCACTTCCTTGCCGTCCTGGTCCTTCATCGTGAAGTCGGGCGCCGTTTCGCCGACCTGAGGGATCGCCATTGTTTTCTCCTTGGCTGACTGACTGTTGGGGGACCGATGAATTCACTCTAGATGGCGGTTCCGGGGCTGTCAAGAATGAGCCGATCGGTCTTCGCGGCCATGATGAAATCATTGCGATGCAGTCCGCGGATCTTGTGGGTCCACCAGCTGACGGTGACCTCACCCCAGGCTGTTCGGATCTCGGGATGGTGATCCGCCGCCTCGGCCAGCGCTCCAACCTTGTTCGTGAAGGCGAGCGCCCTGGCGAAATCGGGGAACTTCACCGTCCGCGAAAGGCGCGGGACGCCGGCCACATCGACGATCTCCCAGTCCGGGACCAGCGGCTTCAGCTCGGAGATCTCCTCGGGCGTGACCTTCGGCGCGTCCCGCCTGCAGGCAACGCATTTTTCACCGACCAGATCGGGCTTGTCTGTCATGGGACCCCTCCCGTCTCCTGTTCAATGGCCTTCCTTCCTATCGTAGACGAGAAAACGGAATGGCGGGAGGCCCGCTTCACCGGCGTGACGTTCATCGCCGGTCACGCGCCAGTGCGACAGCTCCATCTCGGGAAAGAAGGTGTCTCCTTCGAACAGGCCTTCC
>DASROJ010000344.1:0-8738 GCA_035646975.1 Patescibacteria group bacterium
CCGTGAAACCGCACGGCAGCGACAGCCCGGGAATGCCGGCCAGGTTGGCGGTCACCGTGTAGATGTCGGACAGGTACATCGACAGCGGGTCGTCGAGCTTGTCGCCGAACCGGAAGGCGGCCGACGGAGTGGTGGGACCGACCAGGATGTCCACCTTGCGGAAGGCTTCATCGAAGTCCCGTCGGATCAGCGTGCGGACCTTCATCGCCTTGAGGTAGTAGGCATCGTAGTACCCGGCGGACAGGGCGTAGGTGCCGAGCATGATGCGTCGTTTGACTTCGTCTCCGAACCCGGCGTCGCGTGTTCTCTCGTACATGTCGCGCAAGGTCGTCGCCTCGGCATCCCTCAGCCCGTAGCGGACCCCGTCGAATCTCGCGAGGTTCGAGGAGGCCTCCGCGGTGGCCACGATGTAGTACACGGCGATCGCATAATCCGTGGTGGGCAGGCTGACGTCGATGATCTCGGCGCCTCGAGCCTGCAGGGCCTCGTGACATCGTTTCACCGCCTGCCTGACGTCGGCATCGAGGCCGTCGCCGGAGAACTCCCGCGGCACTCCCACCCGGAGCCCCTTGATCGACGCGCCGCCGCCCTCGGCCACCGCGACGTAATCGGCCACCGGCTCGATCGAGCAGGTCATGTCGCGCGGGTCGGCCCCCGCCATAGCCTGAAGCGCGATCGCCGCGTCCTTGACGGTGCGGGTGAACGGGCCGGCCTGATCCAGCGAAGAGGCGAAGGCCACCAGGCCGTACCTCGAGATACGGCCATACGTAGGCTTGAGCCCGACGGTCGACGTGAAGGCGGCGGGCTGCCGGATCGACCCTCCCGTGTCGGTGCCGATAGCCAGGGGCGTCTCGAAGGCGGCCACCGCCGCGGCCGACCCGCCGCTCGAGCCTCCCGGAACGCGCTGAAGATCCCACGGGTTCTTCGTCTGTTTGAAGGCGGAATGCTCGGTGGAAGAGCCCATCGCGAACTCATCCATGTTGGTCTTGCCGATGACCACCGCCCCGGCCGCGCGAAGCCTCTCCACACAGGTCGCATCGAAGGGAGGCACGAAACTCTCGAGGATCCGGGAGCCGCAGGTGGCCGGCACACCGCGCACGCACAGGACATCCTTGATGGCCACGGGCACGCCGCCAAGCGGGCCGGTGGGCTCGCCGAGGGCCCGCCTGCGGTCCAGATCGGAGGCCTGTTGTTCGGCGGAGGCAGCGGTGACGGCATGGAAGGCATCGATCCGTGGATCGACGCTGCGGATCCGCTCGAGATGCGCGCGTGTGATCTCTGTGGCGGAGACTTCGCCGCGCGCGAACAGGTCGCGCAACGTGGCGGCGTCGCTCCGAACCAGGTCGTTGCCGGTCAACCAATCACCCGGGGAACCTTGAAGTGCCCGCGTCCGCTCTCGGGGGCGTTGGCCAGCGCCTCTTCGGGTGAAAGCGTCGGGCCCGGGCGATCCTCGCGCATCGGGGGCACCAGGCCGATGGCTCCGCCCGTGGCCGGCTCGACCCCCTCGGTCTTGAGCTCGTTCAACTTGTCGATGTAGGCAAGAATCTGATCGAGCTGCCCCCGGAGGCGATCCAGCTCGGCGTCGCTGAACCGAAGGTGGGCCAGATGGGCGACACGGCTGACTTCTTCGAGGGTGATCTTCATGCGGCGAAGCGCTCCGGTGGCGAGGCGAGCCCATACTAATCCACCCGTTGACCCCTTTCAACGGACCACGCGCCGGTCCGCGGGACGATTCTTCGGCCGGGTCTCGTTGACAGGACGAACCGTCAACTCTAGAGTTCGATCCATGTTCGGGAGTCGTGTGCCGCGCCGTGGACTTCGGCTGATGCTGGTCGTGGCCTCGACGGCCGGGTTGCTGCAGTCCGGATCCGCTGCACAAGCGCCCGCGCGGGCCCTCGTCACGGTCAGGACGCTGGTCATCGACGGCATGGGGACGCGCACGGTGGACACCGACACGGCCCGCGTGCCGTTCGGCAGCAAGGGAGTCCTGATCAAGCGCGTCCCTTACGCCGGCCCGCCGCTGTCGTTCCGGCTCTCGGTGCTGGCGGGGGCTCCGCAGGAAACCGGCATTCCAATCACCGTGTCCGCGGATGTCTGGAGTGGGGACACATCGACGCTGCCGCGCCCCGAGGAGATCTCCCATCGGGAGGAAGCGACGGTCATCGCGGCCGAAACATCCTATTTGTTCGAAATTGACCACGACACGAAAACCGACAGGCGTATCGTCCTGAGCCTGTCCGCCCGCCCCATCAACGAAGACGAACTTGTTCCGATCAGGCCCGTGGCCGAAGGCAGTCCGATTCAGTTCCTGATGGAAGTCACGCGACAGAGCGGCGGCGAGGCCGAGGCGCCGGACGTGCACCTGCTCAATACAATGGTGGGCCAGGCCGTCACCTACAGCTCGGGGATCAAGATGCCCGATCCCCGTGGAGGCTCGTCGAAGATCATCGGGCTGACCGTGATCATGACCGCCGAGCAGGTGCAGGGCAGCCTGGTGACCGTCAAGGTGGAGCTGTCGGGATTCGAGTTCGTCGACGCTCTGCACTCGAAGATCGAACCGATCAGCCACACGGAGGTTCAGACGGTCACCGCGGGCGAGCGGTTCGAGACCCGGGTGACGGTGCCCGCCCCCGACCCGGCCGCCGATGCGGCCCACGCCGCGCCCGATCCGGGTGTGCGACCCGTGACCTACACGGTCGGTGTGACACCGATGCTGGGATAGCAGACCGGCGGTCCGGGTCACGAGCCGGGCCGCCGGCAAACCGTCGGTCGAGACGGTCATGCCCTTGACACAGGACTTGCGGTCGGGCCATTTGAAGGCCCGGAAGATCCCGGTAAACAAAACCGCGCAAGGTTGTGTCTATTATGTGTCGTACAGGTGGACCGGCGGTATGGGCTCAGGGGGGCCGCCAGTCCCAAGTGTCATGTGAACGGTGTCATGTGAACAAGGAAAGTGCCGCCAGGGGCACTGCTCCGCAACCTCAGGCTCAACTTTCCGACACCCTCCAGGCAACCATTTCTTGACAGGGATGGATCCCTGTGGTATCAGAATAGGTCCATCCTGATTGGGGGCGAAGCGTCATCGAGTCTAGGGATTCCAAGGATTCCAGGTCTGGCTTGGAAATTGCACATAATCCAATTGGCCATTGAACCGCTGGTCCGGCGAGGTTGGGGATCAGCCCGGTGAGTGAACGGGCGCCAGGCGGCAATCAGGTCAATGCTCGGCGCGGGGTTTCATCAGACTCCGTGACCGTTGGGCTTCGACGGAGGACTTTCATGTTCGCAAGACGATACGCAACCCGGTTCATCGCCCTGCTGCTGGCACAAGGGCTCTGTCTTCCGCTGATATTTGCCCAGGCGACCACCGCGACCGTCAGAGGGCGCGTGGTCGACACGGACGGCTCCGGCGTGCCCGGCGTCGTGGTCGTGATCAAGAGCAAGGTCCAGCCAAGCGGCAACAAGCAGGTCGTGACGGACATCGAAGGCAACTACCGTATTCCGCTGCTGCCCCCCGCGGGCGACTACATGATCAAGATCGACTATCCCGGATTTGCCCCGATGGAGGTCGGCCCGCTCGATCTCGACGCCGGCAAGACGACGGTCGCCGACATCACCCTGCGCACCTCGGCCGAGACCACGGAGACAATCGTCGTTGAATCGAAGGGCAACATCGTCGACACCGAGAGCACGAAGACCACCAGCTCCTACAGCGCCGAGTTCATCGAAGGCCTGCCGATCATCGGGCACAATTACCAGGACATTCTGACGCTGGCGCCGGGTGTCACCGACACCGACGGCGACGGCAACCCGAACGTCCATGGGGCGCGCGACACCGGCCTGCAGTACCGTCTCGATGGGGGCAACATCACCGACCCGGTTTCCGGGACCTTCGGTCAGAACCTCAACTCGGAGATCATCGAAGAGCTGGAAGTCATCACCTCGGGCGCATCGGCCGAGTACGGACGCGCCGACGGTGGCTTCGCCAACATCATCACCAAGTCGGGCGGCAACGACTTCGAAGGAAAGTTCCTGGTCTACTGGCGCGGCAAGTTCCTCAACGGCAACGGCGCTGCCAACAACAACGACACGAACCACTTCCAGGAGCCGTTCCCCAATTACCACGATTTCCGCCCCACGCTGAATCTCGGCGGCGCGATCGTGAGGGACAAACTCTGGTACTTCACCTCCATCGAGCTGCTGGACACGGAGCAGCCGGTATTCATCGGCTCCAGCATCCTGCGCACGTCGCGAGGCAACTACTCGTTCGGCAAGGCGACCTGGCAGGTCAACTCCTACAACAAGCTCGCGCTGCAGGTGGTCAGCGATCCCCGCACGTTCACCGGGTTCAATCTCGGCCTGGGGGTCTCCCCCGATTCCGACTTCAAGTTCTCGCAGGGAGGGATTACCCCGCAGATCAAGTGGACCTCGACGATCTCGCCGCAGCTGCTGCTCGAGTCCAATATCACCCGGTTCGACTCGGGTATCGCCATCACACCGGTTTCACGGTTCTTCACCCCCACCGAGGTGACCCGGGTCCTCACCAACAGCAAGACGATCCAGGCAGAGTATCCGTGCGACGTCATCAACTGCGACTCGGCCAAGGGCGAAAAGAGAACCTACGTCATCGACCTGATCACGGGCGCCACGACCGGCCCCTACTTCTTCAAGAACGGTGACTCGCGCACCAGGAATTCCATCAAGACCGATCTCTCGTACAACATCGAAGATGCCTGGGGCCAGCACAACATCAAGTCCGGGATCGAGTTCGCCGATGAGGGATTCGGCGACGACCCCATCACCAACCCTGTTCTGTTCGACTTCACCGAGCCGTTCAGATCCCAGGTGAGCGGCGGTGGCGGCACGGTGAGCCCCGACGCGATAAAGGGTGTCCAGCTGCTTCGCACGGCCAGCGACCTGACGCTGCATCAGACGGCAACCAGCTTCAACAGCGCCGCCTACATCCAGGACGCCTGGAAGCCGCGCCCGAACCTCACGATCAACGTCGGGATTCGAATCGATCGTGAAGACATCGACACCTCCGGCTTCGGCTTTTTCGACCCCAGGGTCGAGCGGCGCAAGGCGATCAATTTCTGGCGAGCCATCTGCCAGGAAGGTATCCGCCAGGAACAGTTCCGGCCCGGGACAATCGCGACGACCTCCAACTGCATCACCATCAACGAGCCGAACTCGACCTACGATGGAAATCCACCGACCGGCATCGGATTCGACGCCAATGCGCATACCGGTCTGTACAGCTACGATGACCAGAACAACGACGGGATCAACGACGTCGACCCGAAAGTCGCATCGCTGGACCTCAATCACGACGGGTTGATCGATCAGCAGGGGATAGAAGGTGCCGCGCAGTACCGCAATTTCACGAACTACCTCGGCAGAGAATCGAGCAACTTCGAAATCGTGAACAACAACCTGTCGCCCCGTCTGAGCGTCTCGTGGGATCCCTGGGCCGATGGCAAGACCAAGGTGTTCGGCAACTGGAGCCGATACTACGACCGGCTGTTCCTCGGGACCATCAGCGGCGAAATCGGCCCCGACACGATCAACTACGCTTTCAGCCCGGACAACAACACGCACATCATCGCGCCCAGACCGAACCCTGCGATCTCCGCCACGGCCTCCACGGTTTCCGTCACGCAGATCGACCGCAACCTGGGCACGCCCTACACCGACGAGCTGACTATCGGTTTCGAGCGCGAGCTGGCGCCCGAATGGTCCGCCGGCATCACCTACATCCGGCGCAAGGGCTACAACCTGATTCAGGACACCGACTACAACCACATCACGTGCGAGCAGTACGGCCAGTTCTTCCACATCAGCCCGCAGGTCATCTGCGGCGATGCCGGCAACCTCGAGACCGATCGGTTCGGCGGCTTTGGCGTCAACCCGGCGCTCAGTGGTGTCGAAGGGGGCAATTTCGCCTTTGACCGCGGATTCAGCAAACCCAACGGCGCGCCCGACCTCTACACGGTCAACAACGGCTTCAACCAGATCCTCAGGATTGGCAATTTCAACAGCAGCGACTACGAGGCGTACGAGCTCAAGATTCTGAAGCGTCTGCACCGCAACTGGCAGATGCAGGCCAGCTACAGCTGGTCCAAGGCGTTCGGGCAGGCCGAAGCCTACAATTCGGGCCTGGGCAACGACCCCCAGACCGTGGATGACGAGGCCGGCTACCTGAGCTTCGACCAGCGCCACATCGTGAAATTCCAGGCCGTGACGAAGCTGCCGAAGCAGGTCACCCTCGGCACTTCGGTTCAGTGGGCGTCGGGCGTGCCGTTCTCCGTCATTCGGACGGTCATCGACCAGGACAGCACCGGCAACACGATTCCCCGCCAGTTCTTCCCCACGAGCCAGCGCAACGATCAGCGAAACAGCGGCTTCTGGCAGATCGATGGTCGACTCGAGAAGAATTTCGTCATCGGCAAGGTGCAGGCCTCGGCCTTCATCTCTGTCGAGAACCTGCTGAATCGGGACTACCTCACGATCACCAGCTACAACACCGCGGCCTTCAACGGCATCGGCCTGACCAACACGCGCGACATCGGCCGGAGATTCGAGATCGGGACGATCTTCAGTTTCTAGCGGTATTCACCAGCAGGTCTATAATCAGGGGGCCACAGCAGTGGCCCCCTTTATGTTTTCATGGGAGATCAGGAAAGATGCGATGCCGCTTCCCGGCCCTCGCCGGTGTCCTCAGCATGGTTCTGGTTTCGATGGCGGCTGCCGCCGATCCCTGGGATGCCTCGGATGCGAAATGGCGCCTCGGCCCCGTCAAGTATCTGCTGAGCAAGGAGGAGGACCAGGAGTACAAGAAGCTGAAAACGGACGACGAACGCAAGGCTTTCGTGGAGCAGTTCTGGGCCAGGCGCGACTCCAATCCCCAGACCCCCGAAAACGAGTATCGCGACACCTTCTTCAAGCGAGCCCGCGAGGCCTCTGCCCGGTATTCGGAAGACAACGGCAAGGGCTGGCAGGACGACAGGGGCAAGGTCTATATCCTCATTGGACCACCGGATGAGACCACGCAACCGACCAGCCTGATGGACACAGGGGGATCGGCACCCTCGGTGCCGTCAGGAAGCCCGTCGGGCGGGTCGCCTGGCTCGGGTGGCTATGGAGGGATGGGGGGCTCGGAAGCGCCTCCACAGACGCCCACCAAGACGCTCAAGTTCATCTACAGGACCAATCCGTTCACGGGCAAGGCCGAGCGCTTCGAGCTGAACTTCCGCAGCGAGGTGACCGGCGGCTATCGTCTCGACGAGAAGATCGACTGGAACAATCCTGCGCTGAAAGTGCTGGCCCCGGCGAGAAAAGCGGATCCTCCCGCCGCGAGTCCCGCCGCGAGTCCCGCCGCGCCCCCTGCCGCAGCCGGCGGGTCCGCTCCGCCTCAACCTGCCGCGCCCTCTCCCGCTCCCGAGGTGGCGCCACCTGTGGCCGAGCCGACACCGCAATCAGAGCTGATGCAGCAGGTCAGGGCGGCCACCGGGGCGGCGTCGGCCATCCCGCTCGACGTCACGGTGAACTTCTACAAGGCCGCGAAGGGAACGCTGGCGACGCTGACGCTCGAGGTCAAACGGTCGGCACTGCCTGCCGGCACCGATCCGAATTCGCTGACCATTGCCGCCGAGATCCTGAACGCCCAGACCGGCGAATCGGCGCAGCGGTTTTTCAAGAAGGAGCATTTCGGCGGATACGAGGGCAACGCTTCGGCTGATTCCGGCGACGTGCTGCTGTTCCAGACCGAGCGGCCGGTTGTTCCAGGCAAGTACAAGGCCATTTTCGCTGTGAAGGATCCGGTTTCAGGCGCGGTGGGCAAACTCGAAAAGGACCTCGAGGTGCCGGACTACGAGTCAGCAGAGCTTTCGCTCAGCACCGTGACGCTTGCGCGAAAACTGGATCCGCTCGCCGAGCCGCCGCCGGCCGAGAAGATGACGCCTTTCGTGCTCGGCAGCTTCACCGTGGTGCCGAAGCCCGACACCACCTACAAGTCCGGCGACGATCTCACCTTCTACTACCAGATTTACAACGCCACGCCCGACCCGACCACGAACGCGCCGCGGATGGAGCTGTCCTACACCGTGGCCGTGAACATCTCCGGCACCTGGCGGGTCCTGGGAGGCAGACCGCTGCTCTTCCCCGGGCAGTCGCTCTCGGTGCAGGGGTACACGGTGCCGCTGAGCAACCGGCCCCCCGGCGATTACAAACTGATCATCAAGGTAACCGACATGGTGGCGAGTCCCCCCAAGTCGGCCACGGCGGAGGTGATGTTCAAGGTCGTGGGTGCGGGCGCGTCCAAGGGGAAGGCCAAATCGAAGGGGTAAGGATGAGAGCGGCCCACGCGCTCGGCGTTGTCCTGGCGGCAACGGCCGCGCTACTGTTCTCGGGCGCTCAGGCCGGCGCGGCACGTCAGAAGATCGACTACCAGGACAAGCCGATCCCGCAATGGCGCGAGGGGCCCGTCCGTTACCTCATCACCAAATGGGAGGACTCGGAATACAAGTCGCTGCGCACCGAGGAAGATCGCGCGCGGTTCATCGAGAGTTTCTGGAACCGGCGGGACCCGACTCCCGACAGCCCCGGCAACGAGTTCAGGGCCGAGTTCTGGAAGAGAGTCCGCGACGCGAATCGGCTCTACGCCGAGACCACCTCGAGTGAAGCCTGGCGCACCGACATGGGGAAGATCCACATCCTCATGGGACCGCCGGATGACATCAGCC
>DASROJ010000345.1:0-19463 GCA_035646975.1 Patescibacteria group bacterium
GGGCGGGCGTGGGTTGATCCATTCTTGTCTCCTTGAAGTAGGCTGCCTTGTCGATGCGCGGAAACAGGGCCGCGCCCCTGCGGATCGTCTGACCTGGCTGGAGGCCCCCCCAGACGAGCGCTCCGTCACGTTGCGCGCTGATTTCTCCAGCGCAGCCGAGCTGGTTCCAGATCTCCTGCGCCGCCGCGGGGATGACGGGGGACAGGGCCACCGCCACGATCCGGATGGATTCCGCGGCGCCGAACAGCACGGCATCGAGCAACGGCCGTTTCGCGGGATCCTTCGCGAGTGTCCAGGGCTCCCATCTCACGATGTGGCGGTTCGTTTCACCGATCAGCGAGGAGACGGCGGCCAGCCCTTCGTGGAACCGGTAGTCGTCGAAGGCGGCGCGGTAGTCCGTCACCACCCGGGCCGCGTGCGCCCGCAGGGCGTCGGTTTCCTCCATCATGGGCCCAGAGGCGGCCGGGATTCTGCCGCCGCAGAAGTCCTCGACCATCTTGAGCAGCCGGCTCAGCAGATTCCCCAGGTCGTTTGCGAGATCGGTGTTGATCCGATCCACGAGCGCCTCTTCCGAGAACTGCGCGTCCTGCCCAAACGCCATCTCGCGCATCAGGAAATAGCGCAGCCCTTCGGCGCCGAATTCATCGATGAGCGGCAGCGGGTCGACGATGTTGCCGGTCGACTTCGACATCTTCGCGTCGGATCTCAGCCACCAGCCATGCGCATAAACCGTCTCGGGAAGCGGCAGTCCTGCCGACATCAGGAACGCGGGCCAGTAAACCGCGTGGAACCTGATGATGTCCTTGCCCACGAGGTGAAGGTCGGCCGGCCAGCATCTGGCATAGAGGTCCGAGTCCTCGCCGTATCCGAGTGCCGTGACGTAATTGCACAGCGCATCGAACCAGACGTAAAGAATGTGCTTGTCGTCGCCGGGAAGAGGGATGCCCCACTTGAATGCCGTGCGGGAGATCGACAGATCCTTGAGTCCCATCTCCACGAACCGGCGGACCTCGTTGAGCCTGAACTCGGGACGCACGAACTCGGGATGCTTCTCATAGTGGTCGAGCAGCGGTTTGGCGTATTTCGACAGCCGGAAGAAATACGACTCTTCACGCACCTTCTCCACCGGGTGGCCCTGCTCCGGGCAGACGCCGTTGACAATCTGGCTCTCCGGGTAGAACGACTCGCAGCCGGTGCAGTACATCCCCTCGTACGCGTCGAGGTAGACATCGCCCCGTTCGATGACGCGCTGAAAGATGCGGGCCACGCCGCGGCGATGACGCTCTTCGGTCGTCCGGATGAAATCGTCATTGGTGATGCCGAGCCTGGCCCACAGATCGTGGTACCGCGCCACCACGCGGTCGGCCAGCTCCTTCGGCGAGATTCCCTGCTTGAGCGCGGCACGCTCGATTTTCTGGCCATGCTCGTCGGTCCCGGTCAGGAAGTAGACCTTGCGCCCGGTCATTCGCCGGTACCGCGCGATCACGTCGGCGACGACCGTGGTGTAGGTGTGGCCGATGTGCGGCACATCGTTGACGTAGTAGATCGGCGTGGTCAGATAGAAGTAATCCTTCATCGACCCGGCCTTCCGTCCAGGACAGCCTGCGAGGGTGCCGAGCTCCAGGCGGCCAGGGCCGCGGCTTGAATGGTCTTGAGCGGCACCTTGCGGCGCGCCGCCAGCTTCCGGCAATCCTCGTACTCGGGCTGCACCTGCGTCACGCGGCCGCTCATCGTGGAAATCTTGAGCCGCACCTTGCCGTAGCGGGTGGCCACCACCACGGTGTCGCGGGCCAGCTCGAGACGGCTGGACGGCCGGTAGCGCAGCCCGATGGTGGTGGTCTCGTCGAAGATGACGTTGGCCATGTCGTTGAGCAGCGCCACCGGACAGATCACGGTGACGAGCACGCCGGGCCGGTTCTTCTTCATCTGCACCGGTGTGTAGAAGACCTCGCGCGCGCCGGAGGCGAACAGACGCTCCATCAGGTAGCCGTAGGCCTGCGGGTTCATGTCGTCGATCGTGCATTCGACGACCATCACGTCCCCTTCGGCCGCCTCCACGCCTGGCCAATCCTCGCCGAGCAGCGCCCGCAGCACATTGGGATGGCCGTCGTACTCACGGCTGCCGGCGCCGTAGCCGACTCGATCGACCACCATCGCGGGGGGCGGCCCGAACGATGAGGCCAGCGTCGTCACGATTGCGGCGCCGGTCGGCGTCACCATCTCTCCCTTCGGACCGGCCGAATAGATGGGGACGCCTTTGAGCAGCGCGACCGTGGCGGGCGCCGGCACCGGCAGCAGACCGTGTTCCATGCGCACGGTGCCGCTGCCGACATTCAGTGCAGAGCAGACGATTCGCCCGCCTTTTCCGCCCAGCCCGACCAGCTCGTCCAGGCCGATGACGGCACCCACGATGTCCACGATCGCATCGACCGCTCCGACCTCGTGAAGGTGGACCTTCTGCGCCGGGATGCGATGGATGCGCGCCTCGACGTCGATGATCCGCCGGAAGATCCTCATCGAAGTCTGCTTGATCAACGGCGACAGCCTGCTGCCCTCGATAATCGCCTTGATCTCCTTGAGCCCCCGATGACCTTGAGCCCCCGTCACCTTGACGTCGACCTTGCGCGAGCCGAACCAGCTGCGCGTGACGTCGCGCGCCGAGATCGAATAGCCTTTCAACGGCATCAAGGCCAGACGCGATTTGAGCAGCTTGAGATCAAGCCCCAGATCCACCAGCGCGCCCAGCAGCATGTCGCCGCTGACGCCGCTGGCGCAATCGAGGTAGAGGATTTTCACCCGCGCTCCATCGTGACGCTTCGTCGAGACGTTGCGTCGTGATCTTCAATCGTGAGGTCGATCTATCTGTATTTCAATGACTTAAGGACCGTCGATGTTATTACCGACATGAAGGGAGTGTCAAGAACCGCGGGAACATCCCGTGGCGGTCGCCCGGTTTTGACACCCTGATTCGGCGACAGTAACATCCGATGTCGTGAGTCATTCATCCCAGGCAAATCGCTTCCGCCACCGAGCCTCCACTCAGAACACTCCCGCGCCGCACGGGCAATACGTCCCCGCGGTGGAAGTGACACGAGGGTCGATGGTCGAGTCGGTGCACTGCGCGGCCATCGCCGTGGCGGACTCGACCGGGCGCCTGGTCGCCCGGCTCGGCGGCATCGACCACGCCGTTTTTCTGCGCTCCTCGGCCAAGCCACTGCAGGCCATGGCGGTGGTGGAAAGCGGCGCGATGGAGAAGTTCCACCTGACGCCGCTCGAAATGGCGGTGATCACCGGGTCGCACAGCGGCGAGGCGCGCCACGTCGAGGCGGTCGCCGGGATTCTTGGCAAGATCGGGCTCGACGTGACGGCGCTGCAATGCGGCACCCACACGCCGTTCAGCCGACAGGTGGCGGAGACCTACCGCAAAGCCGGCCGCCCCTTCACGGCCCTGGAGCACAACTGCTCCGGCAAGCATGCCGGCATGCTGGCCTCGGCGCTGGCGGGCGGCCATGATCCGGCGACCTATCTCGATCCGAAGCACCCGGTGCAGCAGCGAATCCTCGGCATCGTGGCGGATCTGACCGGAAGGATGCGCGACAAGATCATGATCGCGATCGATGGCTGCAGCGCCCCCACGCTGGGCGTCACGTTGTCGGAAGCGGCTCGCTCGTTCGCCCGTCTGCTGTCTGCCGGCAGCCTCGCCGTGCTGCGCGGCGAGTCGGCCGGGATCGTGGTCTCGGCGATGCGGGCGCACCCGGAGATGGTGGGTGGACAGGGAATGCTCGACACCGAGGTCACGGCGCACCCGCGTCATACCCTGATCTGCAAGCGCGGCGCCGAGGGGGTCCAGTGCCTCGCGTTCACGAAGGAGGGCGTCGGGCACGGTATCGCGGCGAAGGTGGGCGACGGCGACAGCGGGCGCGCGAGGGTCGCGCTCACCATGGAAATACTGCGCCAGTTCGGCCTGCTCGAGGAGGCCGAGCTGGGACGGCTCTCGGAGGCCACGGCCTGCCTGGTGGTGAACAACCGCGGCCGCGAGGTGGGCGCCGTGCGCGGCGCCTTCACGCTGCAGCGGGTGTGACTCGTCCGCCCCTCCCCGCACCTCGCCGCCGCTCGCCGGAACGCGGCGTCTGCAGCGCTGGCGGCGCCAGCTGCGACCATGGCGGGGAATAAAACCGGCGCCCGGACCGGTTGGAGCAGGCATGGCGGCCAGGACCGACCCGAACGACGGGTTCGAGAAGCTCGCGGAGGAGCATCTCCATCCTCTGTACAGCATGGCTGTGCGCCTGACGAGGCAGCCGCAGGAGGCTGAAGACCTGGTGCAGGAGACACTCCTGCGAGCCTATCGGTTCTTCGACAAGTACGAGCGGGGCACCAATTTCAAAGCCTGGATATTCAAGATCCTGAAGAACGCCTTTATCAACAGGTACCGCAAGGCGCAGACGGAACCCGCCACGGTCGACTTCGGAGCCATCGAGGAAGGTCTCGAGAGTCTCGTGGACGGCGTCTCGCCAGGCACCCAGGCAGCCCCGAGCGACCCTGAGTCGATCCTGATGCAAGGCGCCGTGGATGGCGAGATCGAAGGGGCGCTGGATGAGCTGCCACCGGAGTACAGGATGGTGCTGCTGATGGCCGTGGTGGAAGAAATGTCATACAAGGAGATAGCCGCGGCGCTGTCGATTCCCATCGGAACGGTGATGTCGCGTCTGCATCGGGCCAGAAGACTCCTCCAGGGCCGGTTGGTGGAGTACGGACGCAGCCGCGGTCTGATCTCCGGCAGGCGGGAGTCGCCGCCGGTTGTCGACATCTCGCAGTTCCGGCGGGGCAAGCCGTGAGGTCGCCACGAAGATGACTTACGAGAAGTGCGTGGAAATCCGGGAGTTGTTGGTGGCTTTTCTCGACGACGAGCTGCCTTGCGACATGAGCCACGGGATCCACGAACATCTCGAGCGTTGCCAGCCGTGCGCGCGGCTTGCGAAGGTCGAGAGCCGGTTCACCATCGTCCTCAAGACGCGGCTCTGCCGCATCGAAGCGCCGCCGGAGTTCGCCGCCGAGATGCGAAAGCGTCTGAAGGACCCGGAGTCGATGGCCGGCGGCGCGCGTGCGGACGCCGCGACGGCAGGATTCGCGAGTCCGCGGGGCAGGGTGCGTTACGCGCTGGTGGCTGCCGTGATCCTGACCGCCGTGGCGGTGCCTACCGTGGAGATTCTCCGCCCGGGATTCTACCGGGGAATGACCGACTCTCTGACCGGCGTGCGCAGCGCCGATGGCGTGCTGATCTGCATCGAGTGCGAACGACTCGGAGTCCCGATCGACGGCCAGCGCCACTGCCACGACGCGGCCCATCACACAGGGCTCAAGTGCCCGAAGACCGGCATCTGGAGCCTCGTGGTCAACGACGCGTCGCTGCCGGTGCTGGGCGACCCCGGCAAACGGGGAGCGGAAGTGACCGTGCGCGGACGGTTCCACGGCGACATCCGGTACATCGACGCGCGATCGATTACTCCGGCCACCGGGACCTAGGAGCCTGTCCGGCCGAGGTACCGGGCGGGACGGGCGTTCCGGGGGAAGCCATCTTGCCAGGCTCGCGAATCGGAACCTATAATGAACCCATGGAGAGTCACGTGATAGAGATCAATGACGGGAACTTCAAGACGGAAGTCGTCGACTCGGCCACCCCGGTCCTGGTCGACTTCTCGGCGGAGTGGTGCGGACCGTGCAAGAAACTCGAGCCGATCGTGGCTGACCTCGCCCGGCAGTACGAAGGGCGGATCAAGGTCGGCCACGTCGACGTGGAGGGGAGTCCCTCAACGGCGGCCCAGTTCGGTGTGATGTCGGTGCCGACGCTCATTTTCTTCAAAGGGGGAAAACCGGCCGATCAGATCATCGGGTCGGTGTCGCGGCAGGTCCTCGAGAAGAGCATTCAGAAGGTGTTGGCTTGAACCGTGTCTCATCGGGGGCCACGGTTGCCTTGGCGGGTGCGACGCTCGCCGGGCTGCTGCTTTTCGCCGGGGGAACCGGCGCCGCCACCACGGGTGCCGTGGGGGATGACGTCAAAGCCGGCGCCCCGCTTCCGGTCATCAGCGCAACGGGCGACACGGTGGACCTTCGCGCCGAGCTGGCCCCGGCCCCGCCTGCTGGCAAGACGCGACGCGGAGCGACGCTCCTGGTCTTCTGGGCGACCTGGTGCAAGCCATGCATGCACGAGGTGCCCGAGATCAGGGAAGTCGGCCGGTTCTACGCGCCGCAGGGCCTGCGCATCGTCAGCGTGGCCACGACATGGAAGGATGACTCGCTGGAGAAGATCCTCGGCGCTGCGAAGGACAACGGCATCGACTACGAGGTCCTCTACGACATGAAGGACAGCGCCCGCGAAGCGTTCGAGGTCAGGTCGCTGCCCACGACGATCCTCATCGACGGCAGGGGAGTGGTGACGTGGCGTGGCAACGTCCTGCCTGCCGACATCAATGAACGAGTCAGGGCGGCCCTCGGGCCCATCGAGGACAGTGGGGCGAAGTAGCCTGGACCCGCGCGAACGCGCCATTCTCGTTGGTGTCGTGCTGCCGCGCATGCGGCGCGAGGAGGCCGACGACCACCTCGACGAACTGGCGCGACTCACCGAAACGGCAGGCGGCGTCGTGGTCGATCGTCTCGTGCAGGAGCGGGATCGGATCGACGCGGCCTATTTCGTCGGGCGGGGCAAGGCCGAGGAGGTGGCCGCCCACGCGAAGGGGCATGCCGCCGACCTCGTCATCTTCGACGAAGACCTCTCGCCCGCGCAGGTCAGGAACCTCGAAAAGACCATCGAAGCCAAGGTGGTCGATCGCTCCGGACTCATTCTCGACATTTTCGCCAGACGGGCGCGAAGCCGCGAGGCCCGCACACAGGTGGAGCTGGCGCAGCTCAACTACCTGCTGCCGAGGCTGACCCGCAGGTGGACGCACCTGTCCCGGCAGGTCGGCGGCATCGGCGTGCGCGGGATCGGTGAAACGCAGATCGAGATCGACCGACGTATGATTCGCAAGCGGATTTCCAGACTCCAGGGCGACCTGGACGGAATCGAGCGGGCCCGCGGCGTGCGCCGGACGGGGCGACGGGGAATTCCCAAGGGTGCGCTCGTCGGATACACCAACTCGGGAAAGAGCACGCTGCTCAACAGCCTGACCCGCGCCGATGCCTTCGTTGAGGACCGGCTGTTCGCCACGCTCGATCCGCTCGTGCGCCGTCTCGAGATGAAGGACGGACGCGAGGTGCTCCTCATCGACACCGTCGGGTTCATCCGCAAGCTGCCGCACCATCTGGTGGCCTCCTTCCGCAGCACGCTGGAGGAAGCCAGGGAGGCGGACTTCCTCCTGCACGTCGTGGATGTCAGCCATCCCGGATACGAGGAACAGATGGCGGTGACACAGCAGGTGCTCGCGGGCCTGGAGATGGACGTCAAGCCGACTTTGCTGGTGTTCAACAAGATCGATCTGGTCAGACAGCCCGGCATCCTCGAGCGGGCCTTCCGGATTCATCCAGACGCGCTGTTCGTCGCGGCCGCGAAGGGTCTCGGCCTCGACGTGCTGGGGGGCCGGATGAACGACCTGCTGGCAGAGGACCTGGTCGAGCGCCGGATCCGGCTGATGACGGCGGATACCGCCGCGATTTCGCGTGTCTACGAGGAGTCCCGCGTGCTGGACGCGAGCTACCACGATGGTTATGTTGACCTGACAATCCGGACGAGCCGGGCGCGCGCGCGGGCCCTGGCCCGGCTGGCGCCGGCAATCGAGCCCGGCGACATCATCCCTGGCGACATCATCGAGGAGGCGGGGACGTGAAGCGGACGAAGGTGGGATTGATTTTCGGCGGTCGCTCCGTGGAGCACGACGTGTCGCTCGTGTCCGCCAGGGCCGTCCTGAACAACCTCGACCCCGCCCGATACGAGGTCGTCCCGATCGGGGTCAGCCGCGAAGGACGATGGGTGACCTCCGGTGACGCGCGCGGTCTGCTCGATGGCGGGCTCGCCCGGTCCGCGGGGACCCGGGCGGTGCTGACCGGCGACCCTTCGATCGGCGGGCTCGTGACGCTCGATGGCGGCGGCGCCCCCATGATGTTCGATGTCGCGTTTCCACTCATTCATGGCACCGGGGGCGAGGACGGCACGCTGCAGGGATTGCTCGAGCTTTCCGGGATTCCCTACGTCGGCTCGGGCGTTCTGGGATCCAGCCTCGGCATGGACAAGGCGGCGTCCAAGGTGATCTTCCGCGCCGCCGGTCTTCCGATGGCCGAGTATCTCGTCGTGAGCCGGCACCGCATCGAGACGGACGCTGCCAGCGTGGCGCGGGAAGTGGAGAAGCGTTTCGGCTATCCATGTTTCACGAAGCCCTCCAACGGCGGGTCGAGCGTCGGCGTCTCGAAGGTGAAGAGAGTCGAGGAGTTGCCCGCGGCCCTGACCGAGGCCGCCTCCTACGATTGCCGGGTCGTTATCGAGCAGGGGATCGAGGGGCAGGAGGTGGAGTGCGCCGTGCTCGGCGGCGACGACCCGAAAGCCTCCGTCGTCGGTGAGATCGTTCCCGGCCGGGAGTTCTACGACTACAGCGCCAAGTATCTCGAGGACACCTCGCAGCTGCTCATCCCGGCGCGGATCGGCAAGGCGCAGGCGGAGGAGATCAGGGCGATGTCGATCGCGGCCTTCGAGGCGCTGAGTCTCTCCGGTCTGGCTCGCGTGGATTTCTTCGTGAAGAAGTCCAACGGCGCCGTGCTCATCAACGAAGTGAACACGCTTCCGGGTTTCACCCCCATCAGCATGTACCCTCGTTTGTGGGAGGCAAGCGGCGTGAGTTTTTCCGCGCTGATCGATCGGCTCATCGAGATCGCCTTCGCGCGTCACGCGCAGAAGATGGCGCTCAAGACCGACTACGCGCCCGGTCAGAAGGCGCCCGGGACCCGATAGAGGTATGATTCCGGTGTAGGCAGGGGGTTTGCGCCGTGCTCGATTCCAACGTTCTGGTTCTCAACAGGCTCTTCCAGGCCATCCAGGTGACCTCTGTCAAGAAGGCTTTCTGCCTTCTTTACAAGGGCCAGGTCAAGGCGGTAGAGCCGGACTACACGACCTATTCCTGGGAAAACTGGTGCGACATCCCCGTCCAGCCCGACGACGACGTCATCGCCACGCCGGCGATGCGGATAAAAATACCCCGGGTCATCCTTCTGCTTCACTATGACGCCCTGCCGCGCCACGAGGTGCGGTTCACACGGAAGAACATCTATTTCAGGGATCGGAACCGCTGCCAGTACTGCGGAGAGAAATTCTCGACGCGCGAGCTCAATCTCGACCATGTCATTCCGCTTTCTCGCGGCGGCAAGTCGACCTGGGACAACGTGGTCTGCTGCTGTATCGAGTGCAACGCCCGGAAAGGAAACAATCTCGCGGTGGAGGTGGGTATGGCGCTGCTGAAGATACCCGCCAAGCCGCGATGGCATCCGCTCGTCAAGGTCTCGTTCGCCGGAGCGCAGTACGACGTCTGGCGCAATTTCCTCGACATCGCCTACTGGAATGTCGAGCTGGACTGATTCGGATCCTGGGGCGCAGGTTCGGCTCCGTCCCCACCCCTGCCGCTCCTCTCCAGCGTTTTCCGCACGCTGACAGCTTCCCTGAGAAGCCTGCTGTAGATCGTTGCCAGCCCGGTCGCCTTGACCGTGATCACCCCGAGCGGCGGCTCGAGGCGTGGAGTGGCTTCCATCGCCACCTGCCCCCATTTCAATGATGTGATCCGTCTGGCGAGGTCGTTCGCGGTGCTCTCCATCACAGGGGCGGGAGTTCCGGCGGGGAAATGGAGCGTCAGCTCGCCGCCTGCAACGTCCGCCGCGGTGGCGTCGAAAATGAACGACAGGCTCGCGCCGGCGAGATCCTCCTCGGGAATGTCCAGCTCGGTGCCAGGAAGCAGCGCGAGACAGCGGGCCGCCACGCCCCCCTCGCCGGCGATCGCCCCCACGAGCGCGTGGCCGGCGCCCGCGGGCAGAAGACGCATCACGTCGGGCTCGGGGACGGAGCCGGCCGTGGAGGCCTGCGCCTGCTCACCCTGCGTGGAAGCCTTCTCGCGCGCGACGACCAGGTCCACCGCCCTGCGGGCCGTCTCCAGGTCGGAGGACCAGACGATTGAATTGTCCCTCGCGAACACGGTGCCGGGTATCGGGGTGCCCGGAAACGCCGTGATCCCTTCGCCACCATAAACCACTCGCGTGATCTTTCCGTCATCCGATCGGCCCGCGCGCCAGAGCGCGAAATCGGACATCAGTCCGAACAACCTGCCGCGCGGAGAAAAGCTCATGCCGATGATGTGGCCCTCCGAGGAAGGCGTTGCCCTGTGAGCCGACCAGACGACCTCGATGGGGAACAGGTCGGTGGTTTTCGGCTCGCGGGTCGAATACTGGGACAGGTCCGAGAACATCCGCCGGATCCAGGGATTGTCCGGCTCGAGCCTCAGGACCGCATGCCCCACGCTGTCGGCGTCGACGAGTCTGGTGGATTCCGGCAGCGGGACCGGCGTCGTCAACCGGTTGTATCCGACCACGCCCACGATGACGAGGATGGCCAGGATCCCGATGGCAGCGGCGGTGCAGCCGATGAAATACCTGCGCGCGCTCATCGTTGTCGCTCCTCCATACGCTGTGCTAGTCTCGCCACATGCCGCCACGATACGATTCCGGCACCCGATACCAGCTGTCGTTCGGCGGTCCGCTCACCCCAGCCGTCAAGAGCCTCATTATCGTCAATGTCGCCATCTATGTCATCGAGCTGCTGCTCAGCGGAGCCGTGGGGCCTGACGCGTGGGATTTTACTCTCACCTGGTTCGCGCTCAACCCGGTCCTGGTCCTGAGGAACCTGTTCGTCTGGCAGCTCGTGACCTACATGTTCCTGCATTCTCTGACGTCGGTCTTCCACATCCTGTTCAACATGCTCGCGCTGTGGATGTTCGGCGGCGAAATCGAGCGCGCCTGGGGAGCGACGCGCTTCGTACGGTACTATCTGCTGTGCGGGATGGGCGGGGCCGTCCTGAACTGCGCCTTCGCTTTTCAGTCCCAGACAGTCGGCGCCAGCGGGGCGATATTCGGGCTCTTCGTGGCGTACGGCATGATCTTCCCGACGCGCACCATCCTGTTCTGGGGCATCTTTCCGATGACGGCGCGCCAGCTCGCCATCCTCCTTTCATTCATCGAGCTGGTCAGCATCGGAGCGTTCGCCCCTGACGGCGTGGCGCGGTTCGCGCACCTCGGCGGCGCGCTGACCGGGTACATCATTCTCAAGGGATTCTGGAATCCGAGACGCCTTATCGATGACTTGAGATGGAGAATCCGCCGGCGCCGCTTCAAGACAATCGACCGCCAGGATTCCCGCCGCGATGACAAGGATCGGTTCTATCCCTTCCACTGAAGGGCCCGGGTGGGAGATCCATCCGGTCGGCTAGTTGCAGCGGGCGTCGGCCATGGATTGGGCAAGTGCACGGACCGTGGTCGACGACATGTTCTGCCAGCTCAGGTTCGAGATCGTCTGGGCCCAGGTCGATGTGCTGGTGTTGTAGACGCCGACGACCAGGTAGCATGACGAGACCTGGTAGGCCGCGGGACGTCCGCAGGACAGCACCGCCCCATGATCCGGAGCCACCGCGGGGTTGGCCACGCAGGGACCCTCTGATGCCCGCGTCGTCAGACCGCCGATGAGACCCGGGTCGTCTCCCCCGCCGACACAACTGCCGTCGGTGGTGCCGGTCTTGAGTGACTTGGTGGGCGGCGGCTCGAGCGGTTTCTGGGGCGACCCCAGTGGCTGTCCGTTGTGGATGTCGAAGCTCTGCAGGTAGACGGGGCCGCCGATTCCGGATGGATACCAGACGACGTGGGCGCGCTCGTTCGCGTCGACGATGGCGCGCGGCCTGATATCCGACGTTGCGCTGTTCGTCAGGATGTCAATCGGCCCCCAGCCCCCCGACATGCGACGGAGCATCGCGATTTCGAAGCTGGCTCCTATCTGACGGCTCCAGACGATTACCGGCTGGCCATCGTGGGGGTTCAGCGTGATGCCGGGATCCTGATCGATGATCGGGTCCCACGTGGGGAAAATCGGCGCCGTCGAGGTGCCGCCTCCCGGCGCCTGGTCCACCAGGGCCAGACCCTGCACCACCGGGTCGCCGGGGTCCGAAAGAACCTCGACGGTGAGCACATGGCCCGAGTTGTCCACGACAGTTACAGCGGCCTGGTAAACGCCAGTAATCAACAAAAGGATGCCCAGCAGCAACGCTATCCTGGCCGGTGTGACTTCGCGGGACCTTTTCATCAGCTCACTCTCCTCGCTACTGAGGGAACCTCAGGGCGATAATCTTGCTCACATCGAACGTGCACAGGAAATCCCTGAGGAACGGGAGGTGCGGGTAGAGATCCTGGAGTCGGTAGAAGTAATGGTCCCGCTGCTCTTCGTTCCCCTTCAGGTAGTTGATCTCGCCCAGGAGATAGAAACAGTTCTTGATGATCTCCTTGTACCCCTCGGCCTCGGCGATCTCCAGCGCCTGAATTCCGTATTCTTCGGCTTCGTCAAGCCGCCGCAGCTGCATGTAGCCGAAGCTCAAATCGTGAGCGCATTCGCAGACGCACTTCTTGCTTCCGAGTTCCGTCACCATGTCCAGCGCAATCCGGACGTTTTGAATTCCCTTGTCGTACTGCCCCTGGAGAAGCTGGCAGTAACCGATGTTGTCCCTGAGGATCGCCACGGAGAAGCGGTTGATCTCACGCTCCTTGAGCCGCAGCGTCAGCGCCTTCTGGTACTGCTGCAGCGCTTTGTCCAGGTGGCTCTGCACCAGGTAGATGTTTCCTATCAGGTTGTGGCAGCGAGCCATCCAGTTCAGGTCGCCAATCGCCTTGCTCTTCTCGAACGCCTTTTTCGCATACACGAAGGCCTTCGGGTACCTGCCGAGACGCCGGAGGCTGATCGAGAGGTTGTAGGACGCGCCGCAGATGGTCTCGTCATCGCTGCTGCGAAGGATGATCTCGCGGAGCCCTTTTGTCGCCTTCTCGTACTCTCCCATTTCGATGAAGCAGGTGGAGATGTTGGAAAGGGCCTTGTTGATCTGTTCCGGCTGGTCGCTCTTGCGGGCAAGCGAGAGGGAGGACTGAAAGTCGGCAAGCGCAAGCTTGAGGTCGCCCTTTCGCAGCAGGGCGCAGCCGTGCGCAATCAGCCGCGAGAACGGGTCGGTGGCCGGCCTGCGAATCTGGCCCATAGACTGGACCTTGTGCCTTTACTTTTTGCGACGAGTCTTCCGGGACTGCCGCTCGATGAACTTGATGAAATGCCGCACTTCATCCTGGGCGCTGGAGGACAGGTTTCTGAACGACTGCATCAAATCAGTTTCAACGGGTGCGAGCTGACCGGGAGGGGCTTCATGGAAGAACTCGCCGACATTCATTTCGAAGATCTTGAGTATCTTGAAGAGGGTCTCGAGGCTGACCTTGTATTCCCCGGTCTCCATGCGACAGAGATCTGATTGCTGGATTCCGATCCTGGCAGCGAGCTCCGCCTGGGTGAGATCCCGGTCCTTGCGCAGCTCCCTGATCCGCTTTCCGACAAGGGGAAGCTGCTGGCGCCTCACTGCGAACCCTGTCTCCAGCCTTTCCAAGCAACCCCTCCTGGGGCGAATCCCCTGACAACCCGCGTTGCGTCTGTTATTTCTGATCGACTAGAGCTCGATAATACGTCAGTTACATCTTATGCTGCAACAACAAAAAATTCTTGACAACGATGTTCCCGCAACATAGACTCTGACTCGTCTGATGGACGCAATCGCTGTACAGAGTCGCCACAAACGCCTGATGCAACAAGCGACGCCACATGGGGGGTAGGGCCTCTTGGAAGCCACCCAGCAGCATCACCCGGAAAATACCCCCATCCGTAAGAACTGTCAAGCTCAAAAGCAATCTAAGACCTTGTGTTTACAGACGATTCGCGACTACCTCCCCCTGCCAAGGAGTCCACTTCGCTGATGTGAGGTTCAAATCCTGATGAGCCGGCGCGTGGAAAAAGACTCCACCCTAGGTCGTTATCTGTCGGAGATCGGCGAGTACTCCATCCTGACGAAAGAACAGGAGATGGAGATTGCGCGCGGAGCAGAGGCCTGCGGCAACAAGGACACTCTCAACAAGCTCGTGGAGTCGAACCTCTCCTTCGTGGTCAAGATCGCCAACGAGTACCGAAACCTGGGTCTGCCCTTCGAAGACCTTCTCAACGAAGGCAACATCGGACTCATCGAGGCGGCCCAGCGATACGATCACACCAAGGGCACCAAGTTCATCACCTATGCCATCTGGTGGGTCCGTAAGTCGATCCTCAAAGCACTTTCGGAACAATCAAACCTCGTTCGCGTTCCCACATACCAGATGAAGAAAGTGAAGAAGATCCGGGAGACGGAGGCCAGCCTCTCGCGGGAGCTGGGCAGGAGACCTGACCGGATTGAAATCTCGAGCAAGCTGGACAGCACGATTTCGAAGATCGACGAAATCCTGATGATCAAGCTGCGCGAGGTTTCCCTCGATGACAAGGTTGGCCGCGACAAGACCGTCCCCATCAGCGATTACCTGGTCGACGACACGTCGGTGAACCCCGAAGAAGAGCTGCTCAAGACCGAGAGCGAGTTCCTGGTGCACTCGGCCATGATCATGCTCAACGAGCAGGAGCAGACGGTCATTGCGAACCGCTTTGGCATCACCGGTGGCCGGTCCTTCACGTTGAAGGAGATTGGCGAGACGATGGGCTTGAGCCGGGAGCGAATCCGGCAGATCGAAGCCCAGGCCAAGAAGAAGCTCCGACGTATCTTCGCGCTCAACAAGTACGTCTCCTCGCCGCCCAAGGGAATCATGCCCAGTGAATCGATGGTGCCCCTGAGGTCCACGCCGTCCCCGCAGCCGATGCGTGGAAGAATGGGCGGCACGGGCATGCCCGTCATGCCAAGCCGTCAGAGGCCGCGTCTCAGCCTGGTGCCCAAACCCCGCTGACGATTCGTTTCCGATGTCCCTTCCCGCGACTGGAATCCGCGGGAAGGGACTTTGCTTTCTCCCGGGCATGCATATCCGGCGGCCCAGCTTCATTGACGACCGCGACAGGCCCACGTAGAATCCAGATTCATGACTTCAGAGCAACACGCATCCAGCCACACGGAGGGTTTCCTCCTTCGGGTGGCTTCAATCCTCTCGCAGAATTCCGAAGTCGGCGGCGTGGCGGCCTTTCTCGAGGAAGCCTCCCGGGTTCTCGGCGGACAGGCCTGGCTCATCCTGTGGGATCAGGATCTCCAGGCCGCGGAATGGTTCTCGCCGGTGAAGGTCGAGCCCTTCTCCCTCCGGATCATCGCGGAGGACGGCAGCCTGATCCGCGGGGCCATCATGTCCAGGACCGTGGCTCTCATCGCTGACCCTCAAGCCTCAAGCGGCTCGCCGGAAGGTCCCTACCTGATCAAGTCCGGTGGATCCTGGGCCTTTCTGCCGCTGGTGGTCTCCGAGCAGCCGGTGGCCTGTCTTGTCGTTCGAGCCGAAGCAGCCGCTTCTTTCGATCTCGAGAGCTTCGCTTCCCTGAAGGCTTCGCTGCCGATTCTGGCCGTCTTTCTCCGGAATCATGTGCTCCAACGCGAGCTGGAGGCGCGTGTCGAAGAGCGCACGGTGGAAATCTCGCTCCTGTACGACGTCAGCCGCTCGCTCATCTTCGTTCTCAGCCCGGAAGACCTTTTCCAGCTGGTGGGTTCGTCGCTGCGTCGAGCCCTGTCGTTCGAAATGTGCGGGCTGATGCTCCTGCTGTCCGACCACCGCGAGATCTCGATGCAGCTCTCGGCCCCCGCGGAGGACCGGGCCCTGCGCAAGCTCTACAGGCTGGCTCTCGAGGAGGTCGAGCGGCTCTCAGGTCAGCGCCCGTCGCGCGTGCCGATGACGGTGGGAAGGATCGAACCATCGGGCGGTGTGGAACCGATACGCGCCGCGGATCTGAAATCCGTGGCGCACGCCCCGCTTTTCATCCGGGGCCAGGTCGTGGGGTTGCTCACGGTGGCATCACGCGCGGAGGAAGCCTTCGGCGAAGGTCAGATGCGGCTCCTGTATACGATCGCCAACCAGGCCTCGCTGACGCTCGATCGCATTCGAACCGCGCGCGAGGCGGAGACCAGCAAGATCCATTCGATGCTCGAGTCGATGGCCGAGGGGGTGCTCCTGCTCGACGGTGGGCTGCGTATCGTGATGTCGAACCCGGCGGCGAAGGTCTACGTCGAGTCGATTATCGGGGGACGGGCGCCTCGTACTCTTTCCCGGTTGGGAGACTGCCGGCTGCGGCCATTGCTCTCGGCTCTCGGCAAGCCCGGCGCCAAGGCCAGCACCTTCGAGGTGACGGCCGCGCACGAAGGGAGAATCTTTTCGGTGACCTGCTCGCCGGTTCGGGGTCTGGGCGGGGAAGTGCAGGGGATGGTCGTGGTCATCTCCGATGTCACCGAGGCGCGCGTGGTTCAGCTGCAGATCGCCCAGGGGGAGAGACTCTCCGCTCTGGGCGAGATGATCTCGGGTGTCGCCCACGAGCTCAACAACCCTCTCGCGTCGGTGATCGGCTTCGCCCAGCTGCTCCAGAACAAGGATGTCGACGCCGACATCAAGAAGAAGCTCACCGCGATCGATCTGGAGGCCACGCGGTGCCAGAGGATCGTGCAGAACCTGCTGCGGTTCGCCCGGCGCCACACCCCCGAGCGGAGACATGTCGACATCAACGCCGCGCTGGATTCGGTGCTTCAGCTGCTGGGCCACCAGCTACAGGTCGACGACATCGAGGTGCGCATCGACATGCAGGCGGACCTCCCGCCGGTGGTCGGAGACTTCCACCTGCTGCAGCAGGTGTTCCTCAACATCATCTTCAACGCCTACCAGGCGATGAAGGAGCAGGGAGGCCCGGGGGTGCTGAGCGTGATCACGCGCAACGAGGACCTTCGCATCGCCGTGGAGATTGTCGACAGCGGGCCCGGCATCGCCCCCCAGAACCTCAAGCGAATCTTCGATCCGTTCTTCTCGACCAAGGAGGTCGGCAAAGGCACGGGATTGGGCCTGAGCCTCGCCTATGGCACCGTTCGGGAGCACGGCGGGACGATTTCCGCGAGAAGCCAGCTGGGTGAGGGATCGACATTCAGGGTGGAGCTGCCTGCGGCCGAAGCGGCGGAGATCGCGCGGATCGCGCAGGGCGTTTTCCCGTTCGAGGAGCAGGCCGCTCCCATGGCCCCGGCGGCGGGCCCGGCCGCATCGCCCGCGAGGCGGATCCTGGTGGTCGAGGACGAAGCCTCGCTTGCCGAGGTGGTGGCCGAGGTGCTCCAGGCGCAAGGCCACCACGTCGACACCGCCGGGGATGGCCGGACCGCCAAGGCGCGACTGGCCGAGGGGCGCTACGACCTCATCATCAGCGATCTGAAGATGCCCAACATGAACGGACGCGACTTCTACCGGCACGTCGCCTCGGTCGAGCCGGCCCTGGCGCGGCGCATCATTTTTTCCACCGGCGACACCGCTAACCCGGATACCCAGGCGTTCTTCGAGGAGGTGGGCAATCCCTTCCTCTCGAAGCCTTTCAACCTGAAGGATCTGATACGGGTGGTCGAATCGGTGCTGCGTGAGATTTGATGCGGCCGCGCTGATCGTCCTTCTCGCGTTGCCTTCAGCGCCGACCGAGAGGCTCTCCTTCGATCTCCTGGACGCGGCGCTCGGCCGCCACGTGGACGACGGCCTCGTCGACTATGCGGGGCTCAAGGACGATTCCGGATTTCGACGGCAGATCGCGCTGCTGGCTGCCGCCGATCCCGACGCCCTGGCGCCGGGCGACGAGCGGCTGGCGGCGTGGATAAACACCTACAACGCCCTGGTGCTCGAAGGCGTCGTCGATCGCTATCCGATCCGAAGTATCACCGAGGTGGGGCCCGCGGGGAAGTGGACGTTTTTTCGCGGGCTTGAATTCACGGTGGGCGGAAGAAGAATCACGCTCGATCACATCGAGCACTCGATCATCCGCCCGACGTTTCAGGATCCCAGGGTTCACTTCGCCCTGGTGTGCGCCTCGGTCGGCTGCCCGAAGCTGTCCCCGCGGGTGTTTCGCGCGTCGACGCTGCAGGCGGACCTCGACGCCGCGGCCCGTCGTTTCATCAACGACCCTCGGAAGGTGAACCTCGACAGAAGCGCGGCTGTTCTGCGATTGTCCGAAATCTTCAAGTGGTACGAGCAGGACTTCGTCAAGGCGTCCGGCTCCGTGCCGGCCTTCATCGCCAGGTACCTCGAGGGCGGGCTTCCGCCCGGCGTGAAGCTCGAGTATCTCGAATACTCGTGGGCCCTCAACGATCGCCCCGGTCCGCCACGATAACGCCTGCGGAAGCCCATCTCGGGGCGCCAGACGCCGTGTGGCCGAACGCCCCTGATGGCTCCGCATATCCGTGAGGTGGTAGACTCCGGGGCATGAAACTCCATTCATCCCTCGTCGAGTACATCTCCGCGGAAATCGTCGAAGGCCTTGCCGAGGAGGGCCTCATTCGCGTGGGGGACATGGACTCGGCGATCGGCGCCGTCACGGGCGCGTTCGTCGAGGATTTGATGGTGGAGGACCGCCTCAACGAGGAAGTTCGTGAAATACTCAGAACGCATTCGGACGAAATGACCCGGCGGGGGGTCCAGTATCACGACATGTTCAGGATGATCAAGAACGAGCTGGCGAGAAAGCGCAAGCTGATCCTCTGATGGCGGAAACAGCATGAAGCTCACGCACGAGAAGATTACGCACCTGTCGCACGTCATCCTGAACTCCCTGGAGTCCGTGCCGGGCGTCGCTTTCACCCGGGACCGCAACCAGGTCCGCCTCAAACTGATTGACCTTCTGCGGGCCGAATTGAGAAAAGACGAGGACATCGAGCGCAGGGTCCGATCCAAGATCATGAGCCAGAAGCGCGGGTCGATCCCCGAAGGCAGCCAGGAGTGGGACATCCTCTTCCGCAAGTACTACGAAGAGGAGCTCAACAAGATCCGCAGCGTCAGGGGATGACGTCCACCTCCCGCCGTCGAATACCCTCATGAAACATGTCGTCGTCGGAACAGCAGGCCACATCGACCACGGCAAGACCGCGCTGGTGAGGGCGCTCACCGGGGTCAACACCGACCGCTTCAAGGAAGAGCAGGAGCGGGGCATCACCATCGACATCGGATTCGCGCCGCTCGTCCTGGGCGAGGATCTCACCATCGGCTTCGTCGATGTGCCCGGTCACGAAAAATTCGTCAAGAACATGCTGGCCGGCATCTGGGGCATCGACATGGTGCTCCTGGTGATCGCCGCGGACGAGTCAATCAAGCCGCAGACCCGGGAGCACTTCGAGATCTGCAGTCTCCTGCAGGTGAAGCGGGGTCTGATCGCCCTGACCAGCGCGGTCTTGCCGTGGTCGATGTGGCCG
>DASROJ010000346.1:0-7283 GCA_035646975.1 Patescibacteria group bacterium
GGGTGGCCGCGCCGGGAGCGGGTTTCCCCTTCAGGCCTCGTCACGCCTGCGTGGCCAGAGCCCGACCGCGGAAAGCGCCGCCAGACCCGCCAGCGACATCAGGTCCCCCAGCCTGCGGGCGGTGGTCCTTTCGAAGACCACCGACACATCGTGGGCCCCCTGCGGGACATCGAAGAAGATGACTCGTCGTTGCCGCGGCACATCGATCAAGGGCGCCGCGACGCCGTCGACGCGCGCGGTCCATCCCGGGAAACGATAGTTGTTGACGCGGATACGCGCGGGGGCGTCGGCCTCCAGGTGGAACCGCACGCTCGCGGAGCGCGCCACCAGCCCTGAGATTCTCGCCGCGCCCTGGTCGACCTCGACCTTGGGGCGGTCCAGGTCGGACTGGTTCAGCCCCATGAAGCTGACGTCGGTCGGCAGGTGGTCGAGCCAGTGCAAGGTGTGGCTTTTCACGAACGCCGCATCGAAGCTCTCGGGTGCGGCGCCCGGGCCACGATCGATCATGTTGTTGTACGGTTTCTCCTCGAAACCGACGCGGCCGGCCGGCACGCGGAGGTGCACGCCGAGTGTTCCACCGAGGGCGGCCTCGACAACAAAGACGGCGCAGACCGCGAAGGCGGCGATCCAGGATTCAGACGCGGGCGCCGGCTCCCTCTGACGATTCCCGGGCTTTCGCGCCGGGCTCGCGAACGCCACGAAGGCGGCCCCGCTGAGAAACGCGGTGGACAGCGTCGTCAGCATCAGGAACCGCCAGGGGAACTGCACGAACTTGAGCGGCGGCAGCAGACCCCACACGAAAACGGAGACCGGCAGCATCATGAAGATCGCCACCGCGGTCAGGCCCAGATGGAACCGGGTATGGGCGGCGGCCGAATCGCTTCTTCGCGCCAGACGCGGTAGCCCAATGACGGCCAGGACCGTGGCGACGATCAGCGTCAGCCCCATCCGGAACGACATCGAGTCCTTGAGCCCTTCCAGGCTCATGCCGAACCCCCATGGCCACCAGACGAGCTGAAGCGGATAGACGAAGTGCTTGTGGTAGTCGACATAGGCCTCGGTGAAGATCTTGAGGTTGATCTCGTTGCGTTCCAGAAACGCGGGCACGATGAAAAACCCCGCGACCGCATAGCCGATGACCGTCGACAGAGCGGCGCCACCCAGCCAGTCCCACCGCCGCGGCGCAGGGCGGGCGGGCTGTCGCCAGGTGAGAAAGAGCGCATAGGCTCCAACGAGCGGCGGAACGAGCATCGTGGTGATCGTGTGCGAGAGCGACACCGCCGCCATCGCCAGGCTGGCCGCGACGAGATCCCATCGCGCGCGACGGACGCAAAGATTGTGAAACGCCAGCAGCAGCGCAGGAAGGAAAGCGAAGACGGTGAACTCCGAGAACGCCTTGCGGACGTAGAGATCCAGGAGATGATACGGGGCATAGGTATACGCCACGGCGGCCACGAGGGCCCCCGCCGCTCCCCAGTAAAGACGCGCATAGGCGTACATGAACAGCGCGGCGAGCGCCATGAAGACGACGATGGCTGCCTTGAGCGAAAGGATCGGGTCGAGCCCCGCCAGGTGAAACAGCTCCGCGACGAAGTAGAAAAGCGGCGCATAGTAGATCGGGTGAGGGTTGCCGTATCCCGCGGAGATGTCGGGAAACCAGCGTGGCGGGATCTGCCCGTCGCGCAGCGCCAGGTCGTATTCCACGAGCCGGTAGAGATGCAGGTCGTCGTGCCCCTCGAACCAGCCGGGAAGCAGTGTCGGCACCAGGGCAGGCAGGCAGAGCGCCAGGGCGATCGCCCACCCGTAACGACTGAATCCTGTGGAATCCGTAGAGGCTGACTGCGGGCTCATCAGCGTGACATCATAGCAGGGTTCCCATTTCGCCTCCGATGACCCGCGACGGCTTTCCCCTGCGAGGCCGCCTGCCCGGGGATGATAGAATGCCGCTCGAGATGAATCCCTGGAGCAACATCCTCTTCGGCGCGGCGCTCGCCTTCTATTCACTGGGGGTGCTCGCCTCCGTGTCCGTGTTCATCACGAGGCGCAAGGAGTGGGTGTCGGCGATCCCGGCGCTGACGCTGGCCGGGTTCCTCATCCATTTCGCGGGCATCGCGATGCGCGGGGTGGAGGAGTCGGGTTTCCCCGCCAAGGACCTCCGGGAGATCCTCTTCCTGCTGGCCTGGGCGGCCATCTCGGTCTACCTCTTCGCCCATTTCAGGTTCCGCATCGAGGTGATGGGACTGCTGATCCTGCCGCTGGTGGTCGCCCTGATGCTGGCGACGCTTCTGATCCCGCATCGTGTCCTGCAGGAGGGCGCTGCAGAGACGCTGGCCGGTCCCGAACCCACGAGTCTCGACAGCGCCGTGCGCATGCTGCACATCGTGCCGGCGATCCTGGGCGTCTCGGCGCTGTTTCTCACCTTCGCTTCGAGCATCCTGTACCTGGTGCAGGAGCGCGCGCTGAAGTCCCACAGGCCCAACCGTTTCTTCCTCAGACTTCCTTCGCTGGAGCGGTGCGAGAGGCTGGGGCACCAGTCCCTGACCTGGGGTTTTTCGCTGCTGAGCTTTGTCGTGCTCACCGGCGTGATCTCGGCCGGTTACGGCGTCCACACACAGGAGGATTGGCAGCTGATCCTGAGGGAGAAATGGTCGCTGCTTGCCTGGCTGATTTTCGCGGTCGTGATGTACGACAGGATCTTCTCGGGAGGATGGCGCGGTCGCAAGGCGGCATACCTCTCGATTCTCGGGTTCGGCGTGATGATCCTTCGCATGATCGGAGTCTGAGCGTGCCGTTCGTCGTCGTGGGCCTGAGTCACAGAACCGCGCCGGTCGAGATGCGGGAGAAGCTGGCCTTCACCCGCGACGAGATCGGAGAGATCTCCAGCCGCCTGCGATCGGTTGCCGAAATCGAAGAAGGGGTGATCCTCTCCACCTGCAACCGTACCGAAATCCTGGCGATGCCGCGGGAGGGCGTCGCGCATGACACGGTCGTCGAACGGATTCGAGACTTTCTGAGCGAAGCGCGCTCCCTCGATCCCGCGGAGCTGGACCGTTATCTCTACGCCCATCGCGGATTGGAGGCGGTGCGGCATCTCTTCCGCGTCGCCTCGAGCCTTGATTCGATGATGGTGGGCGAGCCGCAGATCCTCGGACAGGTCAAGGAGGCCTACAGCCTCGCGGTACAGTCGGAGATGATCGGGCCGCAGCTCGACGGTCTGTTGCAGCGGGCCTTCGCCGTCGCCAAGCGGGTGCGGGCAACCACCCAGATCGCGCGCAATCCGGTGTCGATCTCCTATGCCGCCGCCGATCTCGCCGCGAAGATCTTCGGATCTCTCACCGGCCGATCGGTGATGCTGCTCGGAGCGGGCAAGATGGCGGATCTCGCCGCCCGGCATCTGATCGGCGCGGGAGTTCGAACCGTTTACGTGGCGTCGCGCACGTTCCATCACGCCCAGGATCTCGCCCGCAGGCACAACGGCATCCCGGTGACGTTCGATCGGTACATGGAATTCCTGCCCAAGGTCGATATCGTCATCTCCTCCACGGCGGCGCCCCACTACATCCTCCTGCTCGAGGATGCCCAGCGTCTGATGAAGGCAAGACGCGGGAGGCCGGTCTTCTTCATCGACATCGCCGTGCCGCGCGACATCGATCCCGCGTGCAACAGGCTCGACAACCTTTATCTCTACGACATCGATGACCTGCAGAAGGTGGTCGATGCGGGTCTCGAGGATCGCAAACGCGAGGCGGTGCTCGCCGAGTCGATCGTCGAAGAGGAGGTGGCGGCGTTCATCGCGCGATCGCGCGCACGCGACGCGGCGCCGGCCATCATCGCCTTGAGGCAGAGGCTTCAGGCCGTTGCGATGGAGGAGATGCGGCGACACCGCTCGCAGCTCGGACCGCTCTCGGAAAAACAGGAAGCCTCCATCCGGGAGATGCTGACGTCGCTCGTGAACAAGATCCTCCATGGCCCCACGCGCGAGATGAAGCGAGGCACCGGCACCGCCGGCAGCGCCCACGTCGTGGAAATCGTCTGGAAGATGTTCGACCTCGAGGAGGCCGGCAGGAAGACTCCCACCGAACGGGACGACAAGGAGGGATCGGCGGAATGATCCTCGGGACCAGGGGCAGCCCGCTGGCGCGAGCCCAGAGCGGATGGGTGCGCGACCGGCTGCTCGCCGCGCATCCTGGGCTCGACATCGGCGTGAGCGTCATCGTGACCTCCGGTGACCGGCAGCAGAGCGCGCCAGCCGACACTTTTTTCGGCGGCGATGGAGGCGACAGCGCCAGGGGGATTTTCGTCAAGGAGATCGAAGAGGCGATGCTGGCGGGCCGGATCGACCTGGCGGTGCACAGCTTCAAGGACCTGCCCACTGGACAGCCCGACGGCCTGATGGTCTGCGCGTCGCCGGTCCGGGAGGATCCACGCGATGCGCTGGTGACACGCGAAGGCCTCGGGCTGTTGGATCTGCCCGTGGGGGCGCGTGTTGGCACGAGCAGCCCGCGCCGCGCGGCGCAGCTGAGGGCGGCGCGGCCCGATCTTCTTTTTGTCCCGGTGCGCGGCAACGTGGGCACCAGGATCCGCAAGATGATGGAAGGGGAGTTCGACGCCGTCGTGCTGGCCGCGGCGGGGCTCAACCGGCTCGGCCTGCTGGGGGCGCGGGACACGGAGCCCTCCGGTGGTGTGCGACCCGGCGAGGTCACCGGGTCGGGGGTGGTCAGCCTGATCCCGGAGCAGCTGTGCGTGCCGGCCGCGGGCCAGGGCGCCCTGGCGATCGAGACGCGGGTCGACGACGAACCGACGCGCTCGATCGTCTCGGCCATCGCCGACCCCGCCACCGCCGCCGAGGTGGCGGCGGAGCGCGCCTTCCTGGCGGAACTCGGGGGTGGCTGCCGCGTGCCGGTGGCCGCCCTGGGTCGCGTGAACGGCGCGCGACTCCACCTGAGGGGAGTCGTGGCGGCGCCGGATGGAAGCAGCCTCGTGCGCGTGGAAGGGGAGAGCGCCGTTGACGCGGGGCAGGAGCTGGGCCGCGAGCTGGCCCGGCGCGCGATCGACCGGGGGGCGGGGCCGCTGCTCCTGCTGGCCGGGCGGGGATGAGGCCGCTGCACGGGCGCACTATCCTGGTGACCCGTTCGGCCGACCAGGCCGGCGGGCTGGCCGACAGCCTGCGGCAGATGGGGGCCCGCGTCATCGAGGTCCCGGTGATCGACTTCGCGGAACCCGAGGACTGGTCGCCGGCCGATGCCTCGATGTCCCGGATCGCGCAGTACGATTTCGTCATCTTCACCAGCGCCAACGCCGTGGACAGATTCGCGCGAAGGATGATCGATCGCGGCGCGTCGTGGCCCACGGCGGCGAAGCCACGCGTCATCGCCATCGGACCGGCGACGGGCCGGGCGCTGGCCGAGCGCGGCATCGCCATCGGGAAGACAGCGTCCGACTCGCGCGCCGAAGGGGTGATCGCCGCGCTGTCGGACGAGCCGGTCGCCGGCGCCAGCGTTCTGATCCCCCGCGCGGAGGTGGCGCGCGAGGTCCTGGCCGAATCGCTTCGCGCGCGGGGCGCCCATGTCGAAGTCGTGACGATTTATCGCACGATTGCCCTGCCGGTGACGGCGGAGGCCAGACAACTCATCTTCGATCGCGGCGTGGACGTGGTGACATTCACCAGCGCCAGCACGGTGAGGAACCTGCTCGCATCCATCGGGGGACCCGGGTCGCTCGAGGGGGTGGAGATCGCCGTCATCGGTCCGGTGACGGCCCGTGCCGCCGCTGAAGCCGGCCTGACGCCCACGATCGTTTCACCGGGTGTGGAGATGGAGACGTTCGCCCGGGCGATCGCCGGGCATTATTCAGGCGCCAGGTAATCGAGAGAGGCGCCTGGCGCCAGCTCGACCGGATCGCTGCCGCGACGAAAAAGCCGGGCGCCAGCCGACCCCGACAGCGTCACCCGCATGGCGCCGTCGTCGACCACGTGCAGCAGCGCTCCTTCGCGAAGGCTGAGCACCGGCGGGCTGTTCTCTTCGAGATACTCGCGAAGCCGCTGGTCGCGTGTTTCACCCATGTGCCGCGACGAAGGGTCGGGATCCAGATAGTGGCAGTTGATCTGGAAGGGGACGAGGTCCAGAGACTCGAACGAGTGTGGCTGGACGATCGGCATGTCGTTGGTGGTCCGTATGGTCGGCGAGGCGATGACCGTCCCGGCGCTGGCGCCGAGATAGGGAACTCCGGCGCGGGCGCGTCCGCGGATCACCTTCACGAGGCCCGAGCGGTGCAGGCGATCGAGAAGACGAAACGTATTGCCGCCTCCCACGAAGATTCCCCGGGCCTCGCGCACGACATGAGGCGCTTCCGGGCCCTCCCGCAGGCGATCCAGCTCGATTCCCAGCTCCGCGAACCGCTTGTGAGCCCGCTGCCAGTAGGCCTCCTGATCGTGCAGGGCGAAGGGAACGAACAGGACCCTGCGCAGGTCCCGGAACAATTCGCGGATCGGATCGGCCGCATGTTCGAGGTATCCGGTGCCGTAGTTCGTGGAGTTGCTCAACAGCACAAGGCGCATCGGAGTTCTCCTTCCTGCAGTCTCTTCCCATGATACCCTGCCTGCCTCATGCGATCGAGCCGCGCGTCCGGTTTGCTCAGGGCACCGACGGTCCTCTGCCTGGTCGCCTTGTCCTCGGCCTGTTACGATCCCGCGGTGCGCGAACACGTTCTGATGGACTGCGCGCCGGATGGCGGAGTCCATCTGACGGTCGTGACGTCGTTTCGCCAGGGCAAGGACCTCACCCCTCAGGAGCGCGACGAAATCCGGCACGTGGTCGACCTCTATGAATTGGGGCGCGACCCCTGGCTGCGGGGGTTCAAGAGGGCGGAGGCGCGGGAGGTGGTCCACCGGCGCGAGGGGTCGGAGATCTCACCGGAAAAAATCGTCAGGCAGGCGACACTGCCCTCGGTGGAGTCATTCGTCGAGGCGATGCCCGACCCGATCGCCAACTTCAAGCTTCGAACAGAGTCGCAGGATGGAACGGTGACCCTGAGCATCGATCACATCGATCTGCCGGAATCCCTCCGGGAGAATCGCCGCCGGCTCGAGAAAGAAGTCGCGGCGCTCTCCAACGCCGCGTTCCGCCTGACCCAGCGGCAGTGCGATCTGTACGACTATCTGGCCGCGCATCCCGATCGGCGCGCGGCGGTGCTCGCGGCGATCTCCTCGGACTCTGTCGACCCGGCCACGCCGGCCCCCGGAGCCCCCGTACCCACTGTGCCCACCGTACCCACCGTGCCCACCG
>DASROJ010000347.1:0-2478 GCA_035646975.1 Patescibacteria group bacterium
TCCGGTGACCACCGCTTCGGCGATGCAGACGATGCAAACGACGCAGGCGGCCGCCGTCGTGGAGTTCTGGAGGCTGTTCAGCGACGCCACCTCCCTGAGGTAGAAACGGGATTTCGACGGCGCGGCGCGGGCCTACGAAGCCGCGCTCGCGATCGATCCGCGTCACGAGGATTCGCTGTATTACCTCGGCCAGAGCCTGCAGGAGACCGGCCTGTTCGATCAGGCGCGTGACGCATTCACCCGGCTCGTGACGATCGATCCCGCCAGCGCGCGCGGGCATCTCGCGCTGGGAGCGCTGCTGGGATCGCCGGACGAATCCGCGCGATTCGATCCTTCCGCCGCGGAAGAACACCTTCGTCGCGCGCACGAGATCAACGGCGAAGAGACCGGGCCGATGCTGCGTCTGGGAGAGATCATGATCGTGAAAGGAGACATGGCCGCCGCTCGTCACTGGCTCGAGGCGGCGGCGCGCACAAATCCGAAAAGCGTCGAGGCGGCATTTCTTGCCGGCTATCTGCGATGGCAGGAGGGCAACCTGGACGATGCGCGCGCTTTCTACGCGAAGGCGGTGCGCGCCGCCCGGATCGACGCGCCGGTCAAGGGGGTCCTGAACGAAGGGGATCGGAAGGCCTCGCCGCTGCGGCTGCCCATGGGACGCACGCTGTTCGGAAGCTTCTGCGCAACCCTGCCCGAGTCGGCCACGGATCTCGGCCCCCTCTACCAGCCTGTGCGGGATTACGCCCGCCGGCTCGCTCATCGGACCCAGCGCCGGTCGTCCTGAGCGATTCGACGGCCACCGGCCGCTGGCACCGTTCCTGCAATCCACCCCGGTGGAGGTGTCCCCATGCCTGTAATCATCGAGCCGTTCCGGATCAAGGTCGTCGAGCCGATCACGATGTCGACCCGGCCGCAGCGCGAGCAATACCTGGCCGAGGCCCACGGCAACCTGTTCGCCCTGGCCGCCGAACGGGTGACCTTCGACCTGCTCACCGACTCGGGCACCGCCGCCATGAGCGCCGCGCAATGGGGGGCCATGATGGTTGCCGACGAGTCGTACGCCGGCTCGCGGTCATTCCACAGGTTCGAGCAGGTCGTGCGGGAGCTGACCGGGTACAAGAACATCATTCCAACTCATCAGGGGCGCGCGGCCGAGCGGATCCTGTCGCAGATCATGCTCAAGCCAGGCGCCATCGTGCCGAGCAACAACCACTTCGATACGACCCGCGCCAATATCGAGTATGCCGGCGCCGAAGCCTGCGACCTCGTCACGGCCGAGGCGGCCGACACCGGCTCGACTCATCCCTTCAAGGGAAACATCGACATCGCTCGGCTCGAGGATCTCTGCCACCGCGAGCGCGGCCGGATTCCCTTCGGCATGCTGACCATCACGAACAATACCGGCGGCGGTCAGCCGGCCAGCCTTGCGAACATCCGCGACTGTTCCCGCGTGCTGCACTCCCACGGGATTCCCTTCATCCTCGATGCCTGCCGCTTCGCCGAGAACAGCTATTTCATCAAGTTGCGCGAGCGGGGCCAGGAAATGCGCTCCGTCTCGGAGATCGCCCGGGAGATCTTCCGGCTTGCGGACGGCTGCACCTTCAGCGGCAAGAAAGACGGGCTGGTGAACATGGGAGGACTGCTCGCTCTGGACGACGACGCCCGAGCGGCCGAGGCGCGCAACGTTCTGATACTGACCGAAGGGTTTCCGACCTACGGGGGTTGCGCCGCGCGCGACCTCGAGGCGCTCGCGGTCGGGCTCGTGGAGGTGCTCGACGAGAGATACCTCGAATACCGTCTGGCCACCGTCAGGTATCTCGCCCACGGCCTTAACGAAGCAGGGATACCGACCGTGCAGCCTCCCGGCGGGCACGCCGTCTTCATCGATGCGCGCCGGCTGCTCCCGCATATCCCCGCATCGGAGTATCCCGGGCAGGCGCTCGCCTGCGAGCTGTACCTCGCGGGCGGCATCCGGTCGTGCGAAATCGGCAGCGTGATGTTCGGCAGGCAGGAGCCGGGCGGGCCGTTCGCGCCGGCAAGCCAGGAGCTGGTCCGCCTGGCCCTGCCTCGCCGTGTCTACACGCAGAGCCACGTGGATCGCATCATCGAGATCTGCGCCGAGGTGGCCGGCCGCTCCGGCTCGCTGCGCGGGATGGAGATCACCTGGGCGGCGCCGGCGCTGAGGCACTTCACCGCGAGGTTTCGATCCATCGGGAGGAACGTCTCATGAGAATCCTGGTCGCATACGATGGTTCGCGTCACGCCCGACGGGCGCTCGATGAGGCCTGCAGGAGATCGTGGCCGCGAGGCAGCCGGCTTCGTGTCGTCATGGTTCTCCAGGAGCCGTTCGCCCTCGAGCCACCATTCGAAGCCGCGGGAGAAGGCCCGCTCGTCGAGCGGGTTCGCCGGGCCCGCCGGGCCACCGCGCGGCTGCATCTGGAAAAGATCGAAAAGACCCTCCAGTCGAAGACCAGCCTGAAG
>DASROJ010000348.1:0-14474 GCA_035646975.1 Patescibacteria group bacterium
GCCGCGGCGGCCGCCCAGCTGTTCGAACGACGAGGCCTCGCTGTTCCGTGTTGCTGGACCGGGGGCTGAGCGCTCAAGGTCCCTCGGGGCGCCTTCGGGTCTTTCAATCCTGACAGTCCTGGCATTCCCGGCATTCCTGTCATTCCTGACATGGGGAACATAGCCGGTGGCCTCGGCCGGGCGCGATATCGAGAACAGCTGGAGCATGACTCCACTGGCGACCAGCAGCAGCAGGATCAGGAGCCTGCCACCCTCGACAGCGTCACTTTGCCGTCGAGGGTCAGCGCTCACAGAATGACGCGGACATTGCCGGGCGGCTGCGGGGGCGTCGTGTCCCGGATGGTGAAGGTATAGGTGGAATCCAGGCCGGGGGGCGACAGGTTGAAATCATCGGCGACGATTCGAACTGTCACGGTCGAGCTGGTCGGAAACGGCGTGGGTCGCTGGTACGTCAGCGTGTACTCGAGCAGTCCGCCGGTAATCGTCGGCGTCACGAGGACCCCGTTCACGTACATTTTCACTGTGGCGATGTTCACACCCACCCCGTCGTCCTTCACATGGGCCACGATACTCGTCGTTTCGAGCACGCCGGCCGCTGCGGGGGCGGGGATCATGCTGGCCAGGTAGGGAGGCGCGGGCTCGCCGGAGACGCGGAAGCGGAAGTTGTGATCCGACCAGGCTCCCTTCGTGAAGTCATTGTCGTCCCACTGGCGGACCCGGACGTAGTACTCGCCGGTGGGCAGCGCGCGCGAGTCGGGCACCGTGTAGTCCTCGACCAGCGAGGAGACCACCCCCGAGTCGAGCATCGGCCGCCCATCGCTCAGGCTGTCGAAGGAGTGCTTCGGGTCGATCTGCAGCTGGTACTTGGTCTGGAAATCTACGTCTCCCGCCGGCAGATCGCCGAGCAGGTTGTCGACGTCGTTGATGTGCCACGAGATCCTCGGCGTCGAATCGGAGACGGTGAAGAGCGACTGGTACTCGTAGGGCGGGGCCGCGGCTCCGGTTTCGAACCTGCCGATGTCCCTGCGCGTTCCGCCGCCCACGGGCACCGGTGAGAGCGGGTCTGACGCGTCGATCGCCGGGCTGCCGGCCAGCAGGTGGAAGTCCTTGGCCACCGCATTCACGAACTTCGGATCGCACGCGGGGTTGCTGGGGGCCGGACCACCGAAGCAGTTGCCTGTCGGTGGGTGGCTCAGGAACGCCAGGTCTCCGGTCGGGATGATGTAATCCGTCCCGTTGTTGTAGAAGATGTTGTCGTCCATGATCACGCCCTGCGTGGAAGAGCCGGGCAGAATGCCACCACGGTACCGGATCCCGACGGCGCATTTCATGAAGATGTTGTTTCTGTAGGTGCCGTGGCTTGTGAACTCGAGCAGCTGAATGCCCGAGTGCTCCAGGTTGTAGAAGGTGTTGTTCTCCACGATGATCTCACCGCCGCGAAGAATCACCAGCCCCCAGGCGTTGCCGACGTTGGACGGGTTGTTGGGGTCCGCGATCCACACGTTGGCGAAGACATTGTCGACGACACGGGTGCCCTGCGTGCCGATGTAGAGAAAAATGACCCCCTCGAACGGGTGGCCGTCGTGGAAATAGTTGTCCGCGATCACGATGTTGTTGGCGCTGCCACCGTGGGCCTGGATGCAGTGCCGCGTGTCGAAATGAGTGAACTCGTTGTTCCTGATCTCGACGTGCTTCGCGTTGGAGATCTCGATGTGATCGAACAACGGCTGATCGAACAGGCAGCCGGTGATCCTGAGGTCTTCGCTTCCGTCGCTGAGGAACAGCCCGGTCATGTTGACCGTCCCGCTGCTGTCCCATCGACAATTCTTCACGGTGATGGTGCGCGCGTCGCTCACGTAATAGCCCTGAACGGTCGAAGCGCCTCCCACCGTCAGGCCGTCGAACACCCAGTCATTCACGTTGGCGACCTGGATCGCGATCTTCGTGCCGGTGCTCAGCGCACGCAGGAGCGGCCGCTCTCCGGGGTAGGCTTTCACCGTGATCGGGTTGCCCGGCTCGCCGTTCGCATAACCCCCCGCGGGATTGATCAGCACGTTTTCGTCGTAGTTCCCGCCGCGCATCAGCAGCGTGTCGCCCTTGGTGAGCATCCTGGCGCCCTTCGCGAGCGTCCTGAACGGGGCAGCCAGCGTTCCCGCGTTGGCATCGTTTCCGGTGGGCGAGACATACAGTGTCTTGCCGGTGATCTTCGGCGCGACGACAGTGACCGGATCGTTGGACGACACCGGGTCGGCCACCACCGCCATGTCCTGGGCCAGCAGAGGGTACTGGTTCATGCGCAGATCGCCCTGGACCCAGGGGCCCCAGGTCGTGCCGTTGGTCTGGACGCGCATGCGCCAGTAGATGAGATGAGCACGCCGGTCGAGCGTCAGCGGAACGAATCCTGACAGCAGGATGCCCCGCAGCGTGGCGCAGCGCGCATTGTTGCTGGTGCCCTTGTCCTGGGTCCCGCTGTCCCAGAACAGCACCGCTCCGGCCGGATTGTTGTTGTAGTTCAGCTCGAAATTCGGATCGTCATCGACCTGGAAATCCCAGTTGGTCTGCGTGCCAGAGAAGTCCCAGCAGAACTCCGGAGTGAAACTCAAGACATGCCGGTTGCCCGGCACACCCTCGATGCGCACGTTGGTCGGTGTCTGAGCTCTGGCACTCGCCGTGCCCGCCAGAACGACGACCGCAGCAATGATCAAGTGGCGTGTGACTGCCTGAAGGCGACGCATCAGTATTCCCCTCTCGGAGTAACATTGCACCGGGTTGGATGCCGGCGATCGATGATGTCGTCGTCAGCCCGATGTTGTTGCCGGCAGCCAGCGGGGAGAGGCTGCCGATTGCTCGATCTTCTCCAGACCGGCGAGCCGCCGAAATCCGGCACCGAGACGCGGCGCATGCCGCACTTGGTTCGAATCTTTCGGCGCGGTCCTTCTATTGAAACTGTGTGCCGGCGAATCGTCCGGGCCATTCAGCGGGAACTGCCGCGTGCCCAACCGATTACTCCAGATGTTGCAGTTGTTATGGAGTCGACGGCCGAGACGAAATATAGCCTCACCTCATAAAGTGTCAAGCACTACGATGGGATAGCAGAGCGGGAGGATGGAGCCCGCTCAATTCGTGATCGGCTCCGCCGACCGATAAACTCCCGACGAAACCAAGATCACCTTGTCGGAGGAACAGCCGGGTGAGAATTGCTTCAGGCCCCTGGTTGAAGAACATCGTCCTGATGCTCGCCTCGGTAGTCCTCACGTTCGGGGTGGCAGAAGTCGCGCTGCGTCTCTCTCACAGGATCCCCACCAATTCGCTTCGCTCTCCCGACCTGCGTACGCTCGAGGCGCAGCCCGGCCTCTTCCAGCCAGACCAGGATTTCATCGACCGGCTCAATCCGGCGCTGCCGTACAGGGTGCGCACCAACTCCGCTGGCTTCAGGGGGCCGGAGTTCGCGATTGAAAAACCGGCGGGTTGTCTGCGGATTCTCTGCGTGGGCGACTCGTATACCTTCGGCCCGTACGTGCAGGAGGACCAGTCGCTGCCCGGGGTGCTGGGGCGGCTTCTGGCCCGACGGACGCCGCCTGCAGTGGAAGTCATCAACGGCGGCGCCAGCGGGTTCACCATCCTGGATGAGCGGCGATTCCTCGAGGAGCGGGCTCTCGCAATCGCTCCAGACATCGTGCTGCTGTTCTTTTGCCAGAACGACATCCGGGATCTTGGCCAGAAGCGGGCGACGATCGACCTGATGCGTGACCATGCCGCCACGAAATCGATGCCGCTCCTCGGCCCCATGATCGGGTTGCTGCAACAGACCGCGCTCTTCAACGCGATGCAGAAAGTCTCGGCGCAGATGTGGGTGCGTCGTCGGGCGGCGCAGCAGCCCGTACTGTCGCGCAACGAGACCGGGCACTGGGAGATCTATCGAACAAACCTGCGGGCGATGGCCGATCTGCTCGCGCGACGTCGGATCCGCTGGATGGTGGTGGCGTGGCCTTCCGCGCAGCAGCTGGGAGGGTCGGAATCGCTCGAACCGCAGGAGAGGCTCGAGGGTCTGGCCCGTGAGGCCGGTGTGCCGTTCCTGGACCTGACCCCCGCGCTCCAGGATCTGCGCCGCAAGGGGGAGCGAGCCTACCTGGTGCCGCTGGACGGTCATCCGAGCGCCGCCGGCTACGAGGCCTCGGCAAGGGCGGTGGCCGAGCGACTGCTGCAGCTGGGCTACCTGCCTCCTTCGGATCTGTTGCCTGGTGTTCAGGACTAGCCGATTTGTTTCAGGAATTGCGCCGATCCAGATCGTAGGAGAATTGCACCAACCGGCCGGAAAGTGGCGTCAGCAGTAAGATTTCTGTTGACGGAGAAACCGAGTCCACGTATATAATCCTGCAATTGGCCCAAATCCTTGGGGGGACGCCACTCCTCCCTGGCGCTCTAATACGAGGTCGTTCCCAAACACATCCAAGAGATTTGCGCGGAGGTGTCGCTGACACCGGCTGCAACGTCAAGTTCACGATCGACCGGTATCCCGGTCGAAGGGTCAAGGGGGCCCAATGAGCAGCATGAGCACCATGAGAACCATGCCTAGCAGAAAAATAACAATCGCATTGCTCGCAACGTTCGCAGCCGTCGGATTCGGCAGCTTCACCTGGGCGCAGCAGCAGACCTGTGCCGCGCCCACGGCCGCCTGCAGCCTGGGCTCCAACGTCACGACCAGCCAGATTCAGATCGGTGGGCCCGGCTCGATCAGCAGCAACAACACGATCCCGGCGACCTGTGATGGCGGCACACCGGGCAACCTGATCAGCGCCCGCTACGATTTCAGCTTCGACCGGGCAGCCGGGCAGCTCACGGTGACCGCGACCAACACCACACAGGCGCCGAACGCCGGCGCCCTGACCGGGTTTGGTTTCAACGTCACGTCCGATGTGACGCTGATGACCCTGGCCTCTCAGACGGCCGGCGGTCTGACCTGGAGCGCGGCGTTCGACCGCGACCGCAACGACAACGTCATCGAGATCCCGGTCGGCAGTCACGACAAGGACATCAAGTGCGACGGGTTCGGCCGCGTGAACGTGTTCGGCGGCAACAAGGGGGTCGACACCGGCTTCGGCGGCGGATCGGCTACGGAGATTCTTCCCGGCAACGCGAAGACCTTTGTCTTCAACGTGACCGGCAACCTGGCCAATGTCTCGGCCTGCACGTTCACCTCGGTGGCAAGCCTGATACCGCCCGGTGACAAGACGGTCCTGGCGGTCGGCCGATTCCAGGCCTGCAACGGCGGCGGCTCCGCATGGGCCGGCCCCTGCACACCGACCAACCTGCTGGTCAACCTGGTGGACTTCAAGGTCAAGGGGAACCGGAACAACATCGTGGAGTGGGAAACCGCCACGGAAATCGACAGCGCCGGTTTCTACGTGCTGGTGCGCGACGAACGGACCAAGGAGTACCGTCGCGTGAACACGAACCTGATCCCGTCGCAGGGAAGCGAGGTATCGGGCGCGTTCTATCATTTCGAGGACGTCACCGCGGTCAATGGCAAGAAGAACAAGTACATCCTCGAGGAGATGGAGACCAGCGGCAACAACAACATCTATTTCCCGAAGGCCCAGGTCGTCGTGGTGAATCCGGCGAATCCGGACATCAATCTGCTCTACCCCGCGTATGAGCAGCCGATCGACACCCGTGGCGGCACGCGGCTGAAGTGGGAGTCGGCGAACTTCTCGCGCCGGCAGGTCATCGAGATCTCCAGCGATGCCACGTTCCCGCAGGCGGGAACTCTCACGGTGAACGCGGGCAACTCGAAGTCGCGCAACCTCTCTCACAACGAGTTGTCGCAGATCGAGGACATGTCGGTCCTGAGCGGCGAGGGTGGCGTCTACTGGCGGGTCCGTGGCAAGAACTCCGTGGGTGCGGAAGGGGTCAGCCAGACCTATTTCATGCCGGTAGCGCAGTAGTCGGAGACCGACCAGCGATGATGGCTGCAACGACAGGATGCCCGCGAGCACGCAGAGACCTGGCTCTTCAGGAGGCCGGAAGAGAAGGGTTGCTGTACGATCGCGAGGGGGAATTGATTCACATTCTGAACAGCACGGCTGTCGAAATCTGGAAGGTCTGCGATGGCGCGAACGACATCCCGGCCATCGAGTCGATGCTGAGATCGAAGTTCGGCGTCGGCGATGACCACGACGTGGCGAGTGACATCGAGAACCTGTTGAAGAATCTTGACGAGCGGGGGCTGCTGGAAGGCGTTGGTGCCGATCCAGCGGGGGAACCGCGTAAGGGAGCCATGGCTGGCTCCCAGAGGCGAGCATGAATAACAAAGACTTCGACGCTCCTGTGACCTACGTTACGCCGGCAATCGAGACCCTGAGCGATCAGGACATCCTCGAAGAGCTTGGGCCGGCCCAGGCGTACACCGGAACGCTGCCGTTCCAGTTCTAATCGAGCTGCCGGCAACAGTTCCACGACCGTAACCATTCAAGGGAATGAAGCTGAGGAGGCGATCGCCTCCGGGATCGCTTCATTCCCTTTTGGTTTTTTTGGCAAGCGCGCCAATAGGAACACGACGGACGCCATGAAAACGACAGGCTCCTCTATCGCAGCCTCTGAAAGGCTGAGGACCGCCTCGGGAGCGCTGCCCCCGGCCGACCATTACTCGGTGCTCGGAATCGATTTCGCACTCCAAACCGACAGCGACGAAGTGCGTGACTTTTTCCGGGCCGCTTATCGTCACTTTGCCCGCGAGGCGACAGACATGAGTCAGCCGCTGCGGTTGTTCGCGGTGGTCGGCGAGCAGGCGGGCGGCCCCTGGGTCGCCGCCGGCGACAGGCTGACGGAGCTGTCGGGGCGAGGCATGACCGTCAATCGTGCCTTTCTGTTCCTTCTGAATGCCTTGATGGACGAAATCACGGACTATGTCCTGGTCCACGGCGCCGCGGTCTGCCTGGCCGGCAAGGGGATCATCATCGCCGGTCCGCCCACCGCCGGCAAGTCGACGCTGGTTCTCGAGCTGGCACGCCAGGGGGCCTCGTTCCTGAGCGATGACGTCGCACCGCTGAACCGGGCAACCGGTCTGCTGCACCGGTTTCCCCGGGCGATCGGCATCCGGCGGGAAGGCGGGAAGGTCTCGCGGTTCGATCCGGCAGCTCTGCCGGCCGACGCCGTGCATGAGCTGGCGTACAAGTGGCTGGTGGATCCGGTGGCGCTGGGTCTGCGGCTTGCCGGTCCGGAAGCTTCGCCCTGTCGACTGCACGCCGTGATTCTGCTTGACTCGGGCGAGACCGATCCGTCGTCACCAGGACCGGAGACGCGTCCTGTACGGGCAACGCGCAGCCTGGAGATCGCGCTGGCCGAAGACGATGCGACGATGCTCGCTGAGCTGCGCTCGATACCGGGTGTCGGCGATGTCCGCGCCACCGGAAGCGACGATAGCCGGCCCTTTCCGGTCTACACCTTCACCGCGGAATCATCCGCCAGACCGATGGGGCCGCTGGCCGATCTCGCCAGACGCCATCGCGACCTGGTCCTTTACATGGATGAGTCGAGAGGCCACACGTCTGATTATCAGGCGCCACCCGTGCTGCGCGAGACACAATGGTCTTCGGTTCTCAAGGAGCTGGTCAGGGATCTTCTCAACCGCTCGGAAACAGGACGACTCGTCGCCTCGTGCCATGGCCTGGCCGGGCTGATGTCCGAGATGGGCCGGCTGCTGCAAGGTGCCCGCGTGTACCGGCTCCGCCCGGGCGACCCCGAACGAACCGCCATGCTCGTCCGCGAGATGGCCACCGAAGATCCAGGCCGGATGTCGAGTCCATCCTCATGAGGCCGCCCATCCGCGACATGAGGACATCGAGGTCACGCCCCGAATCGCTTCGCGCGTTGCTCCTGGCTTGCGCGATGGTCCTGCTGGGCACCAGCTCCCTGACGGCTTCCAGCATGACCAGCCGGCAGATCGCGAAGGACCTGTTGCAGATCGATGTCGTCTCGGACACCCCGGTGATCGCGGCACCCGAAGAGCTTCCGCCCGGTTTTCATCGAGTGATCAACAGCGACCTTCCGTTGCTGCAGGAGACCGGCCGGCCCGAGCTGCCCTACCGGACGATCCTGATCGGTCTTCCCGCCGGCAAGACGATCCAGCTGACCGCCCGAAGCCTTCTCAGCTCGAGCCTGGGCGCCTACCGACTCGCGCCGTTCATCCCCGCCGACATCTTCGGCACCGAGCCCCGCAACGCCGATGACGGGCACGGCGTCACAAGAGCGGAGATCGAATCGGCGCAGGACCCGTTGGTGTACTCGGAGCCGGGTGACTATCCGGGCCGGCTCGCCGTGGTGCAGAGCCTCGGCGTGCTGCGCGACCAGCCGGTGGCCGAAGTCCGCGTCTATCCGCTGCAGTACCGCCCATTGGATTTCGAGCTGGTGCATGCGGTGAAAATCGAGCTGCGCGTCCGGTTCGTGACGGCGACTGGGGAGGCGGCGAGGTGGCTCGCGAGCGCACCGGCGACCTCACGCCTCGATCCGATGCCCGGCGGCGGACCGGCTCATCTGCAAATCTTCGATACGATGATGCGCACCGGTCTGATCAACTACGACATGGTGGCGCGCGATCGTGCGAGCCGCCGCGCGCGGTCAACCGGCAGCGAGGCATCGGCATCCCTGACGACGGGGGCCGAGTCGCTCTTAGTGGCCCGGACGCTGACCGGTCCGGCGGCGACGGTGAAGGTCACGGTGAGCCAGGACGGGCTCTACCAGGTGACCCCCGCCATGCTGACGGCGGCCGGCGTCAGCGTTGCGGGGGTCGACCCGCTGAGCTTTCACATGATCTCGGGCGGCGTGGACGTCCCGATCCAGGTCGACGGCGAGGGCGATGGCGTGTTCGACCCGAACGATCGGGTGATTTTCTTCGGCACCGGGATCAAGAACGACCGCTACACGAAGAACAACATCTATTATCTTTCGTTCAATGCCTCCGCGGGGCCGAGGGTCACCGCCCGGAGCGGCGCCTTCACCGGGGCGGCCACCACGCCGGCGTCATTCACCACGACGGTGCACGCCGAGGTGAACATCAATTACACCTCGCGCATCCGCGCCGGGGTGACCGAGGCCTGGTACTGGGGTGTGCAGAGTCAGGGCGACCCGAGCATCGGCACGCTGACCTATCCCTTCACGTTGACTCGAATCGACCCGGTGGCTCACACCCTCGCCGTGCGCGCCCGCTACCTGGGCCTCACCAACGGCAATCACACGCCGCGGCTGTTCCTGAACAACACACAGGTCGCCGAAGACACCTTCGCCGGGCAGGTCAATTTCTCCCAAACCGCCTCACCGGGACCCAGCAGCAGCCTGCTGCTCAACGGCGCCAATAATTTCAAGGTGACGCTGATCAACAACGGCAGTTCGCCCGACCAGGTCGCCACCGACTACTTCGAGGTGGATTACCGCCGCACCTACGCCGTGGATGGGGATCAGCTGATGTTCGATGGAGAGGGGAGCGGGACCTTTCACTGGTCGTTGAGCAACCTCGGCTCCAGCAATCTGCTGCTCTGGGATGTGACGGCGCCGGGGGCGCCGCAGAGCCTCACTCTCCCCGCCGGCCAGATCAGCACGGGGCCCCCGTTCACCGCGTCGTTCGAGGACACGCTGGTCTCCGACCGCGCCTACGTCATCTCCACCCGCGCGGCGTTGAAGAATCCGCCTGCGGTGACGCTGGACGCCCCCTCGGCCCTGAAGACCCCCACCAACGGGGCGGACTACATCATTATTACTGATCGGAGCCTGCTGTCGGCCGTCCAGCCGCTGGCGACCTTCCGGGCAGGCCAGGGGCTGCGCACGATGATAGTGGCCACCGACGACATCTACGACGAGTTCAATTTCGGCCGCGTCAGCCCGAGCGCCATCCGTAGCTTCCTGACCTACGCCTACACCACCTGGAATCAGCTGCCGGCGCCCACCTACGTGGTGCTGGCGGGGGATGGTCACATCGACTACACGGGCAACTTCGGCGCCGGCGCCACCGACCCCGAGATCGTCCCGCCGATCCTGCGCAACATCGGCGGGCTCGAAGAACCCTCCGACAACGACTACGTCGCCGTGGCGGGCGGCGATCTGCTGCCGGAGATGTTCGTGGGACGTCTGCCGATACACTCGGCCGCGGACGCAACGACGATCATCAACAACATCGTCGGCTACGAGACCAACCCGCCCATCACCGCTCTGAACCACCAGTCGCTGTTCGTGGCCGACAACGACGATCCGATTTTCCCGGCGATCCTGACGAACCTGCAGGCGTTCATGCCGTCCACGATGGCCGCGGCGCAGGCCTATCTTCCGGGCGATGCGACAACAGCCTCCGATCCGCGGACTCTCGCCACCACCGATGCGGTGGTTGCCGGGTACGACAACGGCTCGTTGCTCGCGACCTATCTGGGCCACGGAGCCGTTTCCCTGTGGGCCACCGAGAAGATCTTCGAGCACAACCCCAACCCGCCCACCGGCGGAACTGCGCGGCTGGATTTCAATCGTCTGGCGGCCAGCGGCCGTCAGTCGTTTCTCGTGACGCTGAACTGCATCAACGGCTACTTCGTCGATCTGATTCCGGCAGGCCCCGGTCATGTCGATTTTTCGCTGGCCGAAGAATCGGTGCGCCGCGCCGGCCGCGGCGCCATCGCTTCATGGGCCCCCTCCGCGCTGGGCCAGCTCAGCGACTACGACAGCATCTCGTACGAGCTCTATACGCACCTGTTCAGTGATCACATGACCACGCTCGGGCCGGCGACCATCGCGGCCCTCGTCGACTCGGTGAACCTCTTCGGCGTCAGCACCAGCAATCTTTCCTCGATGCACCTGTTCGGAGATCCCGCCACCGGGCTGGCGCTGGACAGCGACGGGGACGGCATCCTCGACTACCGGGAGACGGCGCTGGGAACCGACCCGGCCGACGCCGACACCGACGACGACGGGCTGTCCGACGGGGTGGAGATCAATATCCGGGGGACGAACCCGCTCATCGCCGACACGGACGGCGACGGTCTTTACGATGGCACCGAGACCGGCGTGGTGGCCGCGGGTGCCGGCACCGATCCGAACTCGCGCTCGTTCGTGCCGGACGCCGACCCGAACACGACCACCAATCCACTCAACGCGGACACGGATGGAGGGGGAGCCTCGGATGGTGTGGAAGACGCGAACCTCAACGGGCGGATCGACGCGGGGGAGACCAACCCGAACAACCCGTCGGATGATGTGTCCTGCCCGGGCCCGCTGGTGGAAGTGACAAACCTCACCGTCACCCGCTCCGGCAACGACCTGGTGCTGTCATGGGATCCTTCACCGGCGACCTGCGCGGCCTATCGTGTCTATGCCGCGACCAACGCGCCGTTTCCCAAGTCGTCGTTCGCGCCGTTTGCGTTGATCGGCGGCACGGCCTCGACGAGCTTCACCCACGTGGGCGCGGCGGTCGACGCGAACCAGTACGATTACCTGGTGAGGATCGTCCATCCCCAGCTGGGACCGGGTCCGTTGGGCGCGTACGGACAATAAGAGCGGGGCATCCGGGACATGACAGCGGGCAGGTCCGGCAACTCCGAGTCGTCCGCCGGCGCGATCGATCGCGCCAGCGCCTCGCGTGCCGCGCTGCTCATGTGGCGTGAGCAGGGCAAGTGGGCCGACATCGCGCTTCAAGGGGTCAGCATGGACCCCATCATCCGCGACGGTGCGACCCTCCGGGTCCGATTTGGTGTGGTGGCTCTGGACAGTTCGGGGGCGCCGAAGGATCTCGAAGTCGGTGACGTGGCGCTCTATTCCTCTGCAGCCGGGCTGATCGCCCACCGTGTCATACGCGTTGGCAGACGCGGAGCCCGTCTGGGCTGGGTGCGCGTCAAGGGCGACCCGCTGGGCTCCCACAAGTCGGCCTGGATTCGCGCCGACGAGATCCTGGGACGGGTCATCTGCGTGACCCAGCCGGATGGCTCGCGTCTCTATCTGAACACCCCGGCGGGCAGGATGCTCAGCCGCTCGGCGGCCTGGATTTCGATGACGCTGGGAGCGGTGGATGCACGTCTTGTCCGCAAGGGCCCGGTCAACCCGGCGGACACGCTGACGGGGCGGGCCCTCGGTCTGCTCTATGACCTGCATCAGGCGGCGCAACGGCATCTCGAGAGCGATGCGGGCCGACTGATGAGCGCCGAAGACCGTTTTCTCGTGCAGGCCTGCCGTCCCCGTCTTCGTCCCGTCGACATCTCACGCGTGCAAAGGACCGCCCTGGAGGTGACCGACTGGAATCTGGTGTTCGAGCAGGCCGTCTGTCTCGGTCTGGCGCCGCTGCTTCATCACAGCCTCGGCGACGAGCGGCTCGAGGGGCTTTGTCCGTCATGGTTCGTCGCCCAGGTTGCCAGGACGAGCCACCTGAGCGGCTTCATGTCGCTCCGGCGGCGGCAGGAGCTGGTGCGCGTGCTCGAACGGCTCGAGACCCGGGGCATCGAGCCGATCCTGCTCAAGGGGGCCGCGCTCGGTTCGCTCGTGTATGACGATCCGGCGCTGCGCACGATGAACGATCTCGACCTGCTCGTTCACGAAGCCGAGATACCGGCAGCCGTCGAAGCGCTCGAGCAACTCTCGTATCGACCGCTCTACCGGGCGGCCCACGCCGATCCCGCCCGGCGCGAGGCGTTCTATTCACGTCACCACCACACCACTCCCCTGATGGAGCCCAAGGGGCGGGCGGTGGTGGAGCTTCACCGGGACATCGTCACGATGGCGACGCCGGGGCGGTACGACATCGAGACCATACGGGCCCGTGCCCGTCGTGCGACGGTGGAGGGGCGGATGGCCCTGGTGCCTTCGCCGGCCGACCTGGTGCTTCACACCTGCCTGCACCTGTCCTACGCCGATCGTTTCGTGGGCAAGCTGCGCGACCTGATCGATCTGCACGAGACGGTCTGCCTGTATGGGGACGAAATCGACTGGGAAACGATGCTGAGCGAGGTTCCATCAGACGCCGCCGCCCGCTGCCTGTACACCTGTCTCGATCTGGCTCGAAGGTTGTACGGGACGCCGGTGCCCGAAGACTTCCTGCACCAGGTGCGGCGCGCGTCAAAGCTCGGGTTCCTCGACGCCGGCGCGCTGCGGGCGCTGGCCTGCTCGGTGCTGTTCAACGGTCCCGCGTCAGGCCGGACGATCCTCCCGACGGCGTCGGTGAAATGGTGCTGCGATACCCTTCTCAGGCAGACGGGCTGGACTTCGAGGTTGCGGGCTCTGGCCGCCCTGCTGGCCGAATAGCCGCCGGCGTCACAGATAAAAAACGATCGAGACGAGGCGGGGTTTTCCGGCGCACTCGGCTTCGGTGGCCAGCGGGTTCAGGTCGATGTGTTGAAGGACGCCGTCCACCGTGAAGGCGACATAGGGTGAGATCGGATGAGAGGCACCGGCCAGCGAGGCGGCGCTGAGAGTGCGCACCTTGCCGCCGGGCAGCGTCATCTTGACAGAAAGCTGCGAGACACGGGTGTCCGGGTCGGTGCGCCGGTCGATCTCGATCCTGTCGATCTGCGTGAAGTTGATGAAGTCTTCCGCGAAGGGCAGTCCCTTCTCCTCGCGCGTTTCATCCTTGTAATTCTTTCCATCCCTGGGCACCTGGAGGTACCTGCGCACGACGTATCCGTAGACGATCTTCCTCGCATCGGCCTGCATCTGGTGGCCCTGGGCGTCGATCCAGGTGATGGTGGCTTTCTTTCCGCGCGCTCTAGCTTCGCCGGCCAGCGCCGGAGTGAGCGCGGCCGCGAAGACCAGCAGGAGGACCATCGACGCGACGCAAACGGTGGTCCCGGCGCGCGGCTGCCTGCTAGAGATATTGAAAGACACGGTGCTCCTGGCCGAGATCCCTGGCAGAGGGGGTGATGATGGTGCGCGCATCGACCGGGATGCACCGCTTTTCGTTGACCGCCTGGCGAACGTCCGCCTCCGAGACGAACGGGACCGCGGCGACTGTCTGACGTGGCTCGCGCCCGGGCTCGCCCCGCATGCCGGTCGAAGCGGGGGAACGTGAAGGCTCGGGGAGCGGGCGCGGCCTTGGCGGCGTGGCGGGCGGCGCGAGCCGGTGGGCCTCGAGGGCACCGGAAATCCGCTGCCGCAGCGCGGCCGTTTCCTCCTGCGCGCGCCCGGGCGCCGGCCCTGCCGCGACCCCCACGCCGGCCGGCGGTGCGCTGACCGGCATCGATGGCGCCTCGGCCCGCGGGGTCACCGCGGCCCCGGCGACGGCCTGTTCGTAGCTCCTGGTCTCGAAAGCGAGCCGTTTGAGGTTGATCAGATGCCGGGGCATGATGTTGTCGGAGGTGATGTTGCCGCCCAGGGCGCCGCAGCCCAGCGTCATCGAGGGCTCCAGCCCGGTCGTCAGCCCCACCGCCCCGACGGCGGCATGGGACACACCATGTCGATCCACTCGCAGAATCACTACATCATCATGAAGTTCGCGCTCACCAAGCCGGTCTTCAGGA
>DASROJ010000349.1:0-15471 GCA_035646975.1 Patescibacteria group bacterium
ACATCCTGCTGACCGCCGCGGCCAGATCCGGCGCGGTGACCCGGGCCATCGCACGGGCGGCCGCCACCCTGGCGCGCGGAGACATGCTGCTTCTGACCTACTCGGGCCACGGCGGGCAGATCCCGGATACCAACCACGACGAGGCGGATCGCCAGGACGAAACGTGGGTCCTGTACGATCGGGAGCTCATCGACGACGAGATCTACTCCCTCTGGGCCCGATTCAAACCGGGCGTGCGCATCGTGGTGCTCTCCGACAGCTGCCACAGCGGCACGGTGTCGCGCGACATGGCCACGATCCGGCGCGCCAACGCGGGGCAGGGTTTTCCGAAGCGGCAACGGTTCATGCCGCCGGACGTCGCCCTGAAGACCTACAAACGTCACAGGAAGCTCTACGACGGCATCCAGGCCGCCACGCCGGGCTCCGAGAAGACCGTCGTCAGGGCCGCGGTCATCCTCATCTCTGGCTGCCAGGACAACCAGACTTCCTCCGATGGAGATCGAAACGGTCTCTTCACCGGGAAACTCCGGAAGGTCTGGGCCGGCGGAAAACGGTTCAAGGGCGGGTATCGGACCCTGCGCGACCGCATCTCCGCGCTCATGCCGCGAATCCAGTCGCCGAATTACTATCGCGTGGGCGCCGTCAATGCCGCGTTCGAGCGGCAGAAGCCGTTCACGCTGTGATGCCGACTCTCCGGCCGCTGCGGGTTCTTTGCATCCACGGCGTCGGGCACGCCGAAGTGGACCCGCTTCTTCAGCGCAAATGGCAAACGGCGATCGTCGACGGGGTCAAACGCTGGAACCCCGGGCGCGAAGCAGTCCTGCGTTTCATCCGGTACGACGGACTCTTCGCCGCCGCCTCACTGTCCCCGCAGGACTTCGCGGAGGCCATCGCAAAGCTCGCGGCAAGCGGAATCCGCTTCACCATCGAAGACGCCCTCGGCCCGTCCCGCGGGATCCAGCACCCGGACGAAACCCTCCGCTGGACGGCCGGGATGGTGGCGCAATGGGTCGAAAACGCCGGCCTGCGTGCCCGGGCCCGCCGTCGCGTGCTGCAGGCGACCCGGGAGTTCGCCCCCGATGTCGTGTGCGCGCACAGCCTCGGCTCGCTGATCGCGTATGACACCTTCGCTCGCTCGCGAAACGCCGATGCGATCGCCGGCCGGACCTTCGTGTCGTTCGGCTCGCAGATCGGCAACCCCTTCGTGCGGGCGACCTTTGGCGGCAGGCTGACCGGCCTGCCGGCGTTGCGATGGTTCCACCTCTTCAATCCACGCGACCGGGTCTTCACCTCGCGCATCGAGCTGGACAAACCGGCTTTCCAGCAGGTCGAAACGGGGTTCGATGGTCCGGGATCGCTGAATCACGACGCCGAGCGTTACCTTGCCCACCCGCGGACGCTTCAGTCGGTCTGGCGGCAGGTGGCCGGCGAGCCGATCGAAAAGTCGATGGCGAGGACCGAGAAGGTTTTTCGCGCCACGGTGAAGAAACCGAGGCGCCGGGCGTTTCTCGTTGGCATCAACGATTATCCAGACCCGCAGAACCGTCTCGACGGATGCGTCAACGACGTCTACCTGATGAGCGCCGCGCTGCAGGAATGCGGCTTCGATCCCGAAGACATCAGGATCCTGCTCAACGGCCGCGCGACACTCGCGGGAATGCTCGACCGGCTGGACTGGCTGCTCGAGGGAAGCGGGGACGGGCAGGATCGCGTTTTTTTCTTCAGCGGTCATGGTGCGCGGATTCCTCAGTACGGGCGCAAGGACGAGGTGGACCATCAGGACGAATGTCTCGTCGGCTACGACTTCGACTGGTCGCGCGAGCGGGCCTTCACCGACGACCGGTTCCACGAGTATTACAGCCAGCTCCCGTATGGAACCCGTTTCCTGGCCATGTTCGATTGCTGCCACAGCGGGGGCATGACGCGGGACGGAGGGCTCAGAGCGCGGGGGCTCAACCCGCCCGACGACATCCGTCACCGCGCGCTGAAATGGGATCCGCGTGCCCTGATGTGGGTCCCGCGGCAATTGCCACCCATCAACCGGGCGGCTGCCTCATGGAAGCAGAAAGACTTCTTCGGCCGCGACGGACAGACGCGGCGTCTGGGCTCCGCCGCGCTGCTGCGGTCTCTCACCGACAGGACCTACGACAGGGCCTGCAGCGACTTCGGTCATCGTGGCCCGTTTCTGCCGGTGCTGTTGCAGGCCTGCCAGGAGGGCGAGCTTTCCTACGAGTACCGGCATGGCGTCACATCGTACGGCGCCTTCACCTATTCCATCGTCCAGACACTCCGCGCCGCGCGCCGCGCGGGACGCTCGCTGACGTGGGAGCGGTTGACGCTGGGGGCCGGTCGCGCGCTGGAGCATCTCGACTACGACCAGACACCTGCGCTTGTCTGTCCGGAACGGATCAGGAAGTCGCGGATCCCCTGGCGGGGCCGCGGGTGACACGTCGGGCCGGCGTGCTGCCGGCTCCTACAGTAGCCGCTCGCTGCGCAGCGCCGACTCCAGCCGCGGCGCCCCCTCGAAAAGCAGCGTGCGCATCCCCAGCGCGCGAGCCGGGGCGAGATTCTCCTCCCGATCATCGATGAAGAGCGAGGCCGCCGGATCGGCCTGCGCGATCGCCAGCGCGCGCTGGTAGATCTTCTCCGAAGGCTTTCGCAGGCCCAGCCAGCACGAGCTCAGAAAGCCCGAGAAGTACGGGCGAAGCCCGAACCGCTCGATGCGATGAACGTTGAGCTCTTCGGGCTCGTTGTTCAGCGTGAACAGACGGCGGCTACCCTGGGCCGCGAGCCGTTCGACCAGCGCGATCGATTCGGGATACGGCGCGCTCAATGCCAGCACCCAGGCGCGAAGCTCCTCCCGCGAGAACGGACGCGGCGCGTTGAACACGGTGATGTCGAGGTAGGCATCCCAGGTGATCAGCCCACTCTCCCAGTCGGCGACCGTCCGCTGATGCAGGGTCTCGAACTCGGGGCCCAGCGCGAACCGGGCGGCGGTGCCGGCGCGCTGGCCACGGTCCCAGCCGTTCGTCCCGAGCACCCCCCCGATGTCGAAAAAGACGTGCGTCAACATCATGCGGTGCGGGCGGCGTCCCGCAGCAGCAGGCTTCGCGCCGCTGCGATCAGGATCGGCACCACTCCGAAAAGCAGGAAGACAGAGTCGGCCATGATCCGAATCCACTCCAGCGTGTGAAATGTCCCGCCCATCAGGAACTCGAGGCGTCGCGCGTGCCAGTAGCCGTGGCTCAGGGAATCCCACAGCTGCAGCACTCCTCCAGGGAACAGATCGCTGATCACCATCAGCGCAAGGCCGACATTGAGCCCCCAGAACCCCGCGCGCACGAATTTCACGGTGCCGTTCCAGACCGAATCGGTCTGCATGGCGCGAAGACAGAACACCAGTACGGCAAGGGCCAGCATGCCGAACACGCCGAACATCGCGGTGTGCCCGTGATTGCTCGTCAGCAGCGTGCCGACCTCGAAGTAGGAGACGATGGGCAGGTTGATGAGAAAGCCGAAGACGCCCGCTCCAACGAAGTTCCAGAATCCGACGGCCATCAGGAAGTAGATCGCCCACATCTGCCCGGCGGCGAACTTGCTGCCGCAATCGCCGCAGGGTCGATCCTTGATTTTCACGAAATCCCAGGCGTCGAGCGTCAGCAGCGTCAGTGGCACGACCTCCATGGCCGAGAACGCCGAGGCAAGACCCATGTTCAGCGTGCCCTGACCCGTGAAGTACCAGTGGTGCCCCGTGCCGATGATTCCCGCGCCGAGATAGAGGATGGCGTCGAGATAGACGACACGCGTCGCGGTGGTGACGCTGACCAGTCCCATCTGGTGGAACATCGTGGCGACGAGCACCGTGGCGAACAGCTCGAAGAAGCCTTCCACCCAGAGGTGGATGATCCAGAAACGCCAATTGTCGATGATGGCGAAGTTCGTGTGAGGACCGTAGAACAGCGCCGGGAGATAGAAGATCGGGATGGCCGCGGCGGAATACACGAACAGCGAGGCCAGCTCCGAGCGAGCGGGAATCCTCATGGCGGGGCGCAGCGCGCGATACATGAGCACCAGCCAGAGCACGAGTCCGACCGCGAGCAGCAGCTGCCATAGCCTGCCGAGGTCAAGGTACTCGGAGCCCTGGTGACCGAGCCAGAACCAGAGATTCCCGAGTCGATTGTTGATTCCCAGCCATTCACCGCAAAGGCTTCCCAGCACCACGAACACCAGCGCGCCGAACAGGACGTTGGCGCCGAGTTTCTGCCCCCTGGGCTCTTCGCGCCCCACGAGCGGCGCAAGGAACAGTCCGCCGCCCACCCAGGCCGTCGCGATCCAGAAAATCGCGAGCTGAAGATGCCAGGTGCGAACCAGGTTGTAGGGCAGGAGCGAGGCGATGTCGATCCCGTAGAACGCGCCGGGCTCGACCCGGTAGTGCGCCAGCGCCCCGCCGGCCAGACCCTGGAGCAGGAAGAGCGCGGCGACCACCCCGAAGAACTTGCCGGTCGCCCACTGGCTCGGCGTCAGCTTCCATCCAGCCAGGGCATTGTCGTGGAAGTGGGCGGGTGTCTTCTCCCCTCCCCATCCGAGGTAATCGAACTTGCCGAACATGAACAGGATCGCGCCCACGCCGCCCAGAAGTGTGATCAGGCTCAGGGCGCTCCAGAGGTAGGTCGAGCTGCTCGGCGTGTTGCCCGCCAGCGGCTCATACGGCCAGTTGTTGGTGTAGGAGTAGTCCTTCCCCGGCCGGTTGGCCACGGTGGCCCAGGAGGCCCAGGCGAAATAGAGGGTCAGGTCCCTCACCTCGCCCGGGTCCTGGATGAAAAAGGCCGGAAGCCCTGGTGCCGGCGTGTGTCCGCGGAAATACTCATCCCATTCACGCTGCTGGACGGTGAGCGAGGCCGCCTCACAGGCGCTGAAAACGAGTGTGTCGGTGGACGGGTCGTACCGGTTCTGCTTGAGGATGCGAGCCGCGTCCCGGCCGCCGCAAATCTCCGCCAGACGGTGAAGGTACTCCGCCGTGTAGTCGGGGCCGAGATAGGCGCCGTGTCCCCAGAGCGTCCCATGCTCCATCAGGCCATACTTGAGAAAAACCTCCTGGCCGTGCAGGATCGCCTGCTTGTCGAAGAGGGTCTGCCCCGCTTCGTCGATTACCCGACCCGGGATCGGCGGCGCGTTCGTGTAGGTCAGAACGGTGATCATGCAGAGCACCGAAAACCCAGCGATCATGACGAGTATCGTCGCGTGCCGCCACCAGGGGGACAACTCGCGAGTTGTCTCTTCGGGCTCGTTCATCGGGTCAATGCTTCTGAAGACTGGAAAGGGCGAGGAGCACCTCGTCGCTGTGCCCGGCCGGCTTGACTCCCGTGTAGACCTTGGCGATTCTGCCTTCAGGGTCGATCAGATAGGTGTTGCGCGCCGACAGTTTGGCGCCGTTGTACTCCATGACCGAAGCGTAGGTCGTCGACACTTTGGCGTCCGGGTCGGACAGCAGCCTGAAGCTGAGCCCCTCCTTGGCGCAGAAGCTCTTGTGCGACTCGGCGCTGTCCACGCTGACGCCCAGGATCACCGCGCCCGCCTGCTCGTACTTCGCCAGGTCCCGCTGGAAATTGTGCGCTTCCAGCGTGCATCCGCCGGTGAAGTCCTTGGGGTAGAAGTAGAGGACGATCCACTTGCCGTGGAAATCCTTCAAACTCGTCTGCTGGCCATCCCCGCTCGTCAGGCTGAAATCGGGCGCCGGGGCGCCGACAGCCGGCGCCGCTGGAGCCGTCTCGGCCGCCGCCCCCTGCGCGGCCGCACCGACGAGGAGAACTCCCATCATGAGAACACCCTTCCACATCGACATCAGGCCACCTCGCATGATCAGGTTCGCTATCCCGGGCAGCCTCATTGCGGGCCGCCTCATCATGGCGAACATCATCCCACCCCGCCGGGCGCATCGCAACAGCCCGGTTGTAGGGGCCCTGCCGGGCCGAAAATGAAAAAACGCGACCGACCCGGTCGAAACCGGGTTGGCTGGCGCGTCGTAGCAGTGACCGGAGCGGAACCCCCGCTGCCAACTCCCAAGGAGGCACACCGTGCGATACCTGCTGCTCATCCACAACGACGAAGCCAACATCTCGAACCTCTCCCCGACCGAAACCGAAAAACTCATGGCTGAATTCGCCACGTTCACGGGGGAGCTCAAGGCAGCGGGCGCGCACCAGGCCTCGTCACGGCTCCGTCCGGTGGCCACCGCCACGACCGTGCGCGTGCGTGATGGCAGGACCATCACGAGCGACGGTCCCTTCGCCGAGACCAAAGAGCAGCTGGGTGGCTACTACCAGATCGAAGCCGCGGATCTCGACGTGGCCATTCGATGGGCATCGAAGATCCCCTCGGCCAGGATGGGCTGTGTCGAGGTCAGGCCGCTCTGGGAGATGCCCGAATGAACACAGGGTTGGAACCTGTGCTGCGCCCGGAAAACCACATTAATAGGAGGCAACGATGCGAAGAAGAGTCACCCCGTTCCTGAGTGCGGCGCTCGCGGTGATGGCGGTTCTGGCGTCCACCGTCCCGCTGCGCGCCGGTCAGAGCCCCGAGGCCACCGCCCGGGAGAGGGCCGCGAAACCCGCGGTTCCCGGCAAGCTGGACATCATCAAGAAACTGACGGGTGAGTGGGTCGAGGTGGGCCCGGACGGCAAACCCACCACCAAGGTGATCTCCAGCTACCATGTCACCGCCGGCGGCAGCGCGGTGGAGGAGACGATTTTCGCCGGCCAGGATCACGAGATGATCACCCTGTACCACATGGACGGCGATGAGCTGGTGCTGACGCATTACTGTGTCATGGGCAACCAGGTTCGCATGAAAGCCGAACCACAGACCGACCCGCGAAAACTGGTCTTCCACTGCGCGGGGGGCACCAACATGAAATCGGAAAGCGAAGAGCACATGCACCACGCCACGATCGTCTGGAAGGACGACAACCACATCCATTCCGAGTGGCAGGAGGTCAAGGACGGCAGGAACGTGATGACCGCGGCCTTCGATCTGGCGCGCAAGTAGCCAGGTAGCGTGGTGAGAAGACTCCCGTGGCCGTGCAGGCCTCGGGAGTCTTCCGGCCACCCTGCTTCGATTCCGTGACCATCTCGCGCCAGGCCATCGAACGTGTCTTTCGAGAGGAGTCAGGTCTCATCCTTGCCGGATTGATCCGCCTGATGGGCGACTTCGAGCTTGCCGAAGACGCTCTGCAGGAAGCGTTCGCCACGGCATGCGATCGTTGGCCCGCGCAGGGGGTGCCTGAGAACCCGGCCGCCTGGCTCACCACCACCGCGAAGCGCAAGGCAATCGATCAGCTGCGTCGCGCCAGGGTGCGCGCGGATGCGCGGTCCCGCACCGCTGGGGCCGAAGAGGGCCCGAACGCCATGATGGAATCCTGGATGGGCTCATCGTTGCAGGACGACCGCCTGCGCCTCGTCTTCACATGCTGTCATCCGGCCCTGAACCAGAAAGCGCAGGTCGCGCTGACGCTTCACACGCTGGGAGGACTCACCACGGCGGAGATCGCGCGTGCGTTTCTCGTGCCGCCCGCGACGCTCGGCCAGCGTCTCGTTCGAGCCAGGACGAAGATCCGTCAGGCCAGGATTCCGTACGAGGTCCCCGAGGATCCGCTGCTTGCCGAGCGCCTGCCCGCGGTGCTCGCCGTGCTGTACCTGATATTCAGCGAGGGTTATTCCGCCACCAGCGGCGACGAGCTGGTGCGGCGGGAGCTGTGCGCCGAAGCCATCCGGCTTGCGCGAATCCTCGTGGCGCTCATGCCCGGGCAGCCCGAAGTGCTCGGTCTCACGGCGCTGATGCTGCTTCACGATTCACGCCGCGCCGCCCGGACCTCTGCCAGCGGCGAGATCGTCCTTCTGGAGGATCAGGATCGCGGCCTCTGGGATCGAGAAGAGATCGCGGAGGGAACGGAAATGCTCAAACGGGCGCTGCTGATGCGCCAATCGGGCAGCTACCAGCTGCAGGCCGCCATCGCCGCGGTGCATTCCACGGCGCCACGGCCCGAGCAGACCGACTGGGCGCAAATCGTCGGGCTGTACGATGCCCTGCTGCGACACCAGCCTTCGCCCGTGGTGGCGTTGAACCGCGCGGTGGCCGTGGCGATGGCTGAAGGTGTTGAACGCGGGCTGGCTCTGGTCGATGAGGCGGGCCGATCCGGCACGATGGAGAACTATCTCTATTTCCATTCCGCCAGAGCCGATCTTCTTCGACGGCTCGGGCGGCTCGAGGAGGCTCGCGCCGCCTATCGCCGGGCTTTCGAGCTTGCCGGCAGCACGCCCGAAAAGACGTTTCTGCGTCGGCGTCTCGACGCGCTCGCCGCCTGCTGACTCCTTCGCGGTTCAGCCGACCCTGGAGCGGTCGCGCAGCGGACGGTTCGGCGCCCCGCCCACGGTGGGCCGTGTCGGGACCTGGGGAACATAGATCAGCTCCACCCGGCCCGCCTTGAGCCGCCCGCTGGCCAGAAGGTGGGGAAGATCCGAAAGGATCTTGGTGAACGCCGGACGCGGGAACCGGCGCGTGAAGTAGCGGGCCTTGGCCACCTGGAATCCAAGATGCCCCAGCGCCTTCAGGCTGACGATCGTGCAGTTGTTGGCGGTCGGGTGATACGCGATACGCCCGCTTTCCAGATCGTCCACCTGAGCCTGGATGTCCTTGTGAAAGGCCGTCACCACGTCTTCGGGAAGCCCCTCCAACCGGAGAATCCAGGTCGGCCGGCGCAGCGCGTGACCTCTCTGTGCGTTGAAGAGGTAGTCGGCGATGTGCACCGGTCCTGTCGCGCCGCGGTCGGAACCCTTCGGATAGACGTTGTAGACCATGCCGCCGCTTCCGGCGGCGATGTGCCCGAAGAACCCCACCGCTCCGTCGGAGCCCGACAGCAGGATCTCCACGGCGCTGGATTCCGGCAGCTCCTCTTCCGCGCCGAACAGACGCACCCGCCAGGGTTCAATCGCCACGGCCGCCCCGGGCTCGAACAGCTCATGCGCGAGATGGCCTGCGGCGCGCAGCATCCCATCCTCGGGTTTCTCGGTGACGTCCTCGTCGTGCATTCCGCGGCTCAGCACCAGCCTGAACTTCCGCACCGCTTTCTGCAGCGGGGCGACTCCCTGCCGTCCCATGAGATCGACGCGCGGATCCACCCGGCCCTGGATCAGAAGCGGCGGGAAGATGGCGTCGACGTAGAAGGAGTCCGCGTCCGTCGTGCAATCCTGGCGGAGTATGGGGCGGCCCCAGATCCCCACCTGGTTCATCATCAAGGGGTATGACAGCAGCCAGTTGGCGCGTGACGCGTTGGTCACCAGGCGCACGGGTGGTCGCCCATCGCGCGCCAGCAGCGCTTCGCCGTTGCGCCCCGCCACCAGATCTCCGCTCAGCATGACCTCCTCCGACGACAGATTGACCTGGAATTCGGAGAAGGTGCGATCGAACTGGCTGGCCGGGCAAGGAGGCCCGGAATAGTAGGCATCGAAACGGTCCGGAGTGCCGGCGACTCCGGCGGCTGCGGGCCCCGGGACCATCGTGGCTGCAAGAACGGCGATCGGGATCGCGAGCATCGATATCATGATATGTCTCCTCACTGCCCCTGCTTCATTCACCGCCTGAACGGATGCCGGCCCGTTCTGTGGGTGAATCGTAGGCGAAGAGCGTGTCACTCGTCCAGCGCACAGCCCAACTGGCAATTCCGAGGCATTGCCACTCCGATCCCCACCGCGGGCAGCAATGCCTGGCAGGTCTTTACACACCCGCGTCGAAGAGATCCCCCCATAGTGAGCGCAATACGACGCAATTATACTTTGACTTGCCGTGGTGTAGACAATTACTCCCATGCCCTGCAGCAGAGCCTCGGCACGAGACGACCGCGCCCCTCGCGGCAAAAGGAGAACTCAATGCGCACCACGGCTTTGAAGCGAATTGCCACAGGATTGTTTCTCATCACGGCCGGGCTGGCCCCCGCGGCGGCCCTGGACAAGATCAATACCGGGATATACCGCGTCGACGCCGCTCATGCGGACGATCTGCTCACGCTGACACCCGGTTCGGACGTCAACGTCCTGGTGCTCGAGGAGGAGATGCCCAAGACCCTCTCCGACGCTCATCTCAACCTGACACGCAAATGGGTCGAGGCGGGTGGCGTGCTCTGGGTGGCGGGTTCGGGACTGGAAAGCGCCCTGGGCCAGCGTGTGGCGCCGTACAAGATGGACAGTTACTCCTATGAGAAGACGTCGACCGGCAACAAGGGCGGCGAGCTGCTCGTGAAGGATGCTTCACCAAGGCTGCAGATCGGCAATCATGCGTTCACCACGGGGGTGACACAGCTCTACGTGTTTCCGAGATACAAGTTCGACGGGACCCTCAACGCAGCCCCGTTGATCGAAATGACCGACACACGCGGCAAGCACGGGCTGATACTGGCGGCGATCCCGGTCGGCAAGGGATACCTGCTGCTCGACGGCACCGCGCGGGAAGGTCATCCGCTGTTTGGCAGGATGAGCGGCTTCAAGGACGATCACCCCAACAGCATCAAGCAGGGCAAGACCTGGAACAGCTACGACTGGCCCCTGATGCTGGAAAACGTACGTTCGATGGCTGAAGAAGCGCTGCAGAAGACCTCGAATTAGGCAGTACGACCCTACCGCCCGGATCGCCCCGCGAGCTGCGGCGATCCGGGCGTTCGCGATCCACCCTTGCGATCGATCCGGGTCAATCTGCCCCCGAATTGCAGGGTATTCCCGGTTGTCTCCACTGGACAGGCTGGCTACTCTTTCCAAAGCCGAGGGTGCTCGCAGAACTTTTGTATCCACGCCGGATCACTGCACCTTCCGCGCGGTCCATCTCAACGATTGAACACATGGGCCTGCAGCCCATTTTTCTCGATAGGAGAATCGTGATGCGTCGGCCATTGACCTGGCTTACAACACCCCTCATGACCGTCTGCCTGCTGCTTGCCGCCAACGCGGTTGCAGCCCAGGACGACCACGGGAACGGCAACGGAAACGAAAACCGCGGCAATGACAATGGCAACCATGGCAATCATGGCGACCATGGCAACGGACGCTCGATGCGATTCCGGGGCCTGGACAGGAACAACGATGGTGTGATTTCCCGCGACGAGTGGCGCGGCAACTCGCAGTCCTTTTCCCAGCACGACAGAAATGGCGACGGACGGCTCACAGGAGACGAGATCCAGCCGGCCCTGGACAGCGAGCACTACGACGACTTCGCGGCCGTGGATACGAACCGGGACGGGATGGTCTCCCGCAGCGAGTGGCGGTGGAACAGCGATGAATTCGATCGTCTCGACAGCAATCGCAACGGCCTGCTGACCCGGCAGGAATACATGAATCAGAACGGATACGACGACAACGGACACGACTACTACCACAACGGACAGAACGCCACCAACGCCGATTTCTCGAGCATCGACACGAACCGCGACGGCATGATCTCCCGGAGCGAATGGCGGTGGAACAGCAACGACTTCGATCGTCTCGACGACAACCGCAACGGCCTTCTGACCCCTCAGGAGTACCAGAACCAGACGGGCAACGGGAACGATGGCGATTCCCACTTCCCCTACCGCGGGCACAACGGACCGGACGCCGATTTCTCGACCATCGACACCAACCGCGACGGGCTGGTCTCCCGCGGCGAGTGGCGCTGGAACACCACCGAGTTCGATCGCCTCGATTACAACCACGACAGCATGCTGAGCCGGCAGGAATACCAGAACCAGACCGGCTACGGGAACGCGGGCAACAGCAATTACAACGTCGACTTTGCCACCGTCGACACGAATCGCGACGGGTTGGTCTCACGCGGCGAGTGGCGCTGGAACGCCACCGAGTTCGATCGCCTCGATTACAACCGTGACAGCATGCTGACCCGGCAGGAGTACCAGAACCAGCCGGGGACCACGGCTCCGCCACCCACGGTGCCGGCATCGAACGACAGGTACGCCCGGTTCAACCAGCTCGACCGCAATGGCAACGGGCTGATCTCACGCACGGAGTTCGACGGCACCAGCAAGGCCTTCGACAATCTCGATGCGAACAACAACGGCGACCTGAGCCGGGACGAGTTCGCCAGGACGACTCCTGCCCAGAGCAAAGCCATGTTCAATCGATATGACCTGAACCGGAACGGGACGATTTCCAAGGCCGAATGGCGCGGAGACAAACTGGCCTTCGCGAGGCTCGACTCCAATAACGATGGCAAGCTGGGAAACGAGGAGTTCGAGAGGCAGTATCGAGACATGGAGAAGCGATTCAACACCCTCGACCGGGACCACAACGGCGTGCTGACGCGTGAAGAATGGCGTGGGCAGAGCGCCGGCAACTTCGACAAGCTCGACGACAACCGCGATGGCCAGATCACCCTCGAGGAGTTCGTCGGGGCGGTCTGATTGTCCTGAAACGGCGCCCGGCGGGAGCTGCCGCTCCCCCGCTGGCGCCACGCACCGCGCAGTACCTCGCCGGTGGCCCGGTTTTCGAACGAATCCCGGGCCACCGGCAACCTCTCCTCCCGGCAGCCACCACGAAATCGGTCATCACACGAGTGAAACATCGCGATTCCGGATGCCCCGCTCCGGCGCTTCGCGCGATCGGATCACGGGATCCCCCACAAGCCCGGTGGGGTATCCACCCCATGTTCGTGTGGGTCGCGAGCGTATAGCCTCGAATCATGAGACGACTGTAAGCGGTGCAATCAGGAGTCCGGCACAGATCCCGGGAATTGAGATGCGGGCTCAAATGAAAGCTGAGAGGTGACGCGGATGGCCAAACATACGATTCGAAATCGGGTTTTGATCGGTATCGCGGTGGTGTCGATGGTTCTCGGCATGCCCTCTGTCGTGGCACAAACGCGAATCAGGCCGGGCTTCAATCTCTTCTCGGTGGAACAGGACCAGGAGATCGGACGGCAGTCGGCCGTCGAAGCCGAAAAGCAGCTCCCGATACTCACCGACAGTCCAACCGACAGGCTCGTCAGCGGCATCGCGAAGCGTCTCGCCGACGTGGCGCCCGGGGCCGACTACCCCTACCAGTACAAGGTCGTGAACACATCGGACATCAACGCCTTCGCGCTGCCGGGAGGGTTCCTCTACCTGAACCGCGGCCTCATCGAGGCGGCCACGTCCGAAGGGATGCTCGCGGGTGTCATGGCCCATGAAATGGCGCATGTCGCCCTCAGGCATGGGACCAACCAGGCGTCGAAGGCATATCTCGGCCAGGCGGGTCTCGGCATTCTCGGAGGGTTGTTTTCAAAGGACGGTAGCTCGACCAGCAAGACGATTGGCGCGGTGGGCGGATTCGGGCTCAACGCGCTGTTCCTGGGCTTCAGCCGCACCGACGAAGAGCAGGCCGATGTCGTGGGCGCCCAGATGATGGCGAAGGCGGGATACGACCCGATGGACATGGTCGCCTTCTTCCAGATGCTGGAAGGAAAGAGGAACCGGGAGCCGAGCAAGGTCGAGCAGTTCTTCAGCTCCCATCCGAGCCCAGGCGATCGAGCGGCCCGCGTCAGACAAGAGATGAAATCGCTGAAAATCCGGCCCCTGCCCCCCGTTGGCGGCTTCGCGCAGGTCAACACCAGGCTGAAGAACATGGCTCCGGCGCAGACGATGCAGCAGATCGCGCAGGCACGCGCGAACGGTCAGCCGATCCGCAACTCGTCGACCTCTTCGGATTCCGTCGCGCGCGCCTCCGACACCCAGGGGATCTATCCGACCTCGACGCAGTTCCGCACATTCGAGCAGCGCCGGCATTTCTTCACGATGGACTATCCCGTGAACTGGGAGATCTATGAGCCGTCGAACGGCCAGGGCGTGACCATCGCGCCCGAAGGCGGGTTCGTAGACAACGGCGGCCAGGAGCGGGATCTGACCTTCGGTGTGATCGTCAATCACTACGACCCGTTCAACAACGAAGATACCGGTGACCGGTTCGGCGGCGCCTACGGCTACAGTCAGGGGTTCATGTCGGGGAGCGGCTACAGCAGCAACGTGGACAACACGCAGCTTGCCAGGGCGACGAACGACCTGCTGAGAGAGATCCTGAGCACCAATCCGAACCTGAGGCTGGTTCCCGACTCGCAGCGCAACGACCGAATCAACGGAGCCCCCGCGCTGTCCGTGGTGCTGGCGGGGCGCTCACCCGTGACCCGGAAGGACGAGCGCGTCACGCTGTTCACGCGCGAGCTCGCCGACGACCACGTGATCTATGCATTGTTCATCGCTCCGGCGGATGCCTACGAGGAGCTCAGACCCACGTTCGATCGGATGGTGTCGAGCCTGAGAGTGAATGACGAAGCGGCGCACCGATAGCCGCCTTGCCACAAGGAGAACATGATGCTTGGGACCCTGGTCCTGATTCTGCTCGTCCTCTGGATTCTCGGAATGGTCACTTCGTACACCATGGGTGGCCTGCTGCACGTGCTGCTGGTCATCGCGATCGTCGTCGTGCTGCTGCGTGTCATTCAGGGTAGAAGAGTCGTCTAAAGGAGCGCCGGAATGAACCCGATCAAGATACTCGCGATCGTGCTGATCGTCGCCGGAATCCTGGGTCTGGCCTACGGCAAGTTCAGCTACACGAAGGAATCGCACAACGCGCAACTTGGCCCGATCGAATTCACCGTCAAGGACAAGGAGACGGTGAACATCCCCCTCTGGGCGGGCGTCCTGGCGATCGTCGCCGGCGGCCTGCTGCTTCTCGCGCCGGCCAAGAGCCTGCAAGGCAATTGATCTGGTGACGCCCCGCGTCCCTCACCGGACGCGGGGCGCGCCGCCCTCGGCGGCCGACCGTCATCGCGAATGTTCCTGGGAACCGCTCAGTGCCCAGTCCCCGATTGCCCTCCATCCTCCTCCTCACCGGGGCCTCCCTCACTCCGCGCCATGATGATTCATGGCGGGACGCGAGCGCCTCGGAAGCGTGCGAACCATCAGTCAGTCACTGTCCGGTTCTCATCCGGGTTTCACCCGACATACGCATGAGGCACAGTCTTGCGGACGGTGTGGGGCAACTCTACTGGGACATATTGAGCATCGGCCCGATGGTCCCGACATTACGCCCACGGTACAGTCAAATCACTTTGACGGTGACCACCCAGTCAACCGGCTTTTACCGATGGAGCCGGCGGCGAACAGCCGGGGGTATCGCGGGCGCTGCTTCAAAGCCAGCTATCTGTCAACGATTCATGGTTCAGATCCGGGGAAGCCGGGCAGGGACCTAAGGGGGCGAAGCCTTGCTGGATGACCTGAAATGGCATGCTCTGTGGACCCACAGCAACTGTGAGCAGCTGGTGCACGACAGCCTGGTTCCCAGGGGCTACCAGGTCTTCCTTCCGCGCGTGCAGACCTGGAACAGGCGTGGCGCCACACGCAAGCTGGCCGCGGTGCCGATGTTTCCAGGTTATCTGTTCGTGAAACATCACATGGACAAGAGC
>DASROJ010000350.1:0-6835 GCA_035646975.1 Patescibacteria group bacterium
CGTCATGAGAGCAACCTTCACGAAGCGGGGCGCCGTCGTCGTGACGGCTTTGATCATGGCGGGCCTCGCGACGGCCCCGGCCGGCGCACAGAGCGGCACGGTCGTGGGCAAGGCCAGGACCAAGGTGAACCAGGCACAGGCGGCCCAGTCGGGCAACGCCGGCGGTGGCTCGATGACGGGCACTGCCGGAGCGCCGTCGCAGCCGGTGGCCACCCGAACCGCCACGCCGGCACAGCCGGCACAGCCGGCGGGGCCCGGCGGCATGGCGGTGATCGCCACCGACCCGAATCATGTCTCGGCCATCAAGGCACTCGAGCAAATCAAGCGAGACGAGGAGAACTCGTCCGAGGGCAACACCTTCACCTACGATCCCGGCGACCGCCGGGACCCGTTCCTCTCGCCGCAGGACATTCTGGCGGCGCAGATGTCGGGCCAGGTCTGCAAGGGGGAGGGCATGGAGTGCTGGCTCATCCAGGACGTGACCATCATCGGCGTCCTGACGCGCAAGAACGGCAACGTGGCCCTGGTCATCGGGCCCGATGGGTACGGCACGACGCTTCACGAGGGCGACAAACTCTACGACGGCGAGGTGCGCAGGATCGATCCTGTCAGCGGCCTCGTCGTTTTCCGTCAGAAGATTAGTGATCCCACCCGGATCAAACCATTCCGGGATGTGGAGAAGGGACTGAACCTGAACAAGGAGGGACGCTCATGAGATGGGGGAGGATGGTCGGGGCCACGCTCCTGACCCTTTGCGCTCTTGGCTGCGCCGCCAACCCGCCGGTCACCGAGCCAGCTGCTCCGCTGCCCGACAATTCGGGCCGGGCGCAGAGCGAGGCGGCAGGGCAGGCGGACAACGGGCAGGCACAATTGCCCGGCAGCAATCGCATCGAGTCGATTACAGCGCAGCCCGGCGAGAACGGGACCGTCGTCACCATCAGGGGTGACCATCCTCTGAGCTACACGTCGTACGACCCCGAGGCCACGAGGCTCGTTCTCGAGCTGCCGGACGTCGACGCCAGCGCGGTGCAGCCCAGCATCGAAGTGGGCACCGCCCAGCTCGGCAGGATCGAGGTCACCCAGGTGCCGTCGCAGAACGGCTCGAATCACGCTCGCGTCGAGCTTGTCGGCCGGATGTCGGCCGACACTCACATCGAGCCGAACGGGGCCGATATCGTGATCACGCTTCTCGGTGTCACTCCGGGTGTCACTCCGGGAGCCCCGCAGGCCGCGCCCGCGATCTCGTCCGCCTCACCCGCGGTTCCCGAGACGGCAGCCACCACGGCCGCCGCGAGGCAGGCGTCCAGGCTCAACGCGGTCAACATCACCGGCAGCCAGGAGCAGCCCATCGTGCTGCTCGAAGGCGACGGGGCGATGGAGTACAAGTCGTTCGAGCTGGACAACCCGCCGCGCCTCGTGGTCGATGTCCTGGGCGTGCACAACGGTGTCAAATCCAAGAAGATCCCGGTGGGCGCCAGCGGCGTCAACCAGGTGCGTGTCTCGCAGTTCAGCGGAATGCCCGACCAGGTGACTCGCGTCGTGTTCGATCTGTCGCGTCGGGAAGCCTACAAGATCGAGACCGGCAGCTCGAACGTCGCGGTGAGTTTCACCGGGCCGCAGGTGGAGGATCAGACCACGGCGGCGTCCAACGCGACCCTGCCGGGCGACACTCCATCGACGGCCACAACCGGGTCGACCCAGCCGGTCCAGTCGAACCAGGAGCCCGTGGCAGTCGTCAGGGCACCGAAGCCGGCCCCGAAGGCACAGGATGCCGAGCCGGCCTCTTCACGTAACCTGAACGACCTCGGTCACGATGTCGTCCTGTTCGATCGGGCCGATGCGCGCCCCATGCAGTCGGCGGGTTCGCGCTCCGGCGAGGCAGTGAACATGAACACGCTGCCCCAGAACGCATACGAGAGCCGGACGATCGCGGGCGGAAGAAAGCAGTATCGCGGCGAGAAGATCTCGGTCGCATTCCGTGACGCGGACCTGCGCGAGGTCATGTTCTTCTTCGCCGATGTCATGAAGATGAACGTCGTGCTGGACCCGGATGTCGCGGGCAAGGTGGACATCAAGTTGAACCAGGTGCCCTGGGATCAGGCGTTCCAGGTCATCCTGAAGAACCAGGGTCTCGACGCGATCGAGGAAGAGAACGTCGTCCGCATCGCGAAGACCTCCAAGCTTCGCCAGGAGGCCGCCGATCTCAAGGCCCTCAAGCAGGCCCAGGAGCAGGCGGTGGACCCGGTGACCTTCACGCGCACTCTTTCCTACGCGAAGGTGGCGGACGCCGTCAACGTGCTGCAGCAGGTCAAGACCGAGCGGGGCAAGATCGTCGCGGACGTCCGCACGAACACGCTGATCATCTCCGACATCCCCGAGAAGCAGTCGGCCTACAACGGCCTGCTGGATGCCCTGGACACGCAGACGCCCCAGGTCATCATCGAGGCCAGGATCGTCGAGGCCATCCGCAACTACGAGCGGGACCTGGGAATCAACTGGAAGATCGCCTCGAGCAGGGCACCGGCCACCGGCAATCCGTATCCGTACCGGTTCCCCAACAGGGTCGACTTCGCGGCTGACCTGAACACGGCGCCGACGGGCTTCCCCTCGGCGGGCACCATCGGCCTGATGCTCGGCAACATCGCGGACACGTTGACGCTCGACATCGCGCTGGAGGCGTTCGAGGCCGACGGCAAGGTGCGAATCCTGTCCTCACCGAAGATCGCCACGCAGAACAACCAGCCGGCGACCATCGAACAGGGCGTGCAGATTCCCGTCGTGACGACGACGGCCACGGAGATCGACGTCCAGTACGTCCCGGCGTCGCTCAGGCTCGTCGTGACTCCGCAGATCACCGCGGAGGATACCGTCATCATGAAGCTGAAGGTGGAGAACAACCAGCCCTCCAACACGATCCGCGTTTCGGGCACCCCGGGTATCGTCACCGAGAGCGTCGACACGCAGATCCTGGTGAGGACCGGCACGACCGCCGTCATCGGCGGAGTCTACAAGCTGCAGGAATCCGAGAGCGAGACGGGTCTTCCCGGTCTGAGGAAGATTCCGTTCTTCGGTTGGCTGTTCAAGAACAAGGTCAACAAGAAGGACTCTTCGGAACTGCTGGTCTTCATCACTCCGAAAATCGTCAAGAACATCTAAGGAGGAATTCACAGATGAAACCGTTCCATAAAGATCTCATCTGTATCGCAGGGGCAATCGCCGCCCTTGGTTTCCTCTACGGATGCGATCATCTCAGCGATCAGGACCTGAGCTCTTCGGGCTCCGTACTCGCCATCTCGAGCGTGACACCCTCGGCGGTGACATCGGATGTCTCGCCCGGCACCGATCCGAACACCATGGCGAGCGTGCCGCCTCCCGATGATTCGGTCACGTTCGACCTGACGAACTCATCCACCGCAGGGTCGGGCAACGACCTGCTCGTGTTCAGCTTCGACATCAAGTGCGCCAATGGAACCCTGGACGACACCAACCGACCGGCCGCGGTGGCGGTCGCGGCTGGGGCCACCGAGAGCATCACCGTCGTCATCGCCACGGGCGCATACAAGGAAGCGAACCAGGTCGGTCTGCTGGGAGTCGGCTCGGACATTTGCAAGATTTCCTTCAACGCACAGAAGCTCGCCGGTGGAAGTCTGCACAGCACCGACGGGCTCGTGGGCGTGACATTCGCGGATGTGCCCTGAACGCTGCAACACGCTTGAGTTCGAACGGCCCTCGTCGGTTTGTTCCGGCGAGGGCTTTTCAGTTTTACTTGCAAACCTGGTCAGGGGTCGGCTAGTGTCCTGGGTCAGCAGTCCAGCGTACGAGTGACGGCGCAGCACCGGCAAGAAAAACGTTACGCATATGCCCGATTCGGGAACCTCGGAATCTCCGAAAATCGCCGACCTGAAGCGCAGGCTGGCCGCCGAGCCTTCGTCCAGGCTCTTCATCGAGCTGGCGCGCGAATATTTCGAGTCGGGCCAGCTGGAGGCCGCTGCCAATGTCTGCAACCGGGGCCTCAAGAAACATCCGTCCTATCTTTCCGCGCGAGTGCTTCTGGGCCGCGTCTGCTTCGACATGGGGCGCGTGGAGGAGTCCCGCGAGGCGATGGAATCCGTGCTCGCCCAGGCGCCCGACAACCTCGTCGCCCGCCGGGTAATCGCGGAGATCTGCGCCGAACAAGGCGACGACGCCGGAGCGCTGGAGCGGTACCGCGCTCTTCTGGCGTTTTCTCCCGGCGATGCCGACACCAAAAAGCGGATCGCCCAGCTCGAGGCGAAGCTTGCTGCGGTCGTTCCGGACCCGCCGGTTGAAACCCCGTCAAGCGTCGAACCTTCGGCGGCCCTGGAGGCAGCCCCGGCCAGAGAGCCCACCATCGGCTACGTCGCTCCGAGGACCGTGGACGACCGCGAGCTCGATCCCGCCGTGCTGGCCACGCCCACGCTGGCGGAGATATACCTGCAGCAGGGACTCAAGGACAAGGCGGCCCGCGTGTACCGGGAGATCCTGAAAGGGGATCCGGCCAACGCCGAGGCCCTCCAGCGGCTTGGTGAGATAGAGCCATCGGCTCCGGCAGCGCCGGCTCCCGACCCGGCAGAGCAGGGCCGTCTGAGGAAGATAGCCCTTCTCAACTCATGGCTCGAAGTCATCAAGGGGGCCGCGCCGCGGCATGTCGTGCGCGGCGGCGGCGGTCGTGGGTAAATCCTTCCTGAGCGGGAAAGCCATTGGGTAGGGCAGAATCCCGTCTCGCGGCCGCGCGGGGGCTGCTGGCATCGTCAGGCATCGATGCCCTCGTGGTGAGCCGCATCGAAAACGTCCGCTACTTGTCGGGGTTCACCGGCTCCTCGGCGGCGTTGCTTATCTCCGAGTCCACCGCGGTCCTGGTCACCGATTCGCGTTACGCGGAGCAGTCCGCGGCGGAGGCCCCCTGCTTCCAGATCGACGTGGTCGGTGGGGCGCCCGCCATCGCCGGAGCGCGCCGCGCCGGAGCGGTCCGCGTCGGGTTCGAAGCCGAGGTGGTGGCGTTCGATGCCTGGGAGGCGATGCGTCACGCGGTGCAGGACAAGGCAGGGGGTGTTCTGGTACCCTGCCGGGGTCTCATCGAGGGTCTGAGAATCATCAAGGATCCCGAAGAGATCGCGCTCATCCAGCGGGCCGTCGACATCACCTCGGATGCGTTCGAGCAGACTCTGCCGCTGGTTGTGGCCGGAGCCGTCGAGCGCGACCTGGCGCTGGAAATTGAGTTCAGAATGAAGCAGGCCGGCGCCGAGGAGCTGGCGTTCGACCTGATCGTCGCCTCGGGGCCGAGGTCGTCACTGCCGCACGGCAGGGCGGCCGAACGCCGGCTCGGGCAGGGCGAATTCGTGGTATTTGACATCGGCGCCCGCTTTAAGGGATATCATAGCGACATGACACGGACGGTCTATCTGGGCCGTCCCGACGACAAGGCCACCAGGATTTACCGGACCGTCCTCGAGTCCCAGTTGCTGGGAATCGAGTCGGTCAGGCCGGGCGTCACCGCGAACGATGTCGACGCGGCGGCGCGCGGGTACATCGAACGGACCGGGCACGCAGGCCGGTTCGGTCACGGCACCGGTCACGGCGTCGGGCTTCAGATTCACGAGGCTCCGCGCGTCGGCCCGCGTTCGGAAGAAGTGCTGCGGGCAGGCATGGTGCTGACGGTCGAGCCGGGCATCTACATCCCCGGCGAAGGCGGTGTCCGGATCGAGGACATCGTGGTGGTCACGGATACCGGCCATCGTGTGATGACGCCGACGCGGAAGGACCGCTGGGCCCTGGAGTGACGCGTGGACAGCAAAGAGCTCAAGGAATTGATGGAATACATTTCGCAGTCGAACTTCGTCGAGTTCGAGATCGAGCTGGAAGATTTCAAGCTCAAGCTCGTCAAGGACTCCGGACGGCTGCGCGACGGGTCCCACAACCACAACGCGGGCGGAGGCCTTATGCCGCAGCCCGTTCAGCCGGCCGCCGGTTATGCAGCGCCGCCATCCGTCGCGGCGGCGGCGCCGGCCGCGGCGCCCGCCGCGGATATCTACCAGGTCACCTCACCCATGGTGGGCACCTTCTACCGCACCCCGAATCCGAGCGCGGCGCCCTTTGTCCAGGTCGGCGACATCGTGAAGAAGGGACAGGCGCTCTGCATCATCGAAGCGATGAAGCTCATGAACGAGATCGAATCGGAAGTCGCCGGCGAGGTGGTCGACATCCCCGTGAGCAACGGCCAGCCCGTCGAGTACGGCGAAGTGCTTTTCCGCATCCGGGTCATTTCCTCCTGACATGTTCAAGAAGATACTGATTGCCAACAGGGGCGAGATCGCCCTGCGCATCATCTGGGCGTGTCGCGAGCTGGGCATCAGGACGGTCGCGGTCCACTCCGAGGCCGACAAGGACTCGCTCCACGTGAAGTTTGCCGACGAGGATGTCTGCATCGGCCCGGCCCGGAGCCGCGAGTCCTACCTCAACATCGGCGCCGTGATCGCCGCGGCCGAGATCACCGACGCCGAAGCCATACATCCCGGATACGGGTTCCTGGCCGAGTCGGCGGCGTTCGCCGAAGTGTGCAAGGCATGCAAGATAACCTTCATCGGACCCAAGCCGGCCGTCATCGCCCTGATGGGTGAGAAATCCAAGGCCCGCGAGACGGTGTCGAAGGCCGGCGTGCCGATCCTGCCCGGCAGCGGAGGGACCCTCGCTGACGAGACCGAAGCGGCCAGGCTCGCCAGACAGATCGGCTATCCGGTGATCGTGAAGGCGGCAGCGGGCGGCGGCGGCAAGGGGATGCGTATCGCCAACGACGAAGACGAGCTGATGCGCGCGTTCC
>DASROJ010000351.1:0-7694 GCA_035646975.1 Patescibacteria group bacterium
GCGATGTACATCGCCAGCCAGATGCAGCTGGCGGGTCTGTACCCGGGCGGGGCGGGCGGAGGCTATCTGCAGCGCGTCCCGATGGTCGGCGTGGAGACGCAGCCCGACAGCAGTCTGAGTTTTTCCGGCGCAGCCGCCTCCGCGCTGCCCCAGGTCAAATACAAGGATGACGACGTGCTGTGGACGGAGACACAGCAGCCGCTGGTGGACAGCGAAGGCGAGATGATCTTCGTCGGGCACGGCGTGGTGGCGCCGGAGTTTTCGTGGGATGACTACAAGGGCCAGGACGTCGCGGGCAAGGTGCTGCTGATGCTCGTGGACGATCCACCGAGCGACGACCCGGCGGTGTTCGGCGGCAAGGCCCGCACGATCTACGGACGATGGACCTACAAGTACGAGATCGCGGCGAAGAAAGGGGCCATCGGCGCGCTGCTGATCCATACCGACGCTTCGGCCGGCTACGGCTGGCAGGTGGTGCGCGGCTCATGGGCGCGCGAGCGGGCCTTCAACGAGCTCGACCCGAACGCGCCGGCGCCGCTCAAGCAGGCTGGATGGATGACCGAGTCGGCGGGCCGGGCGCTGCTCAAGGCGGCGGGCCAGGATCTCGACGCGTTGATCGCCGCGGCGGCCAGGCCCGACTTCAAGCCCATTTCCCTCGGTGTGAAGTCGAAGGCGCACATCGTCAGCAAGGTTCGCAGGATGGACACGTCGAATGTCATCGGCTACATCCAGGGAAACGACCCGGTGCTCAAGGACCAGGCAGTGGTTGTCACGGCGCATTATGATCACCTGGGCATCGGCGACCCCGATGCCACGGGCGACAGGATTTTCAACGGTGCCTACGATAACGCCTCCGGGGTGGCCACGATGCTGGAGCTGGCCCGCGCGATGAATCTGTCCACCGTCAAGTGCAGCCGCACCCTGGTGTTCATCGGCGCCGCCGCGGAGGAGATGGGGCTGCGTGGCTCGGAGTTCTACGCGAACCATCCGAGTTTCCCGCCGGGGAAGATCGCCGCGAATCTGAACCTCGATGGTGTCTCCGTCCTGGGCGTTTCGAAGGACATGACGTTTCTTGGAGGGGAGCGTTCCACGCTCTGGAACTACCTGCAGGATGCCGCCGGTTTCTTTGGATTCACCATCAGCCCGGACGCGCATCCCGAGCAGGGGTCGTTCTACAGGTCCGATCATTACAACTTCGCCAAGATCGGGGTCCCGGCGGTGTCGATCGAGCATGGGCAGAATTTCGAAGGACACGACGCCGCCTGGGGAGAGGCCCAGTGGAAGGAGTACAACGAGAAGCATTACCACCAGCCATCCGACGAGTTCCAGCCGACCTGGGATCTCTCAGGCGCCCGCAACGAGGCGATGATCACCTTCTATCTCGCCTGGCGGATCGCCAACGCCGAGTCGATGCCGACCTGGAAGCCGGGAGATGAATTCGCCGCCGCGCGCGAGGCGGCGTTGAAGGCCGTGGGGAAGGGATCGAAGTGAAACGATGACGTCGCTTGTCGCGACGATCCTGCTGGCGGCGGCGTTGCTGTCGCAGACGCCGCCGCAGACCCGGCCATCCACCGTGGCGTCGCTCTGGCGGGACACACCCGAAGATGTCTCGCGCGTGAGAATCGACCTGATCCCCGACATCACCGAACCCTCCGACCTGCTGATGCACCAGGGCGCCTTCTACACGATCAGCGACTCCTATCGTCTGATCTACCAGATTGATTTCTACGGTGTGGGAGGCGCCATCCGACATGTCGGGTCATGGACGCCGGCCGGCCTTCCGATGCAGACCGATCTCGAGGCGCTCGCCTCGCTTCCGGGAGGCGAAGTCCTGGTGGCCAGCGAGACCAACGGCGTCATCTTCGTTCTGAATCCCTTTCCCCGGCACGCCTGCGCCGCCTGGAAGACGGGGGTCGAGGGGAGCTGTTTCTTCGGCCGCCCGAACTGCGGCATCGAGGCGATGGCGGTGGTGCCCGGACGGCGGCTCTTCGTGGCCAAGGAGCGCGAGCCGCGCGCGGCGTACCTGTTCGATCTCCCGGACAATCCGTGCGCGGCGAGCAGCCTGACCGGCCGCACCTATCTCGAGATGCCCGAGGAAGTCGGAGCGGACATTTCCGGCGCCACGTTCGACGCCGGCAGCGGCCACCTGCTGATCATCGCCCGCTCGAATCAGAAGGTGCTCGAGTTCGAGGTGCCCGAGCCGACCCCCGGCGACTTTTCGCCGCGCAGGCTGAACCTGGTCGGCGCCTTCAGCTACGCCCGGACGGAGGACAGCCTGGGCTACGGGGGTCTGCTCCACCACCAGGTGGAGGGGATCGCCGTGGACGAGCGCCGGGTGCTGTACCTGACGGTGGACAACAACGAGCGCGTCTCGACCCGGTTCGCCAGCGCCAGGCCGCCGCTGCTCAGGTTCTATCCTGTAAACTAGTCATTGTGGCCAACCTGACGCTCGAAACGCCGCTCCAGTTTGTCAAGGGGGTCGGTCCGCGCAAGGCCGAGACGCTCGCGGAAAAAGGCCACCGGACGGTTGAGGACCTGCTGTTCCATCTGCCGTTCCGTTACGAAGACCGCAGCCGTTTCGCCGCCATCGCCTCGCTGCTTCCCGGTACCCGCGCCACCATCACCGGAACCATCCTGTCGTCCGTCCTCAAGCGCACGCGCAAGCGTGGCTTCACGATCTTCGAAGCCGTGGTGGATGACGGCACCGGCGGCATCCTGCTCGTCTGGTTCAACCAGCCCTACCTTCGCGACATTCTGAAACAGGGGCGTGAAGTCGTGCTCTATGGTGAGGCGAGCCTGAGCCGTTACCGGGGACGGGCGCTGCAGATCGAGAATCCTCAATATGAAGTGGTCACGCGCGACGGGACCGAGGCGATCCACACCGGCCGCGTGGTGCCGATCTACCAGCGTCTGGGCGATCTGTCGCCGCGCATGCTGCGTGTCATCCTGCACAACATCATCGCGGCGCTTCCCGAACGTGTGCCCGACCCGCTGCCGGCGTCGCTTGTTCAAGGACGCGGGATGATGCCCCGCGCCGAGGCGCTGCGCGCGGTGCACTTCCCCCCGGAAGGCGCCGTGCTGGATCAATACCAGTCACGCGCTTCGGAGGCCCATCGGCGTCTCATCTTCGAGGAATTCTTCCTGCTGCAGCTGGCTCTCGGGCTGAGACGCCAGGGCATCAAGCAGGAAACGCGCACGACGCCATACGCCACCACCCCCGCGATGCGCTCGAAGCTCGCCGGAGTGCTGCCGTTTCATCTCACGGCGGCGCAGAAAAGGGTGTTCAGGGAAATCATCGGAGATCTGACATCCCCGCGGCCGATGAACCGTCTTCTGCAGGGCGACGTCGGGTCGGGCAAGACGATCGTCGCGCTGCTCGCGATGCTGCTCGCGGTGGAAAACGGCCAGCAGGCCGCCTTGATGGCCCCCACGGAGATCCTGGCCGAGCAGCACCATCGGGGGATCGTGTCGCTGCTGGGCAAGGCGCGATACCGGTGCCAGATCCTCACCGGGGCCATGACGGCCGCCCAGCGCCGGCCCGCCCTGCGCGCGATCGAGGACGGCTACACGCAGATCGTCATCGGCACGCATGCGCTGATCCAGGAGTCGGTCGTGTTCAGGAGTCTCGGTCTCGTGGTGATCGACGAGCAGCACCGGTTCGGCGTCGTCCAGCGCGCCGCGCTGCGGGGCAAGGGCCCCGCCGGTTCGTCACCCGATGTCCTGGTCATGACCGCCACGCCGATCCCGCGATCCCTGGCGCTGACGCTGTACGGCGACCTGGACCTGTCGGTTATCGATGAGATGCCGCCGGGACGCCACGCGATCAAGACCCACCTGCGCTCCGAAAGCGCCAGGGCCCGGATATACGACTTCATCCGCTCCGAGACGGCGTCAGGGCGGCAGGCCTATATCGTGCTGCCACTGGTCGAGGAGTCGGAGAAGTCGGACCTGCGCGCGGCGGTGCAGATGTCCGAGGACCTCGCCCGCCGCGTTTTCAAGGATCTCCGCGTGGGTCTGGTGCACGGCCGGATGAAGCCGGAGCAGCGTGACGAGACGATGCGCAGCTTCGCGGCAGGAGAACTCGACATCCTGGTCTCCACGACCGTCATCGAAGTGGGGATCGACGTCCCCAACGCCAGCGTCATGATGGTGGAGCACGCCGACCGGTTCGGCCTCAGCCAGCTCCACCAGCTGCGTGGGCGCGTTGGCCGTGGAGCGCACGCCTCGCACTGCATCCTGATGCACGGTGATGAGATCTCCGAGGAAGCCGCGCGCCGGCTCAAGGTGCTCGAGGATTCCAGCGACGGGTTCCTCATCGCGCAGAAGGACCTCGAGTTCAGAGGTCCGGGGGAATTCCTCGGCACGCGCCAATCCGGTCTGCCGGAGATCCGGATCGGCAACATCATCCGTGACCATGAGCTGCTCGAAGAGGCGCGCGCCCAGGCGCAGGCGATCCTCGAGGAGATCCGCGTCGAATCGCCGGCCTCGACGCGGCATCGGCCGCTGATCGATCACATGAAACGTCAGTGGGGCGAACGGATCGGGCTCATGGACATCGGCTAACGCCTGCCGGTGGCCGGCATCGGCCGCGCGCGATACTTGTCGTAAAGCCGCTGGTGCCGGTTCGACAGGTCGGCCAGCCTGCCGTCGATCCAGACCTTGACCACACGGGTCCGAACCTCCAGCGGGTCGCCGTCGGTGAGCATCAGGCTCGCGCTCTTGCCCACCTCGATCGATCCGAGCCGGTCGCCCACGCCGAGGATCTGCGCCGGGTAGAGTGTGATGGCTTTGAGCGCCTCGTCCTTCGGCAGCCCGAACGCCGCGGCCATGCCGGCGTGGTAGGGCAGATTGCGGGTGTTGCTGGCGCCGAACCCGCCGCCGCCGGTGCTGATGCAGAATCTCACACCCGCGTCGCGCAGCTTGAGCGGCACCGTGTAGGCCGTGTCGTACGGCTCGTCCCGGCGGAACGAGTCGCTGAGGACCGGCCCCACGATGACCGGGATGTCGCTGGACTTGAGCAGATCGACGGCGCGCCAGGCGTCGCCGCCGCCCGCCAGCACCATCCGGAGGCCCTCCTGCTTTGTCCATGCGATCGCTTCCTTGATTTGCCGTATCTCCGTCGCATTGACGATGACCGGGATTCTCCCTTCGAGCAAGGGCAGCATCGCCTCGAGCGAGGGGTCGGGTCTGAAGCTCTGCGAATCGGCCGCCTTCGCCTGCTTGTAGGCTCGCGCGGCCTCGAAGGCCGCCTTGAGCTCCTTGAGGTCGCCGTCACGCCGTTTCTTCTGCTCTTCTTCGGACGGCTGCTGCCCGAAGGCGAACCTGCCGCCCGGGCGCGGATAGGCCGGGTAATTGACGTGCATCGCCGCGGGCGCGGTTGCGGTGAGATCCTCCCATGTCCAGCCGTCAAGCCGGATGAGCGCGCTCGTGCCGGCGATGATGCCTCCCTGGGGCGTTGTCAGCACGTGGGTGACGCCGTTGGCGCGCGTGACGGGTATCAGCTCCGAGTCGGGGTTGACGGAAACCTCGACATGGACGTTCGGATTGATCTTGCCGGTTTCCGACAGATCGATGCTGCCGGCCACCGAGCCGATCTCCGTGAGACCGACCACCGTGTTGGCGTCAATGAGTCCCGGGTAGAGATGCTGTCCGCTGGCCTTGACGATGGTCGCGTTGCCCGGGATCGTCACGTCGCTGCCGATGGCGGCGATGCGACCGTTCTTGAGAATGACGATCACGTTGCTGAGATCGCCGCCGGACACCGTGTGGACGACGGCGCCCACGATGGCATAGGTCTCCGAGACCGAGGAGAGGCGGTCCCGGTAATCCGCCACGGAGGCGGCGGGAACCGGCCGGCCCGTTGCGGGAGCCTCATCCTTCTTGTCGCCGCCGGCGGCCGCCGTTCCCAGCGCCTTGTTCACCAGCTCCGCCCGACGCGCCTCGATCTTCGCCCGGGCGGCCAGGTCCTCGGTGCGGTCGAACTGCTTGACCCCGTCCACCCAGGTCTGTTCGGCGATGGTGTAGACACTCAGGGGGTGGCCGCTCCAAATCACGAAGTCGGCATCCTTGCCCGGAGCGAGCGACCCGACACGGGAATCGATCCCGAGCTGTCTGGCCGGATTGAGGGTCACGAGCTTCAGGGCGTCCTGCTCGGCCAGCCCGCCGTACTTCATCGACTTGGCCGCCTCGTAATTCAGACGCCGCGCCAGCTCGTCGCTGTCGCTGTTGAACGATACCACCACACCGCGCTGCGTCATCAGCGCGCCATTGAACGGAATGGCGTCCCACGCCTCCATCTTGTAGGCCCACCAGTCGCTGAAGGTGGACGCGCCCGCGCCGTGACGCGCGATTTCGTCGGCCACCTTGTATCCTTCCAGCACGTGCTGGAACGTCGCGATGTGGAAACCGAATTCCTCGGCGAGCCGGATCAGCATCAGGATTTCATCCTGCCGGTAGCAGTGGCTGTGCACCAGGCGCTGTCCGCGGAGTATCTGCTCGATCGCCTCGAGCTGCAGATCCCGCCGCGGCGGCACCCTGCGCTCCTGCTCCTTCGGCTTGAGCTTCTCGTAACGGGACCATTCCCGCGTGTACTGCCGGGCCGCCGTGAACCGCTCCCTGATCGACTCCTCCACTCCCATGCGTGTCGCCGGATAGCGCGGGTCGGAGCCCGGCGCGCCACCGAAATTCGAGCGTTTGGGATTCTCTCCGAGCGCGAACTTGATGCCGGGAGGCGCGCCGGGGAATTTCAGATCCTCGGCCACGGCGCCCCACTTGAGCTTGATCACCTGGTTCTGGCCGCCGATGGAGTTGGCCGAACCGTGAAGCACGTTGGCGGCCGTGAGGCCGCCGGCCAGCTCACGGTAAAGGGCGATGTCGCCGGCATCGAGAACGTCGCCGATGCGCACCTCGGCCGTCACGTTGTTCGATCCTTCGTTGACGCCGCCGTCCACGGCGGTATGGCTGTGGCAGTCGATGAGCCCCGGAGTCACATGCCTGCCGGTGCCATCGATGACCAGCGTGCCGGATGAAGCGCTCAGGCTCCTGCCGACCGAGACGATCTTCCCGTCGCGAACGAGGAGATCTCCCTTGTCGATGACGCCGTCCGCCGAGAGGGTCCAGATCGTCGCGCCCTTCACCAGCACTTGCCTGGGGGTCTCCGGGGCGCCCGAAGGGGACGCCGCCGATGCCGCCGATGCCGAGGCCATCAACAGGACGAGTCCCGCAATCCTGCCGCCGGTCGCAAGATTTTTCACAACGCGCCTCCTTCCGGTCCGGAAACCCGGCTGCCCTTCACCGCCAGCGATCCGCCGCCGGGGGTATCGCCACTGCCTTCGAAGACATCCGCCTTGATGATCACCACGATCTCCTGGCTTGGCCGGCCGCCCTGCCCGGGCAGCACGACCGTCATCTCGTCGCCCGCCAGCTTCACCGAGACGAAGCTGACCAGTCCGGCCTGCGTCTCGGCGGTTCCGGCGTAGTTGCCGGGCGTCCCCTTGATGGTCCAGGTGCGGTTCAGCGTGCGGCCACCGACGGTGAGCACGACCGACCAGGAGCCACGCGGGTCGACCTTCGCGTCGGGATTGCCCTTGGACTTCTTTCTCTCGATGTCGAATTTCACGCCATCCACGAACACCTGCGCCGGCCTGGACTTCTCGGCGAAGATCACTTCGCCGTCCGGCGATGCTCCCTCGAAG
>DASROJ010000352.1:0-3477 GCA_035646975.1 Patescibacteria group bacterium
GCTCCGGCTCGCCTTCTTCATCCAGCTCGACGGTCCTCACGAAGCGCTCGAACAACGGCGCCAGACGCGAGGCGCGAACGCCGGGTCCTTCGTCCTCCACCCAGACGGTGATCTCGTCGTCGGCCACCGAGCCGCCGACCCGGATCGATGAACCCTGGGGCGCGAACTTGTTCGCATTGGCCAGCAGGTTCACGAACACCTGCGTGAGCCGAGCCGAGTCGCCCGTGATGGCAGGCAGAGGGTACGGCAGATCCACCGTCAGTGTCTGCCCCCTGTGGGCGATGAGCGGCGCGGTCATCTCGACAGATTCTTCCATGACTTCGTCCAGGGCCAGTGGACGCCGGCGGATCGAGCGCTGCCCCGCCTCGAGCCGGACGCTTTCCAGCAGATTGTCGATCAGCTGAGTGAGCCGCAGGGTGCCTCGCTGCAGCGACAGGACGAGCATGTCGGTTTCATTGTTCTGTCGTTCGATGTCCTGCGGTTCGGCGTTCTGCGGGTCGGCCAGTCGCTCACGCAGCAGCTCGATGGAGGCAAGCTGCGCGGCCAGCGGTGTCTTGAACTCGTGCGAGATGTTGGCCAGCACCACGTCGCGCAGACGGCGCGTGGACTCCAGCTCGGTCTCATCGCGCAGGATTTGGAACTGCCGGCCGCCGGTCAGCGTACCGCTCCGGCCGCCCACCGGTTCTGCTTCCGAAGGTGAGCTGGTGATCACCACGGTCCTGTGCCGGCCGCCCGCTACCAGCAGATGCTCGGTGGCGCGGGACTGACCGCCGAACCGGGCCTGGACGATCGGGCAATGGCTCTCGCAGGGGCGCACGTCTCCCGGCCCGCGGGGATTCAGCACGTCGCCGCAGAATCGCCCGATCGCCTGCGCGGTCGTCACCCCGAGCAGCCCGGCCGCCTGCGGGTTGAGGTAGCGGATCTTCCGCTCGCGGTCCACCGCGAAGACGCCTTCGGCGATTCCCGTCAGCACCGCCTCGGCGTCGGATTGGCGTCGCCGCAGCTCTCCGGTCAGCTTGAGCAGACGGTCCCGCATCTCCTCCATGCCCGCGGCGAGGGTGCCCAGCTCCGCGCCGGTGGCGCGCGGGATCGGCGTGTCGAGATCCCCGCCGCCGATCCGGGCGGAGGCCTGCGTGAGAGATTCGATCGGCCGCGCCAGCCACCGCGCCACCAGCACGCTCAGCAAGGTGACCAGCCCCAGCACGAGCGTCGAGACCACCAGGAGTGACCGAACCAGCTCGAGCATGGGGATGGTGATCGTGGCGATGTCGAGGCTTGTCTCGATCACTCCCACGATCCGATCCGTGTCATCGCTCAACGGGACTTCGCCGAGATAGACTCCGGCGACGTCCAGTCGCTGCGCGACCGGAGCACCGTTGGCGTAGCAGCGGGCCCGCAGGTCGTAGCGGGGGTCGTCTTCCCGGTGCAGCGATTCTTCTCGTTCGATCAGCCTGGCCGGGATGCCGACGCCCGCGACAATCCAGCCGGTTGTCCCGGCATCCAGGGAAAGATTCGTCACCACGACGGCGCCGGGCACGGCGGTGACGGCACACGCGGAATGAATCTCCAGCGTGCCGGGCACAACGCGCCGCAGAGTCGCCTTGCAATCGGGGACGGTTCCCAGCGCCGCGGCGTCACGCGTCGCGGTCCTGGCCGCTGCCGGCGCCGAGGTCGCCCCGCTGGCGGCGATGAGCCGTCCCTCGAGGTAGACGGCGCACCCGGTCAGACGGGTTGTGGCCCGGAAACGCTCCAGGAACGTCGCCAGCTCCGTCCTGTCTGGTGGCTGCCTTGTCTCCGGTGCCTTCATCGTCGCGATGATCCGCGCCAATGTCGGGCGCTCGGCAAGAAGCCGCCCGGCGGTGGCCACTTCTTCGATGGACCGTTCGAGGCGCTCCCGGGCGCCCGTGCCGGCCAGCGACACCCTGGCGAGCGCCTGTTCGTCGGAGAGCCGCTCGAGCCGGTTCGTCGCCGCCGTCACCACCCAGGCCAGCGCCATGAACGCCAGACCGACGTTGATGGCGATGAGCAGCGTGCTGAGAGTCAGCCGGCGCATGGATTGGAGATCATTGAAGCGAACGGGGCCGGCCCGACTTCCATTCGACCATGCCCTTGACGATGAGGGTGACGAGCGCCAGCAGCGTCAGCAGCGACGCGACCGCGAAGGATGCCGTGAACTGGTACTCATTGTAGAGGATCTCGACGTGCAGCGGGATCGTGGTGGTGAGCCCCCGGACGTGCCCCGAGACCACCGAGACCGCGCCGAACTCTCCCATCGCCCGCGCGTTGCACAGCAGCACGCCGTACAGGAGGCCCCACTTGATCTTGGGCAGACTGATCCGCAGGAAGGTCTGCAGCCCGTTTGCTCCCAGGGTGAGCGCGGCTTCTTCTTCCTCGCTGCCCTGCGACTGCATGAGCGGGATCAGCTCGCGCGCGACATAAGGGGCCGTCACGAAGGTGGTGGCCAGGACGATGCCCGGCAGGGCGAAGATGATCCTGATGTCGTGGTCGGCCAGCCATCCGCCCGCCAGACCGTGCGCTCCGAACAGCAGCACGAACATCATGCCGGAGATGACGGGCGATACGCTGAAGGGGACATCGATCAGCGTGATGAGCAGGTTGCGGAAGGGAAACCAGAATTTCGTGATCGCCCAGGCGGCCGCCAGCCCGAACACCAGGTTGATCGGCACGACGATCGCCGCGGTCAGCAGCGTCAGCCGGATCGCGGCCAGCGCGACCGGCTCGGTCACCGCGGCGACATAGACCGACAATCCCTGCTGCAGCGCGCTGGTGAAGACGACCACCAGCGGCAGGAAGAGGAACAGCGTGAGAAAGGTCAGCGCGATGCAGATCAGAAGCCAGCGAAGCGGGGCAGACTCCGTCTGGTGACGGGAGGTCCTCGCTCGGGCGGCTTCGGTCATCCGCGGCTCCTCATCGTGCGCATAATGCGCGCGTCATGTCCGGGCCAGGTGCTGGACATGTCCGTGTCATGCTCTTGTCATCGCGCGCCGGCTCAGACGCGTGGACAGCAGGTTGGCCAGCAGCAGAAGCGAGAAGGACGCCAGCAGGAAGACGAGGGCAATCGCCGTGGCGCCCGGATAGTCGTACTGCTCGAGCTTGATCATGATCAGCAGCGGCGTGATCTCCGACTTGAGCGGCATGTTGCCGGCGATGAAGATCACCGAGCCGTATTCGCCGACCGCACGCGCAAGCGCTAGCGCGAAGCCGGTCAGGAGGGCGGGAACGGTGCTCGGCAGGATAACGCGGCGCACGATGGTCCAGCGGCTCGCGCCGAGCGACGCCGCGGCCTCCTCGAGCTCCGCCTCAAGATCCTGCAGCACCGGCTGCACCGTGCGCACGACGAACGGCAGGCCGACGAAGGTCAGAGCCAGGACGACGCCGATCGAGGTGTAAGCGGCCTCGATGCCCAGCGCGTGCAACGGGCGGCCGAGCCAGCCCTTGGGACTGTAGACGGTGGCG
>DASROJ010000353.1:0-4129 GCA_035646975.1 Patescibacteria group bacterium
GGTCGAATCGCTCAAGGTCCGCTCCGGCTCCGATGGCGTGCTCCAGCAGCTTCCGGTCGAGGTCGGCCAGCGGATCCCCGCCGGCACGATTCTCGCCAAGGTGGCCGAGCCGGGACGCCTCAAGGCCGAGGTGCGCATCGCCGAGACGCAGGCTCCCGACATCACGCTGGGTCAGGTCGCCTCCATCGACACGCGTAACGGGATCGTCCCTGGCCGCGTGGTGCGCATCGACCCTGCCTCGGAAAACGGCACCGTGAAGGTCGACGTGGCGCTGGAGGGCCCGCTGCCGAAGGGGGCGCGGCCCGACCTGAGCGTGGACGGCACCATCGAGCTCGAGCGTCTCACCGACATCCTGTACGTGGGCCGTCCCGCCTTCGGACAGGAGAAGAGCACGGTCGGATTGTTCAGGCTTGAGCCGGGCGGCGGGAGCGCGGTCCGGGCGCAGGTGAAGCTGGGCCGCAGCTCGGTGAACACGGTGGAAATCCTCGAGGGACTGAAGGAGGGGGATCAGGTGATCCTGTCGGACATGTCCGCATGGGATGCATTCGATCGCGTACGTCTGAACTAGCGCATCGACATCGAGAGGAGCGGGAGTCATGAACGAACCGGGCCATGCCTTGATAAAGCTCGACGGCGTCACGAAGGTTTTCTTCACGGACGAAGTCGAGACACACGCCCTGTCCGGCATCCACCTGGAAATCCGGAAGGGCGAATACGTTTCGATCGCGGGCCCATCCGGCTGCGGAAAATCGACGCTCCTGTCGATACTCGGGCTGCTCGACTCGCCCACCGAGGGGACCTACGTCCTCAACAGCAAGCCGGTGCAAGGGCTCAACCTCGCGGACCGCGCCCGGATCAGGAACCAGGAGATTGGATTCATCTTCCAGAGCTTCAACCTGATTGGCGACCTCACGGTTTTCGAAAATGTCGAGCTGCCGCTCACCTATCGCGGCATGAAGGCGACCGACCGCGCGTCGCGAGTCAACGAGGCGCTGGAGAAGGTCGGCATGGCGCACCGCGCCCGCCATCTCCCCAGTCAGCTCTCGGGAGGCCAGCAGCAGCGCGTGGCGGTGGCGCGCGCCCTGGTGGGCCGGCCCTCGATACTGCTGGCCGACGAACCGACGGGCAACCTCGACTCGCGAAACGGCGACGCGGTCATGGAGCTGCTGCAGGGCCTGCATCGCGAAGGGGCCACCATCTGCATGGTGACGCACGATCAGCGTTTCTCCCGGCACGCCGATCGCACCGTCCACCTGTTCGACGGGCGCGTGGTGGAGGAAACGGTCGAGGTCTCGTGATGAGACGCGAAGTCCCGCGAACCCTGATCGCGGACGACCAGCCGGACGTGCTCGAGGCGCTGAGCCTCCTGCTCAAGCGTGAAGGGCACCAGACCCGCACCGCGGCCTCCCCGCTCGCCGTGCTAAGCGCCATCCGATCGCAGAATTTCGATTTGCTGCTGATGGACCTCAACTACGCGCGCGACACCACCTCGGGGCTCGAAGGACTCGACCTGCTCGCGAGGATCCGCGACCTCGACAGCACGCTGCCCGTGGTGGTGATGACGGCGTGGGGCAGCGTGGAGCTGGCGGTGGAGGCGATGCACCGGGGAGTCGGCGACTTCGTGCAGAAGCCGTGGGACAACGCGCGGCTGCTGTCCATCCTCAGATCCCAGATCGAGCGGGGGCGCGCCAGCCGCAGGACACGACGGCTCGAGGCCTCGCTTGCGTCGCTGGCAGACCGGATCCCGCAGGCCGGCGGCGCCCAGTCGCTCATCGAGATGGTGGAAGAGCAGCTGCGCGAGGCGCTGGCGTCGCCCGCCGTTCGGATCGGGCCGCACGATGGCGCCGCGGGTCTGGAGTTCCCCGTGCGGCATGGCGACGATCTGTTCACCTCGATCCAGGTGGCGGAGAAACCGGGCGGCGAAGCCTTCGACGACGAGGAGCGCGCCTATCTCGCCGAGGTCGCCGCGCGGCTGGGTCTCGGGCTCAGCGAGCTGCAGCGTCGCGAAAACGAGCGCGACATCGCGGCGGCGTGCGAAATCCAGCGCGGGTTCCTGCCCAGCGAGATCCCGCAGATTCGAGGCTTCACCATGGCCGGGCACTGGCAGCCGGCGCGGGTGGTGAGCGGCGACTATTTCGATGTCCTGAGATTCGACGACGACCATGCCGCGCTCTGCATCGCCGACGTGGTGGGAAAGGGACTGCCGGCGGCCCTGCTCATGTCCAATCTGCAGGCGGCGGTGAAAGCCTGCGCCACCTCGACGACGCCGCCCCGGGATCTGTGCGCGCGCGTGAATCGCATCATCTGCGGCAACATCGCGCCCGACCGGTTCATCAGCCTCTTCTACGGATTGCTCGACGGGTCGACGGGCAGGTTCGTTTACGCGGGGGCCGGCCACAACGCCCCGATCCTGCTTCGGCGCGACGGAACGCATCAACGGCTATCGTCGCACGGCCGCGTGCTCGGCGTGTCCGCCGACTGGAGCTGCCGGCAGGCCGAGGTGGCGCTGGAGCCCGGCGATCGCCTGGTGCTTTTCACCGACGGTGTTACCGAGGCGCGCAACGATCGCGACGAAGAGTTCGGCGAGCAGCGGTTGATCTCGATTGTCACGCGCGACAGGCACCGCGCGCCCGGCGCCATCCAGGATGAAATCGTCAAGGCTCTGGCCGCGTTCTGTCCCGCCGGCATCCAGGACGATGCCACGCTGCTCACGGTCGCCGTGCACGAGGACGGGAAGGGAGTTTGAGGATGGAGACATTTCTTCAGGACCTGCGTTACGGCTTCCGGATGCTGATGAAGAGTCCGTCGTTCACCGTCGTGTCGGTGATCACGCTGGCGCTCGGAATCGGCGCCAACACGGCGATCTTCAGCGTCGTGAACACGGTGCTGCTGCGGCCCCTGCCCTACGCGCAGCCGGACCACCTGGTGACGATCTGGGGCCAGCTCACGAAATTCGGCATCCCCCGCAACAGCATCTCCCAGCCCGAGTACGTCGACCTGCGGGAACAAAACGAGGTCTTCGACGCGATCGCCGCCTACAACATCGGAAGCTTCAACGTGTCGGGCGAGCAGAAACCCGAGTTCGCGGCGGGCGCCTATGTCTCGCACGAGCTGTTCGACGTGCTGAAGGTGCTTCCGGCCAGAGGGCGCGGGTTCACCATCGACGAAGAGAAGCCGGGCGCCGGTCACGTAGTCATCGTGAGCGACGGGTTCTGGCGGCGCCGCTTCGGCTCGGACCCGGCGGTCCTCGGCAGGACCGTCACGCTGGATGGCGAGTCGAACACGATCGTCGGCGTGATGCCGGCAGGCTTCGAGTTTCCAAGTGCCTCGACCGATCTCTGGACGCCGATGACGATCGACCTGCCCAACCATGACCGCGGCGGCCATTACCTCAAGGTGATCGCGCGCACCCGGTCCGGGATCACCCTGCCGCAGGCGACGGCCTCGCTCACCTCCATCGCCCGCAATCTCGAGCGGCAGTACCCCGACAACTACAAGGACGCCGGCTGGAACCTCTACCTCGTCCCCTTGCACGAGCAGATCGTCGGCGCCGTCAAGCCCGCGCTGCTGATGCTGCTGGTGGCGGTGGTGTTCGTGCTGATCATCGCCTGCACCAACGTGGCCAACCTGATGCTGGCCCGCGCGGCCAGCCGCGAGAAAGAAGCGGCCATCCGGACCGCGCTGGGAGCCGGTCGGCTGCGTCTGATCCGGCAGCTGCTCACCGAGAGCCTCGTGCTGGCGATCGTCGGCGGCGGCCTCGGGCTGCTGCTGGCCTTCTGGGGCATCGACGCCCTGCTGGTGTTCGGACCGGACAACCTCCCCCGGCTCGGGCAGGTCGCCGTGGATGGAAGGGTTCTTGTTTTCACGCTGGCGGCTTCACTGATCGCCGGCGCGTTGTTCGGCATCGTCCCGGCGCTGCAAGTGTCGCGCCCGTCGCTCAACGAGACGCTCAAGGAAGGAAGCGGTCGCGCCTCGGGAGGTCTGCGGGGCCGGCGGGCCCGCAGCGTGCTGGTGGTCGCAGAGGTCGCGCTCTCACTCGTCCTGCTGGCCGGAGCCGGGCTGATGCTCAGGAGCTTCTCGCGGATGCTGGAGGTCGATCCCGGGTTCGACCCGAAGAACGTCCTGACCG
>DASROJ010000354.1:0-6264 GCA_035646975.1 Patescibacteria group bacterium
GGGATGCGGGGGATGAGGGGGCGGCGGCAGATGCGGTGGGCAGCTCCGGCTGCGGGACCAGGCGCCCCTCCTGGTACGAGAAACCGATCTCGTCGTTCCAGTTGAACTTGCGATCGATGATGATGGCCTCTTTGATGCAGAAGGTCTCGCAGATGCCGCATGAGACACAGGTCTTCTCATCCACCCAGGCGATCTTCGACGACATGTGGGCCGGTTGCCCCTCCGAGTTGGGAGCGTTGATCAGGTGGATGCAGTCGAACGGGCATGTGTCGATGCAGTACTCGCACCCGGAGCACAGCTCGGGGATGACGACGGCCTTGGGGATGTCCTTTGCCTTGATGCGCTTGACCAGATCGCCGTACTGATCGACGATGGCGTCATAGGGGCAAAAGATTCCGCAGACGCTGCAGTTGATGCACATCTCCGGCTCGATGACGTACATCTGCTTCTTGATGCCGGAGATGGCGTTGGTGGGACACTTGATGTCGCAGATCGAGCAGCCGACGCACTCCGACGTGATGTAGTGTGCGCGCCATTCGACACCCTTGCCTTCGGCCGGCACGGGAGACGCTCCCTGGAACTCCTGCGCCTTGTGCGCTCCCAGCGCCGCCTCGGCGCTCGGGGCTTTCGGCAGCTGCACCACCAGCATCTTGTTCCAGTAGCGCTCGGAGAAGCCGCTCACCGGCTCGGTGCAGTCGAACCTGAGCTTGAAGCTGCGCGGAAAGTCGGCCACGTGATCGCAGAGCTTCGACACCGCCGGGTCTTCCATCGACGCGTGCACATAGACGACGTTGTCGGTCAGCTCGACCCGAATCTTGTACTCGGGCATCAGCTCGGGCATGCCATAGCGGTACTTGAGAGGATGGTTCGGCACCACGGCGGGGAAGATGACCGTCACGAGGAAGCGGTCTGGCTCGTCGAGCATCTCGCAGACGAGCCCTTTGCGCTTCTCGGCCTCGACCGGATCGTCCGGCTCGTTCCTGCGCTCGAGCCAGAGGGCTTCCCAGCCCTCGACTTCGGTCAAACCTTCGATGATGACGTCGGTTGCGGCGGCCATGCGGGCTCTCTGCAAAAGGTGTCGGATCGGTGTGGAAAATTACCCCACGACCAGCCCGTCGTCAAGGATTTGCTGTGGCTTCCAGCACCCTGGATATCATGGCCCCGGCCTCCTGCGCCTGACCGGCCGAATCGGAGCCGGGCGTCTCCACCATGATCCGGATGCGGCACCGGGGTCGCGACGCGGCGGGCTCGCCATCAAGGCCTTCCTGCTCCCTGGCCAGCTCGAGAAACAACCCGCGCTCCGAATAGTTGAACAGGCCGATCACGGTGACACTCGTTCCCGCTTTCAGGACGATCGGACCCGTGGGGTTGTTATGGTGCCATCCTCTTTTCTCGAGCGTCGGGGCCTGCATGCTGTCACCGCCGGGGTCCGGCTCGTGAAGATCCACCTTGAGTCTGCAGACCTTGCCGTCCCAGGCCGACGCGATCTGTCCGAGCGCAGCGTTGTCGAGAGACAACGCCGCGCCCGACGAACTGAGCAGTATCGCGACACCAAACAACAGCGCAGTGCGGTGGGAGCGGCGCGCGCAATCCACATCTTCCTCAGTGCACATCAGCGTGTGCGATCCGGTGTAACATCACTGTGACGCGCCGGTTACATGGAGGCTGGGCCTGCTTTTCCTCAGCCTTTTCCACAGATCCTGTGGAAGGATTGCGGCGCGAATCGATCGGAGCGCATTCTAACAGATTCCCCGCGATGCAAAGGCCGGATGACCGACTGGATCGGAAAACAGATCTCTCATTACCGTGTCACCAGTCAGCTGGGACAGGGCGGCATGGGCGTGGTCTACCTCGCCGAAGACATGAACATCGGCCGCCGCGTCGTCCTGAAACTACTCAAAGCTGACCTCGCATCCGATCCGCGAATGGAAGAACGATTCCATCGCGAGGCGCGCGCCTGCGCGGCGGTCACTCACCCGAACATCACCACCATATTCGAAGTCAACCGGCACGAAGGCTCCTGGTATATCTGCATGGAGTTCATCGAGGGAGAAACGCTGCGGGCGATCCTGGGGCGTCGTGGAGCCCTGCCGCTGGCCGAGGCGGTTCGCATCGCCGCCTGCGCGGCCGACGCCCTCGGCGCGGCCCACGACATCGGCATCGTGCACCGCGACATGAAGCCGGAAAACATCATGATCACCACCACCGGACAGGTCAAGGTGCTCGACTTCGGGCTGGCCGCGTTCACCGACTCGCTGCGCCAGCCTCTGGACATCGCCATGATGGACACCGCGGCGGAACGCCTCACGAGCCACGGCGTGGCCATCGGCACGCTGCACTACATGTCACCGGAGCAGTCCACTGGAAAGACGGTCACACCGGCGGCGGATGTCTTCTCACTCGGAGCGGTGCTCTACGAATCGGTGGCAGGGCTTCCCCCGTTCCGCGGCGAGACCTCGCTGGCCGTGATGCACGCCATCGCGTACGACCAGCCACCCCTGCTCTCGCTGCGCCGGCGCGAAGTGCCACCGGAGCTCGAGCAGGTGGTGCGTCGCGCCCTGCGGAAGGAGGCCGCTCAGCGCTACGCCACAGGCTCGGCGATGCGTGACGACCTGATGCGCGTGATGCCGGCGCTCCAACAGGACACGCCGTCGGTTTCCAGCGTCGCCCGCCCGCAGGGTGGCTCAGGATCGTCCCGGCCGGTGCAGCATCTTGAGACTCAGGTCAGCGGACAGCATTTCCAGACCGACCTGGTCGGACGCGACGCCGAGATCCGCATTCTGTCGGCGCGGCTCGATTCGGCCATCGCCGGGGAAGGGTCGCTGGTCCTGGTCGCGGGCGAGGCGGGGATCGGAAAGACACGCCTGGTCAATGAGTTGGCGCGCATGGGCGAGGCGCGCGGAGCGAGATTCCTTCAGGGACGATGCCTGTTCCGTGAGGGGGGTCTTCCCTATCACCCGTTTCTCGAAGCGGCCGAGCGGCTGATCGCCTATCTGGGTCTGGACGAGGAAGGAGCCTTCGAGAGCTACGTCCGCGACAGGATGCCCCAGCTCGCCGGTCGGCTTCCGATCCTCAAGTCGTTCCTCCACGTCGTCAGCCAGGAATCCTCCATCACTCCGATCGCCGACAAGGATCATCTGCTCGACGCCATCAGCGCGCTGTTTCTCGCCTTCGCACGGGAACGGCCGATGATCCTGTTCATCGACGACCTGCACTGGGCCGACGAAGCCTCCCTCGATCTGCTCCTGTATCTGGCGCGCAACTGCCGGCAGTCGCAGGGAATCGTCGTCGGCACCTATCGCCCCGAGGAGCTCGACCCGTCCGGGTCGGCGGCCCACCCGCTGGGCCGCCTGCTGGACCGGATGAGCAGCGGCGACCTCTACACCGAGATCCGGGTCGGTCGTCTGGGCGCGGGCGAGACCGCCGCCATCATCGCCTCGACACTGGACGGCACGAGACTGCCTCCTGAGTTCGTCGACCGCATCTACAGCGAGACGGCCGGAAACCCCTTCTTCGTGCTCGAAACGATCAAATTGCTGATGGAGGATGGCACCCTCAAGCAGCAGCGCGGATCGTGGGCGCTGACGCAGTCGCTCGAGCGGATCAGCATCCCGGGCCGCGTGCATGACGTCGTCACCCGGCGACTTTCGCGTGTCAGCGCGACCGATCGGGAGATCCTCGAGATCGGCGCCTCGGAAGGAATGGTGTTCCACTCCGACACCATCGCCACCTGCCTCGGCATTCCGCGCATCCGCGTCCTGGGGGCGTTGCAGCGCGCGGAAAAGGAGCACCACCTGATTCACGCTGAGCAGGAGCGGTACACGTTCGACCATCCGCTCATCCGCGAGATCCTCTGCGAAGCGATTATCCCGGAGCTACGGCGCGAGTATCACCATCTGATGGGCGACTACCTCGCCACGAACCGGCGCGGCCGGCCCGGGGAGGAGGCCGCCATCGCCTACCAGTACCTCGAGGCCGGCCAGGAGGAGGCCGCGCTTCCGTTCCTGGTCGAGGCCGGCGAGCGCGCGCGCCGGCTCTACGCCAACGCCGAGGCGCTCACGGCCCTGAACCGCGCCGAGACGATTCACTCGAAGCTGCGGGACGCGGCCCGGACGTCGGCCGCCCCGGACGCCGACAGGACGAAGCTCGTGATCAAGCTCTACAAGGACCGGGGCAGGTTGCACCAGCGGCTCGGCGACTACGACAGGGCGATGAGCGACTATCTCGCGATGCAGCGAGCCGCCACGGACGCGAAGCTGCCAGAGCGTCAGGCTCACGCCTTGTGCCTCATGGCCGACCTCTATTACGCCATGGGCGAGTACGACCAGGCCTTCGACCGCGCCGGCCAGGCTCACGATCTGGCGCTGGAAGCCGACGACAAGCGAAGCCTTTCGAATTCGCTTCGGGTCATGGGTGCGATCCACTTCTATCGCGCCGAATACGATCAGGCTCTGGCGGCGCACAACCGCTCCATCGAGCTGCAGAAGCAGACCAACGACCTTTCCGGCTACGCGGAGAATCTCAACAAGGTCGGCAATATCCACCTGACACGCGGGGACCGCGACAAGGCCGAGATGGTTTACCAGGCCGCCCTCGCGCTGGGAAGGCAGTCGGGCAACCGGCTGGCCGAGGCCGAATCGCTCAACAATCTCGGCGTGCTGTGCTACTACGGAGGCGAGGCCGACCGCGCGATGAGCCATTTCGAGGAATGCCTCGCCATCAAGAGAGAGATCGGCGACAAGCGCTCCCTGGCTCGCAGCCTGAGCAATCTCGGCGTGGTGCTCGAGATGCGCGGGGATCTTTCCGCCGCGGTGAGGACGCACCAGGAGTCACTGGCGATCGTGCGCGAGATCAACGACCAGGGCAGCATCGTCACCGGGCTCAACAATCTCACCAGCGTCTATTACCGCATGGGCCGTTACGGCGACTCGCTGGCCGTCAGCCAGGAGAGCCTGCAGATCTCCGAGGCGATCGGCGACCGCTGGTTCAAGCCCTATGCGCTCAACAGCCTGGGACGGATCCGGCTCTGGCTCAACCAGCCGCAGCAAGCCGAGGATCTTTTCACCCGCGCCCTGGAGATGACGCGCCAGCAGGGGCATCGTGTCGAGCAATGTCACAGCATCCAGAACCTCGGGGCGGCCAGGGCGGCACTGGGCGACGTCGAGGACGGGCTGGCGCTGCTGCGCCAGGCGCGCGAGCTGGCCATCGAGGTCAAGGCGCGCGAGTACGAGGGCGAGACGCTCTACATCATGGGGCTGCTGCTGGCGGCGCGCGGTGACGTCGAGGCGACGGCGGCCTGCGCCCGGGAGCTTCGCGACCTGGCCCCCGCTTTGACCTCGCGCGAGGCGGAGATCCGCAGGCTGCATCTCGAAGGATGCGCGGATCTGCTTTCCGGCCGCGCCGACGAGGCGGCGCAGCGGCTGACGCAGGCCGCCGGGCTGGCGGCCCAGGTCGGGCTCAAGGAGCTGGAATGGAGGATCCGGCATGATCTGGCGCGCGCTTCGGGCGCCGGCGCCGATTCAGTCGAGGAAATCGTCCGGGCCGCCGGCATCATCACGGAACTGGCCGGCCAGTCGGGCAGCCCGGAGTTGGAGCAGGCCTATCTCTCCGATCCGATCCGGCAGAGCGTCATGGCCTGGGCCGCCAGCGTGCGCCCGTCGCATGACGATTCCAGCGCAAGAATGACGGATATATAGTTCGATATCTATCCAATTGACCGCAGATACTCCTCGTCGTACCTTCCTTATTAATAGGGGGACACCTCTTCACTCTGCCCAGGTGAAGAAAGAGACAAACCACGTTCGGGGGGGGCATCATGAGCCATTCTGGCAAGTCCATCGGGTCGCGTCGTGTGCTCGTCCTGGTTGTCACGGCTGTGATGGCATCGGCGATATCGCGGCTTCCGGCCGGCAGCGGCAATCTGGGCAAGCCGACCATCCTGGCCGCTGGCAGCTCAACGACCGACGCCACATTCAACCCAACATATACGCAACCTATTACTTCCGGTCAGACGATCGCCGTTGTTCGTAACGGTCTTGTGGCGCAGATCGACGCCGACCCGAACTTCGTGGCAACCGCAATCGTTGACCCCAATGACCCCAATTCCGCCTCCTTCAGCATCACGACGCAGAGCGGCGGCGAAATCGATCATCTGAAACTCTGCGAGAATGACTCCAATATCGACAATCTTGGCGTCTCTTTCGCGATGGGCAAGGATGTCGCCCTGCTCAACAAACCGACCACGATCAACGGCAACGGCGATTA
>DASROJ010000355.1:0-15573 GCA_035646975.1 Patescibacteria group bacterium
GATAGGTGTCGCGGACGAACTGCCATGCGAGCCGGTAAATCTCGTCCGGCTCCTCGGGCAGGTCGCCGGTCAGGGCGGTCCGCGCCTCATCGTTGCGACCCATCGCGCCGTAAACCTTCGCCAGCAGCAGTCGCGGCGCGCCGGCTTCGTCCAGCGGGTCGATCGACACCGCCTGCTCGAGGGCGCGGGCGGCCTTGTCCAGATCACCCTTTCCCCGCAGGGCGGAGCCCATCAGCGCATAGCCGACCGGATCCTCCGGTGAAATACGAACGGCTTCGCGGGCCGCGGCGATCGCATCGTCGTACCGGCTCTGCTCGAGCCGCATGAGGCCAAGATCGAGTTGCGCATAGAGGTACTCCGGGTCGGCCTGCCGGGCTGCCTCGAGCAACCCCGCGGCTTCCTCAGGGCGTCCCAGCGACTTGAGACAATAGGCCAGGGCCACCATCACCCGGGCATCTCCGGGCGTTTGCTGCAGAAGTTTTCTGAACTCCGTCTCCGCCTCCGCTTCCCGGCTCAGCACCATCAGCAGCGCGGCTTTCCCCCGAGCTTCCTGTTGCGTGGACCTGGATTCCTTCATCACCCGCGTGACGGCCGCGTTGTCCAGCACGAGAAGGTCGCGCAGCAGCTTCTGCGCATGGACGTCGTTGGGGTCGATACGCAGCGCGTCGAGCGCCGCGCGTCGGGCCGCCTCCCGGTCTCCGCCCGCCTGCTGGACGATGGAGAGCCGGACGAGCGGCAGAGGGTCACCGCTGTGCGGCGTGGCCAGCGCCCTGGCAGCCGCCTGTGTCGCGCTGGATTTTTCGACATCGAAGCCGTGCGTCGCCTTGGTGGCCTCCACGTAACGATGGTAGGCGTACATATCGCGAGGATGGAGCGCCACCACCTCCGACCAGGCCTTTCGTTCGACTTCGTGGTCTCCGGCACGACGCGCGCAATGGGCGAGGTTGTACAGCGCCAGGCTCCCGTATCTTGCGTCATGCCCCACGGCCGCAAAGCTCCCTGCGGCGGCGTCCCATCGCCCCATGTCGCGCAGCACGGCGCCGAGACTGAATCGGTAGGAGGCCTCCGCTGGCGAGAGCCGCACCGCGGCGGAGTACGCCTCGCTGGCCCCCGCCAGGTCGGGCTTCTGTCGCAGCATGCGGCCAAGGTTGGCCCAGGCCGGGGCGTTCGATGGCGCCCGCTGGACCGCGCTGCGCGCCTGGTCGATGGCGGCCTTCAACTCCTCGATTTCGATTCGATGGATCTTCGCGCGCGCCGCCCCGGGCTGAAGCTCGAGGAACCGCGTCCAGAGACGTTGGGCCTCGTCCAGATCGCCGAGCTTGCGCTTCGAAAGCGCGAGGTAGGCGATGGCGCTGGTGGAGTCCGGCTGACCTGCCAGCGCTGCTGAAAATGTCTTTTCGGCCGCGACGTAATCATCGAGCGCGTACTGCGCGGTGCCCAGCCCGACCATCGCGTGCTCCTTGTTCAGCGGGGTTGTCGGGAGCTTCAGAACACCGGAGAACTGCTCGGCCGAGGCCGCGAACTGATACTCGGCCAGCAGGAGCTCCCCATATCCGAGCCGGCAATCCGCGCTGTCGGGCCTCAGCACGAGCACAGCCTTGTACTGGGCGGCGCTGCGCAGCCAGAAGCCTGCGGTTCTCAGCAGGTCGGCATACTCGAGCCGGATGTCGGCGCGCGAGGGATCAGCCTTGATCGCGTGGTCGAACGCGTCGAGGGCCTCGAAGATGGACCCCTTTTTCTGCGCCTCGTGGGCCTTCGCGATCCAGGAGTCCTGGGCTGCGGCGTCATCCGCTGCCGCCGCACCAGCCGGCGCCGGGGGGCCCGGGGAGACCGCCGGCGCCGACGCAGTCCCGCTGCCGGCCAGGACCGGAAGTGAGACCAGCAGCGAGGCGCCGCATACCAGCGCCGCGCGGGATGTCGCCGTACCGGGTCGAGCCTGAGCCAATCGGTGACCTCCGAGGCTGGGGGCCATCAGGACCATCATATGGGGACCCTGTGGATTCGACCGTCAAAGATACCGGCAAGGCCGCCGGATGTCCACAGGCTGGCCGATCTCAGACGGCCCCGGAAAGAACAGCCTCGAGCAGATCGATCACGGCGCGCAGCTCGAAGGGCTTCTCGAGCCAGGGCCTGCCGGCCCGCTCGAGGAAGTCCCGCGTATCGCGCGCGATCACGTCGCCGGTGGTGAACAGGAAACGGTCCGCCAGCGCGGGCCGGATCTTTCTCACCTCGTGATAAAGGCTCTTTCCGTCCATCCCCGGCATCTTGAGGTCGGTGATGACCAGGTCGTAGGTGCCGTCGACTATCTTGCGCAGGGCGAGTCGTCCGTTGATGGCGGTGTCGACACTGTGACCACAGGAACGCAGACCTTCCGAGAGCACCTCGACGATCGAAGGCTCGTCATCCACGACCAGCAGGCGGATACCGTTTCGCGGCGACATCGCGGGGCGTCCGACCAGCTCCTTGCGCGCGACACCCGCGTCGCCGGCATCCATCTTGAGCACCGGCAGATCCACGGTGAAGGTGGTCACCCCGCCGGCTTCGCTGCTGACATAAATCTTGCCGTCGTGTTCCTCGACGATGCCATAACAGATCGAAAGTCCGAGGCCGGTCCCCTGCCCCGTCGGCTTGGTCGTGAAGAACGGATCGAAAATGCGCGTGAGGTTTTCCGGCGGGATCCCCGGCCCATCATCGGCGAACTGGACGCGTATCATCTCCCGCTCGAGCGTCGTGCGTATCAGCAGCCTTCCGCCGAAACCAGACTCCTTGATTGACTGGTGGGCATTGTTGAGGATGTTCATGAACACCTGCTGGAGCTGATGAAAGTCACCCATCGTGCGCGGCAGATCCTTCGAGAGCGATGCCTCCACCACGACGTTGTCGGTGCGCAGCTGGTATGATCGAAGCTCCACGGTGCTTTCGATGATGTCGTTGATGCTGACCGATTGCTTCTCGGGCGAGTGCTTGCGCGCGAATGTCAGGAGGTTCTGTACGATCCGGTGGCAGCGGCGCGCCTCGGCGTAGACCGTTTCCAGTCCCCGCTTGACCTTCTCGTCGCATTCCAGCCCGGTGAGCAGTTGCGCGTATCCGATGACCCCGGTAAGGGGGTTGTTCAACTCGTGGGCCACGCCGCTGATGAGCTGGCCGATCGCCGAGAGCTTCTCGGTCTGGAGAAGCTGAAGCTGCAGCATCTGCTTTTCCTTTTCCGAGTGCAGCCGTTCGCTGATGTCCCTGCAGACCCACTGGACCACGTGTCGACCGCCATAGGCCAACACTCCCGCCGTGACCTCGACTTCCAGAGGCGGCCCGGAGGAACGCAGCAGGCTCAGGCGGATTCCGCGTCCCGCGCCGGGACCGACGGCGTTCTGATGAAGAACGGCGACGGCCTCACGTTGCTCATCCGGATGGAGGCTGGAAAAGCTGCGGCCGATCAGGTCGACACGCGAATACCCCGTCGATTCCTCCGCCCGGGCGTTGGCCCGCACGACGGTGCCGTCGTCCGCGTCGATGAAAAAGATGGCATCGGGAGACCGTTCCACCACGTCGAGAAACTTCTGCTCCGACTCCAGGACCTGACGATGCATCGCTCTGAGGTTCTCATGCATCCGCGAGCTCTCGGTGACATCGCGCACGATGACGGAGGCCCCCTCGAGCACTCCGGAAGCGCCTCGAATTGGAGACATCGTCAGCACGACGTCGATGATACGGCCGTCCTTGCAGCGCCCGCGATCCTCCACGTTTTCGAGCGTGTCGCCGTTCAAGACCTGGGCCACGATCCGTTCCGCGTGATTGAGGTTTTCCGCGGCGGGCAGCTCACGGAACGATTTCCCCAGGATTTCACCGGCGGTGTATCCCATGATGCGCTCCATCCCCTGGTTCCAGCGGATGATGCGCCCCTGAGTATCCAGGGCCAGGATCCCGTCACCGGCGTTGGCGATCAGGTTTTCGAGGTAATCGCGCGCTCTGCGCGTCTCGTCGAGAAACCGAGCCTTGTCGACCACCAGCGCGAGCTGACGGGCGAGCGTCTCCATCAGGCTGATGTCTTCGCCGTCGAATGCATTGGGCTCACTGGCGTTGAGATCGAGCACGCCGAGCAGCACGCCATCCGCCAGCAAGGGGATGCATAACTCGGAGCCGACACCGGGCACCAGCGCGACATAGCCCGGATCACCGGCCGTATCGTTGCAACAGACCGTCTGGCGCGTGCGCACGACTCGACCCGAGATTCCCAGGCCGATCTCTTGATGGTATCCCGCCGCAATATCCACCTTGACCTGCGCGTGATGTGCCTGGTGGATCAGCCACCGTCCATCGTCGCTCACGAAGGCGACGCAGGCGAAGTAGCAGCCGTACTGTTCGATCATGGCCTTCACGGCAGTCTGAAGCGCCTCCTGCAGCGACCCGCAGCCGAATACGCGCCGGCAGATTTCCGTGATTCTGTTGATCCTCACGCTGGCGTGGCGCAGCTCTTCGTAGAGTGCGACTCCCTGGAGAAAGTTGGCCAGTTGCTCGGTCAGGATTCCGAACAGCGCAACATCGGCGGCGGTGAACGGACTGCCCGCGCGGCTTTCGAGGTTCAACAGCGCGAGGACGCGCCCCCCGGACCGGATGGGGGCGCAGAGCGCGAAGCGACTTGTTCCGGCAAGGGGCCTCAGGCCGGTGGTACCGGCCGAAAAATCACTCGTGACGACCGACGACCCGGTGGAGATGACTTCCGAGAAAACGGTCGTCGGCGGGGCCAGTCTTCCTGCCGTCCATTCGGCCTTCCCGTCACCTGCCGTGGCCAGGGCCCGGGCGAGCTGAAGGGTTGAATCCCACTCGAAGACGCTGACATGAGAGAGGGTCTTCATCTCCCGATGAATCGTGTCGACCAGCAGGTTGAAGAACGTCCCGCGATCGAGCGAGCAGGAAGATTTCTTGAGGATATTGAGGACCAGCAGCAACTGGTCGGCAGGCAGTCCTGCCTTCTGGACAGTCTTTGACCTCGGCCGTCGGTGGATTGCTGCCATCCTGTGATCCCCCTAGTCGTCATCCAAGATGGTGCCCGATGTGGCGGAAGTCCACAAATTACAGGAGGTTACGCCTGTCGGTGTTGTCAGCGTGAGGGGGCTGGTCAGGAATCAGCGCCCCGGCTGGAGCGGCATCGGATCAGGGAATCAGGCGGCTCCGGCTTCAGGTCGCCCTGAGGAATCGCCAGAGGTTTGCGTTTTCCCACCGCAGCGCGGAACGGTAGAACCGAAACTGCCGTTCTTCCTGCCGGAATCGCGGCGAGTGGAGCGCGCGTCTGCCGTTGGCGAGCTCCCTGATGCCGATGGCGGCATGAAGCATTTCGTGGTAAACGATGTAGTCCACGAAGAATCGCGGCACGAAAGGACGATCGAGGGAAGGGTTGATTCGGATGATGCGGCGGGAAGCGTCGTATGAGCCGAAGTCAATCGAGTATCGTCGGTTCTTCGCGTTCGACTTTCCCCAGGTAATCGCCACCCGGAGCCGGCCGCCGAAGTACCGGCTGTTCATCCGCTCGTAGATCTCCTTCAAATCGTACTGGAATCCCCGGTGGGAGAGATTGATCGCGGCCTTGTGCCGCGGCCTGCCGCCGATGCGGTGGGCATTGGATCGGATGTGGGTGTTCAGGGCCCTGTGGCATTCCGGGGTGGGTCGCCTGACGAACTGCCCCAACGCCGCCACCACGTCCTGCGGGGCATCGAGGAACATGTGGTGGACGCGGACTTTCACCAGACCCAGATTGCCCGGGCTGACGTAGACCATCGACGTCCGATTGTCAGTGACAGTCAAGGAGATCGGCTTGCCTGTGTGACGCTCCAGACGTCGTCTCAGCTCAACGTCCACCATTCTTCATCTCCGGAATCCTGCCGGGAGATCCGCCGAAGGACGTCGACTCCGAACGCCTGCCCACCAGTCTGGGAGGTCATCGTTCGCTCCCTGTGGGAAAACGTCCTGTCCGAGTCCGCCCCTCGCAGTACCCGATTTGGATGCCGGAAATATACCCTAACCCGCCGCTTGGCGGAATGGTGAAAGCACACTTTTTATTTTGATCTAAACCATTTATTTTCAGCAAGTTAAATGAGCTGCGCCGAATCGGCCCCATTCAGCGTCTGGGCTTTTTCTACCCACTTTTCCAATCAGAACAGCCAGACGGCCGAGCCGGTCACCTCGAAATCGGGCGCCCCCTTGGACAGGCCCCCGCCCACGGCACCTCGGAACGTCAGGCTCTCATTCTGATGGTACTGAGCCCCGGCCATGAGGCGCGAATCGTTCTTCATGCCGTCGAACCGCTCTGTCTCGAAGGCCCACTCGGCGCTCAGCACCACTTTGTCTCCCGCGGGGATCAGGACGCCGGCACCGAACAGAATCGAGTTCTTGCCGTCGATCTGCACGTTGGGAAAGTCCGGGTCCTGGTTGATCCGAAGACCCAGGTTGCCCGCCAGCGTGATCCGTGTGAAGTCCTTGCGGATCCCCCCGAAGAACTCCACGTTGGTTTCGCCGGTGCCGAGGAACTTGTTCTTGCTGCCGGTGGGAGCCGACACCAGGATCCCGAGGGAGAGCTTCACCGGGTCCGAGACGATCGAAACCTTCCCCCAGATGTCGAGGTCCGACAGCCCTGTATCGCGGCCGCCGTTGTCCGGGTCGCGGCTCACCAGGGAGATCCTCGCTCCGAACTCGAGATCTTCGGCGACGTTGAGGGCGAAGACCGGCGTCAGGCTCAGCAGGTCCGCTTCACCACCTCCACGCACGTTGGGATCGAACGCAGGACTGTTGGTCTGCAGGGTGGCTTTGCCCTCGAGCCAGTAGGAAGGGACGATCCCTGCGTCCTCCACGAATCGAAGAAAGAACCTGTCGTCGCCCCCGACCTTGCGAGTCGATGGCTGGCTGGCCTGTGCATGCGCCGGCGCGGTCGCCAGCAGGGTGAAAGCGAGAAGACTCAGTCCAGCCACTGCGTGCCGTGCATTCATCTGGCTTCCTCCAATGCCCGGGGGTTGGGTCGGGCGCGTTGGGCCGGGAACGTGAAACCGCCGATTGAAAAATATCGAGTAGCTTCGAGCGACAGTGAATCCTGGGGCTTATGGTTCTCTGATGCGAGGCAATGCGGCTGTATGGTAATCGAGGAAGGTGCGAGCCGCAAGAGCGAGTACGCCGCGGCTCAAATATCGATCAGCTCACTCCAACGCGGCGCGACCTGGCGCGCGTCAGCCTGCTGGCTGCGCCCGCGCCCCCCGCGGGCAGAAGGGCCCGGTGGAGGCTGGCTCTGAGTTTGTTCCTGGCCGCCACTTCGATCTGCCGGACCCGCTCCCGACTCAAACCCAGGGATGAGCCGATTTCCTTGAGCGTGAAGACACGGCTTCCAGACAGACCGAATCTTCGCGAGATCACCGCCTTTTCTTTTTCGTTGAGGCAGGTGAGGCTCTTGTCGAGGTGAGCGAGATCCTCCCGGCGGATGATCTCACGCTCCGGATCCACCGATTGATAGTCGATGAGCAGCTCGATCAACCTGGCGTGCCCCTCGCCACGGGTCGCGTCATCCAGTGAAACCGATCGGAAGCGTGTCGTGGCGACCGGCTCGGGGCCGCAGGTGCGGCAAGGTGGGTCGGCGCTGGTGTGGCCGTGCTGGGCTCGGGTCGCCTCGCTTTCAGCGCGCTGTCTGGCCAGCTTCTTGCGCTGGTAGCTCGGCACCCGGATCATCGAGGCCTGCTCGGCCAGCGCCTTCAGGATCGACTTGCGAACCCACCATGAGGCATAGGTGATGAACTTGAGCCCTTTGCGGTGGTCATAACGGCTGGCCGCGTGGATGAGTCCGATGTTCCCCTCGTTGAGGAGATCCTCGAACGGCAGCCCCATGTTCTGGTACTCGCTGGCGATCTTCACCACGAACCCGAGGTTCGAGAGCACCAGCTCGTCCTGGCTGTCTCTCAGGCCGCTCGAAATGCGCTGGCCAATCTGGATTTCCTCTTCCTTGGTGAGCAGCGGAAACGTGCGGATGTCTGACAGGTATCGGCTCAGAGCGGAACTGCTTCGCGTCTGCTCAGGTTTACTCATGCGGACACACCCTCACGCGGTGCAAGTCAAATGATGTCTGGTGGACCCCGCCTCTGTTCGGGTCATGTCTGAGCAATACTCATACCATCGACAGGCCACCCGGCCAGAAACCTCAGGCTGGACCTGAAGCGACTGAGATGACAGGAGTTATCGTTTTTTCGAAAGTTCCGAGCAATGCGTCCTGGCTACATTTTTTGCCATGGTCGCAATGAACGCAAGTCCAAATCCACAGTTAACTCGTTTTTTTTCTTGGAAATAGTCCCGGCTCCAAGAATTGTAGGCGGGGCACTGACAGATGTATGGTCTGCTGCGGGGCGATTGGAGCACTCATTAGCAGTACTCGGGGCGACTTGTACGGCCATTTCCACTCTTCGTCAAGTCCGAGGATTGACACCGGGGCGGGACGCCCTAGATTGCATGGGCGGCCGCGTCTTCATGGAAGAGCCGCACCGGCACAGAGCCATGACGGGGAGCATTCGATGGCAAAGGTCAGACAGGCGCTCGCGCCTCCAAAAAAGATCCTCGTCATCGACGACGACCCGGGACTGCTCGTTCTCGTCGCCACGGTTCTGGAGGCTGAGGGGTACTCCGTCCAGACAGCCCGGACCAGCAAGACGGCGCTCCAGAGAGCGCGCGCATGCGAGTTCGACCTCGTCCTGCTCGACCTGATGCTTCCCGACGCGGATGGCGTGATCCTTCATGGCAAGCTGAAGAAGCTGTCTCCCGGAATCGAGAGCCGGACGATCTTCATGACAGGTTTTACCTCGCAGGGGCCGGTGATCGCCTACCTGGAATCGCTCGGCGCCGGCTTCCTCCACAAACCTTTCCTGCCTGCCGACCTCGTCAAAGCCGTGGGCAAGCTGACCTGAGCCCTCACTGTGGCAGAGGGATCGGTTCGCTGGCATCCCTCCCCGCGAACAGCGGTATCGTTTCAGGCAGCACGTCGCAATCGTGCCACGAGCCGCCTCCTGCATCGAGCTTCTCCAGCATCGACAGGAGCAATGTCATCCTGATGATGGCATGCTGGCCTTCGGAGGTCCCGTTGCCAGTCAGTGCCTTCGCGGCGGTGGCTTCGACCATTTCCTGCAGGCTCTCTCTCAGGCTGATCATTTCGCCATCCTCCCATTGACGTTGGCCAGAACACTCGAGCCTCTGTCAATGCAGGTTGGATGCCAGCGCGTCACGAAGTCTTGCCGGCTTCAGGTGCAGCCCGGATCTGCATCATTACCATGAACTTACGATGGAGATCTGCCAGGATGCCCGTCACGGCGTCTCGTATGAAGACGGGTACACTTTTCCAGTACGAGTGGACACCGGGCGAAAATTCTGCTCAGAGCACGGGAAGACTGAGCAAGGCAAGTTGTTCGGGGTCGTACTCTTCTTTGTACCGGGCCAGGTCCCACGCGAGGTCCTTGGCGATCTGTTCCAGCATCCTGGCGCCATCGAGCAGTGCCGCATCGGCCGACCCCACGCGCCCCTGCTTGAGGATCCCGCGAGCCTGCAGACGCTCCCGTCGCCCGAGAAAGCGGCTCCGATTGAACCTGAGGTAGCCCGCCTCCATGATTGCCTGCTCCCGCTCGGCGGGAAACATCAACGCGTAGTCCGGCATGAGCATGAAATCCCTGTTCTCGGGACGACTGCCCGGCAGGATCACGACGGGTGGCACGCCGCTGCACAGGACGTGAGTGTTCATCGTGCGATACATCCCCTTGGCGTCGCGAATCTCGAATGAAGTGAGCTCGTCGGTGTACAGGTTCGGATAACCGACCTGATCCTGCACGTGATACAGCAAGCCGCCGATGTGCGCCCCGATCAGCAGCAGACGCGGGCTCAGCTTCGCCAGCTTGCCGTAAGGGCTCGCCTGGCCGAAGGGCCTGGCCGACAGATCGTGACCCGCGGTGAGCTCCGCCGCCCGGGAGCCCACCGCCACCACGGAGGAGATCGGGTGAAGGCTTCGACGCGCCTCCGGGTAGGTTCTCAGCGCCTCGGAGAGCAATCCTGCCCTGGATGGCGTCTCTCCGATGTCGAACAGCTCGCCGGCGGCGATGCGTGTTGGATCGGCCATGGGCCAGGCAGCCATGACCAGCGTGCCTTCAGGCGAGATGACATCCATGATCGCGGCGACGACATCCCCCGCACCGCCCGGAACGTAGCCGAGCCGGCGCATGGAGACGTTCGCATAGACGGTATCACCGGCAGAGAGCCCGAGACGCGCGAGTCCGTCGCGTATCTCCTCCCTGGCGACCCGTTTGAAGACCCTGCTGTTGAGTGACTGTAGTCGGCGGGTTACTGGCCGCATCTGCTCCCCGGAAGTTGCCAACGCTTCCGAACGCGCGCGACCCTGATGATAACACGCCGATTCCATTTCATCCTGAAGCGGAGGTCGTGTCGACCGCTGCCTCGGAATGGCGCCTGTCGCAGAGCTCCATCGCGGCCCCCAGGACATCGCGTATGGTGGAGATCTCGAACGGCTTGGGAAAGACGAAGTCGATCCCGTTGTCCTTGATGGTGGCGGTGTCGAGTTGGGCGCCCCAGGCCGAAAACAGCGCAACCGGGACGAGGGAATCCCTGGAGTGGATTTCGCGCGCGACTTCCCAACCGCTCATGCCCGGCATGTTCAGGTCGGTCATCACGAGATCGTACCGGCCCTCTGGAAACAGGTTGAGCGCCTCCCGACCGCTCGCGCACAGCGTCACCTCGCATCCCATCGCGGAGAGAATGTCCTTGAGCAGGTCGCAGACCATCGGTTCGTCGTCGACCACCAGGACACGTCGATGGGCGACTTCCGGTGGCGCGATCTCCCTTTCGGCCGGCATCTGCGGCGTGGCGGGCTCTGCCGGCGCGGCAGCTTCCGCCGGCGCGGCAGGCAGGCTGATGACCGCGGTGGTGCCTCTTTTCAGCTGGCTCTCCAGGAAGATCGAGCCGTTGTGTTTTTCCATGACCGCGCGCGCGATCGGCAGGCCGATGCCGGCCCCCTGCACCAGCTTGGTGGAAAAGAGCGGTTCGAACGCCTGCTCGAGCTTCTCGGGGCTCATGCCCTTGCCTGTGTCGGCGATCGTCACGGCGACGACGTCCTTCGACTGGTTCGCCGAGACCGTCAGCACGCCGCCGTTCGGCATCGCCTCCACCGCGTTGAGCAGCACATCGACGAACGCCTGTTTGAGCTCCGCATGGCAGCCGGTGACCACGGGACTGCCCACGAACTCCCGGATGATCCTCAACGTGCCACCTGCCCTGTTGGAATCATTCTCCCGCTTCATCCGGACCAGCTCGACCGCGTCATCGAGCAGCCCGCGCAACGGCAGCCGCTCCACGACGCGCGTCGCCGCGCCACTCTGGAATTCATCGACCCGTTTCACGGCAGCCATTCCCTGCAGCGCCGCGTTTTCCATGATGTCCAGGCTTCCGCGGACCTTTTCGTCGGCCGTGACCATGCGAAGGAACTGGATGCGTCCGATGACCAGCACGAGGATGTTCCTGAACCGACTGGCCATTCCCTGGGCCATCTCGCCGAGGATCTGTCTTTTCTGCCACTGCAGCTGTTCGTCCAGCATGCTCTCTCCGACCTGATCGAGACCGGGCCGGCGCAGCAGCTCCTTTTCGAACAGCCACCGCAGACCGACGCCCAGCCTCTCCGGCACCGCCCCGAACATCGCCTCGTAGCTGAGCCGGGTGTGCGAGAGGATCTGTTCGACGTTGCTGGACACCTCGCTGGTGGTGAGATCGGCTCCCGGCTCCAGGGACATGCGGTCGTCGCCGCGCGCGTCGCGCAGGATGGTCAGCGCCTCCTCGATGTCACGGCTGATCGGGATGACCCGATCGAGATTCACCGTGCGGAACAGCGCCAGGGGCTGCGAGGCAAGTCCTGCGACGCGCAATGTCCCACCTTCGCGGTTCAGCGATTTCATCATCGCCACCATGAGGCCCACCCCCGAGCTGTCGAGAAACCGAACCGGCCCGAGATCAAGAACGATCTTGCGGCTGCCCGCCGGAATGATCCGCGTCAGCTCGGCCTTGATCTGCTCCACGTTGCTGGCGACGATCTGTTCCTCACCCAATGTCACGATCAGGATGCCATCGATGGCGGAAGCCCCGATTTTCATACGCTCCTCTGCACCAGCAGGTCGATTTCGGCCGCCAGCCTGCCAAGCCCGTTTCCCTTCTCGAGCAGGTCCACCGCCCCCAGCGCCAGCGCGCGGGCCCTGTCGTTTTCGGCGTCCATCCCGGTGAGCACGATCACGGGAAGGCTCCTGGTCCGCGCCTCCGAACGCAGCATCTCGAGGACCTTCCAGCCCGACTTGAGAGGCATGTTCAGGTCCAGCACCAGCAGTTCGATCGGGTTTTCCCGCGCGATCCTCAAGGCCTCCTCTCCGTCGCTCGCCGTGAGCACCTCGTAGCCTCTCAGCGCCAGGAATTCACTCAGGACGCCCACCGTGCCGGCGTCGTCGTCGGCCACCGCCACCAGCCGTCTTCGCGTGCCGAGCAACGTCTGGACTTTTGCATGCAGGTCCGACGGCACGATTGGCCGGCCGAGGTGCCCGGCGGCGCCCGCGGCCATCGACTCCTCGTGACTCAGAGAGTCCGAGACGACGAGAATGGGCACCTGTGACAGGGACGGCACGCCGCGCAGCAGATCCATGTCGGCGAATCGCCGCATGGCCGGCCCGGGAATATCCAGGACGATCAGCGCCGGCGGCGCGTCGCGACAGGTTTCGATCGCCTCCTCCGGGCCGGCGGATCCCCGCGCCTGCAGGCCGAGGTCTCGCAGCTCGTCCAGCAACAGCAGCCTCCTGCCGGCATCGGCGCACACCACCAGCGCGCCGGAAGTGCCGGCTGCATTGACCGGGGCGGCCGGGGCGGCCGGGGCGGCGCCAGTCGCCGGGCCGGCACGCAAAGTCCGTTGATCCACGGGGCTGACGCCCGTGTGCGCCACGGCACCTCCAGGGTCCCCGGCCAGCGGAAGGGTGAACAGGAACCGGCTGCCCTTCCCCGGTGCGCTTTCCGCCCAGAGGGTGCCGCCGAGGTGGCGGATGATCTCCCTGCAGATCGGCAGCCCGAGGCCCGTGCCGGACGGCTTGCCGGTGAGCGGGTCTCCCACCTGCTTGAACTTCTCGAAGATGTTGTCCAGCTCGCCCGGTGGAATGCCGATGCCGTCGTCGGTCACCGCGACACGGACCAGCGCCGGCACGCCGGATTCCACCGCGCCCATCCGCTCGGCGATCACGCGTATCTCGCCTCCCTCGGGGGTGAACTTGATGGCGTTCGAGACGAGGTTCAGGATCACCTGGATCAGGCGATCCTGATCCGCCATCACCGCGGGCAGGTCATCGGCGATTCCCAGGACCAGCGTCTGCTTCTTCTCGTCGGCCAGGACTCGCAGCGGGGCGATCGCCGTGGAGCAGACCCTGGCCAGCGAGAGCGGCACCAGTCTCCAGTCGACCTCTCCTGACTCGATCTTCGAGATGTCGAGCACGTTGTTGATGAGTCGCGTCAGTCGCTCGCTCTCCTGGTTGATGATCCCGAGGAACTCTCGCCGGGTCTCGAGGTCGCCGTCGTCGTTGAGCAGGATCTCCGAGAAGGATCTGATCGACGACAGGGGCGTGCGCAGCTCGTGAGAGACCGACGAGAGGAATGAGTCCTTCAGCTCGTCGATCTTCTTGAGCCCCTCGTACGCCTTCTGGAGATCCGCCGTGCGTTCCCTCACTTTTTCCTCGAGCGTCGCGCGATGGTGCTCACGCGACCGGATCATCTCCTTGATGAGCAGGGCCCCCTCCTCGCGGGCCAGGTCGAGGTCGCGGTGCCTGCGGGCGACGCAATCAGCCATCCGGTTGAACTCGTCCACTAGGCCGTCCCCTCCCCGTCCCGGGGTGAGCTGTATCCGATTGCCGGTATCGCCCCTCGCCAGCGCCCGCATCCCGTCCCTCAGATCGATCCTGGCGTCCCGATGACGCCTCGCGCGGGTCCTGGCAAGCGCCCACATCCCCAGAACGGCCACCCCGGCGAGCATCAGCAGAACATTCGGCACGGCATCAGCCCTGTGTCATGCCGGCTTGAGCGCTGCCGAGGATTTCCCGGACACGCGCGAGCACGGCAGAAGGGCTGAAAGGCTTGGTCATATACTCATCCGCCCCGGCCGCCAGACCCAGCGCGCGATCTGATTCCTGTCCCTTGGCCGTCAGCAGGATGATGTGAACATCGGATGTGAGCGGGTCGGACTTGATCTCCCGGCACACGTCGAACCCGTTTTTCCGGGGCATCATCACATCAAGGAACACCAGCGCCGGCCTGGAGTCGCGGATCATCGCGACGGCTTCATCGCCATCACGCGCGGAAACCGTGCGGTACCCTTCGCGGTTCAGGACGAACGTCAAGGCCCTGAGGATAAACGGCTCGTCGTCGGCTACCAGGATCGTCCGGTTGGTCATCTTCTGGTCGGTCATCTTCTGGTCGGTCATCTTGCTCCAGCCCCCGGACCGGCTCCCGCCTCCCGGCTCCTGACCGGAGTGCCCTTCATGACAATGAGCGCGATGTCGTCGGCCTGGCGGGCGCCTTCGACGAACGCGCTGACTTCATCCATCAGCGCGGAGACGATCTCCCCGGCGGTGGAGTGCCTGTTTCTGGCGAGCGCCTTCGCCAGACGGGCTTCGCCGAACATCTCGGTGGACGGGCTTCGGGCCTCGCTCAGCCCATCCGTGTAAAGCAGCAGGAGATCTCCGGTGGTCATCCGGAGCGATTCTTCCCGGTAGCTCTGCCGTGGGCTGATCCCAACCCCCATGCCTCCCTGTGTGAGCCGCCGGCAGCGCTGCTCGTCGATGCTCAACAAAAGGGGCGCCGGGTGCCCGGCATTCGTGTACCTGACTTCCCCCGTGGCATGCCCGTAAAGGGCATAGACGAGCGTCGCGTAGAGCCCGCCGTCCTCGAGGTCCTGACAAACGAGATCGTTGACCCGCTCGACCACGTCGCGCGTGGAGCGCCGCGACCAGGCTTCGCAGCGCAGGATGCTGCGCGTGGACGCCATGCACATCGCGGCGCCGACGCTGTGGCCGGCGACGTCCATGATCGCCAGACCGGTCATCCCGGGCACTGCCTCTTCGATGAAACCGTAGTAGTCCCCGCCGACGTCCGAGGCCGGGCGACAGAAACCCGCGACATCCATCCCCGGAATGACCGGGTTGACCCGTGGCAGCAACCCCTGCTGGATCGAGCGCGCGATTTCCAGCTCGCCTTGCAGTCTCTGGCCATCCCGCACGCGCGCGGCGGACCTGTTGATCTCGATGAAGACGGCGGCTTCCGACGCCAGGGCCTGGGCAAGCTTCAGGTCGTGCGATGTGAACGGCTTTCCATCGGACTTCATCGACAGGTTGACGACTCCGACGGAAATTCCGCGCGCTCTCATCGGCGCGCTCAGCAGCGGCGGTCGGACCAGGTGATAATCGGCCGGAAAACCGCTGTCGTTCCTTTCCACTGACTCAGGGATCCGGTCCAGGGTCTCGATGATGATCGCCCGCCCCGTGGCCA
>DASROJ010000356.1:0-8681 GCA_035646975.1 Patescibacteria group bacterium
AAGACCAGCAGCCCGCCGGCGCTCACCAGGACGAAGCGGCGGATCAGCCTCTCGTCGCCCGTGCGGTCCTGCTCGCCCGACATGCGGCTGAGCCGCCATGCCAGCGCCGACCAGGCGGCGAAGTAGACCAGCGCGCGCAGCAGGAAGAATGTCACGTTGAGATAGGCCTGCTTGTGTTGCAGCAGCTCGTCGGCGGCCACCAGATCGGGGCGCGCCCATGGGTAAAGGCTCTTCAAGCCGAACGCCAGCGGCACGAACAGCAGACCCATCACCGGGATCGTCCGGGCGCCCGCCTCGAGCAGGCGTCGGATCACCGCGCCCCAGGCCCCCCCGGTGATGTGCTGGATCATCACGATGGCGAGACACCCCAGCGCGACGCCGAGCCAGAAGACATACGCCAGCAGGTAGGACCGGAAGAACTGATCGAGGTCGAAGAACGCGCCCACGACGCTGAACGCCAGCATCGCAAGCCCCGCCGCCAGCGAGCGGCTGGCCAGCTTCTCCACCGCCTCGGGTGCGTGTCGGCTCATCGATTCGCCCCGGGGCCCGCGGCGGATGTGCCCGGTGCGGCATCGAGCGAGGAAAGCGCCTCGGGCGGGACGTCGCCCTGAGGGGCGTGCTGGCTGTACTGGAGCGCCCTGACATAGGCGACGATCGCCCAGCGATCGTTGGCGGGCACCGCCGCGGCATAGCCCGACATCCTGCCGAATCCGTTGGTGATCACGTCGAACAGATAGCCGTGCTCGACCGCCCGCAGCCGGTCGATGTGAAACGACGGCGGCTGCGACAGGCCCCGCCGCACCACCATCCCCCTCCCGTTGCCGAGCCGGTCGTGGCAGGGTGAGCAGAAGATGTCGTACCGTTCCTGGCCGCGCCGCATCAGATCCATCGTGACAGGCATCGGGAATTCCCGCGCGAGCTTGCCGTCTTTTCTTCCGGTATGGAGCAGCGAGTCCTCCCGCAGATCGCCGCGCGCGACGGTACCGGCAACCGGCGCACGCGACGCCCGTCCATCAGAAAACGCCTCGGTGGACGCAAGCGGCTTGTACCTCGGCTGATCGTGCATGTCCTGCCGGCAGCCGGCGCCAACCAGCGCCCCGAGGACGAGTATCGCCGCCGCGCCGCGCGCGATCGGCCCGTCAGCGCGCAACATCGGACATCCCCGTGGGATTCAGGCTCTCCAGGAACCGGCGCGTCTTTGCCACCTCGAACAACGGGTCGGCCGACTCGATGCAGAGGAAGAACCGGTCGCTCGACGCCAGCGCGAAGCCCGGCGCGTTGAAGACGGGATGGTAGGGCCTCGGAAGACCGTTGAGAGCCAGCATCCCCAGCACGGCGGTGAGCGCCGCGAACAGGATCATCATCTCGAAGGTGATCGGGATGAACGAAGGCCAGCTGTGAAGCGGGCGGCCTCCGACATTGACCGGGTAGGCGATCACCGCGGCGTAGTACTGCAGCCCGTACCCCGCCGCCGCGCCGGCCAGCCCTCCCATCAGCACGAGCTTCGGCAGCCTCCCGCGGGTGCGCCAGCCCAGGGCCTCGGAGAGCTCTTCGATTGGAAACGGCGTGAAGGCGTCCATGCGCGTGTAGCCGGCCTCGCGGGCGCGCCGGGCCGCGGCCACCACGGCGCCGGTATCGCGGAATTCCGCCATCAGGCCATAGAGCCCGGCATCATTCATGGCCGGCCTCCTTCACCTCGGCCGCCGGCAGGATCGTCCTCATCTCGAAGATCGAGATCATCGGCAGGAACCGGATGAACAGAAACAGAAGACAGAGGAACAGGCCGATCGTTCCGGCGAAGGTCGACCAGTCCCAGAGAGTCGGCTTGTACATGCCCCACGACGACGGCAGGAAGTCCCTGTGCAGGCTGGTCACCACGATGACGAATCGTTCGAGCCACATGCCGATGCTGACGATGATGGCCGAGACGAACAGCGCGGCGGCGCTGCCGCGCACCCGCCTGAACCAGAGCGCCTGCGGCGCCAGGACGTTGCACAGGATCAGAGACCAGTAGACCAGGGCGTACGGCCCCTGCATCCTGTTGCGGATCATGTATTGCTCGTAGGTGTTGCCGCTGTACCAGGCGAAGAATATCTCCGTCATGTAGCCGTATCCGACGATGAGCCCCGTGGCCAGCATGACCTTCGCCATGTTGTTGAGATGGCGCATGGTGATGAAATCCTGGAGCCCGTAGACCGCCCGCAGCGGGATGGCGATGAGCAGCACCATGGCGAAACCGGCGTAGATGGCGCCCGCCACGAAGTAGGGCGGGAAGATCGTCGCGTGCCAGCCCGGGATGATCGACATGGCGAAATCGAAGCTGACCACCGTGTGCACCGACAGCACCAGCGGCGTGGACAGCCCGGCCAGCAGCAACGAGGCCACCTCGTAGCGGTGCCAGTGCGCTGCCGAGCCGCGCCAGCCCATCGCGAAGATGCCGTACACCTTCTGAGGAAACCAGTGCGTCGAGCGATCCCTCAGCGTTGCCAGGTCGGGGATCAGCCCGACGAACCAGAACATCAACGACACGGTGGCGTAGGTCGACACCGCGAACACGTCCCACACCAGCGGGCTGCGGAACTGGGGCCAGAGCCCCATCGTGTTGGGATAAGGAACCATCCAGTAGGCCAGCCACGGCCTGCCCATGTGGATGAGCGGATAGATGCCGGCGCACGCGACCGCGAACAGCGTCATCGCCTCGGCGAAGCGGTTGATCGACGTCCGCCATTCCTGCCGCAGCAGCAGGAGGATCGCCGAGATGAGCGTGCCGGCGTGGCCGATGCCAATCCACCAGACGAAGTTGATGATGGCGAAGCCCCAGCCCACCGGCGCCGCGACTCCCCAGATGCCGACACCCCTGACCAGCAGCAGCCCGACCGAGTACATCAGCAGCATCACGAGACAGAACGCCATCGCGAAACCGACATACCAGCCGACCGGAGTGCGGCGCGACAGGACGATCGTGCTGATCTTCTCCGTGACCGAGCCGAACGTGTGCTGCGCGCCGAGCACGTCCGAGACCGGCTCGTTGTCCGGCGGGACGGGTGCGGGTGGCGTCATCGCGGCTCCTCGATCTCGGGGTTCGGGTTGCGCACCGCCGCGAGATAGGTCGTCCGCGGTCGCGTGTTGAGGTCGGCGAGCAGCGAGTAGTTTCGCGGGTCCGCCTTGAGTTGCGACACGCGGCTGTCCGGGTCGTTGATATCGCCGAACACGATCGCCTGCGCCGGGCAGGCCTGCTGGCAGGCCGTGAGGATCTCGCCGTCCCGGATCTCCCGATCCTGCTCCTGCGACTCGATGCGGGCCCGGTTGATCCGCTGCACGCAGTAGGTGCACTTCTCCATCACTCCGCGGCTGCGCACCGTGACCTCGGGATTGCGCAGCAGGCGAAGGCTGGGTGTGTTCCAGTCCTGGTAGAGAAGGAAGTTGAACCGGCGGACCTTGTAGGGACAGTTGTTGGCGCAATATCGGGTGCCGACGCACCGGTTGTACACCATGTCGTTGAGCCCCTCGGAGCTGTGGACCGTGGCGCCCACCGGACAGACCGGCTCGCACGGGGCGTTCTCGCATTGCATGCAGGGCAGCGGCTGGTTGTGGATCCCGGGGTTGTCGAGACTCCCCTCGAAGTACCTGTCCACGCGTATCCAGTGCATCTCGCGCCCGATGGCGACCTGTTCCTTGCCCACCACCGGGATGTTGTTCTCCGACTGGCATCCCACCACGCAGGCGTTGCAGCCCACGCAGCTGCCCAGATCGATCGCCATGCCCCAGGCATGTCCCTCGTACTTGTGCTCGGGGTAGAGGCTCATGTCACGCCCGGGCTCCTCCACCATCTCCCGCGCGAACCCGGGGTGGGCGCGATACTCGTCGAGCGACGCGACGCGCACGTGGTGGCGCCCCTCCATGCTGTGATGGATCTGCGTGCAGGAGAGCGGGTACTTCGCACCCGTCCTGGCCACTTCGAGGCCACGCGCGAACCAGGGGGCATCCGACGTGCGAAGCCGGTAGGCATCCACGCCGGCGCCGGTCCCCACTCGGCCGGAGCGCCGCCGGCCGTAGCCGAGATGCAGCGTCACCGAGTCTTTCGCATGACCGGGCACGATCCAGACGGGGGCCGCCAGGCTTCGCGAGCCGACGCGCAGATCCACCAGGTCCTCGTTGACCACCCCGAGGCTCTCGGCGGTGGCAGGCGCCATCAGCGCCGCGTTGTCCCACGTCAGCCGTGTGATGGGACGCGGAAGCTCCTGGAGCCAGCCGTTGTTGGCGAACCGGCCATCGAAGACGGCGGCGTCAGTGCGAAAGACGATCTCGAGGCCCTTCGACGGCTGCGTGTCGACCAGCCGCGTTTCGGACGGCGGCCTGCTCAACCAGCTCCTGTCGAGCTTGACGTTCCTGGGCGGACGCGCCGAGCCGGCGACCAGTCCGTCGTGAAGCGCACGCCGCCACCAGGATTCGAACTCCTGCCCCGCCGGCGCGTTCTTCCGCCACTGCTCCCGCACCAGCTCGTAGCTGGTGCGGCCGGCCATGTCGATCAGCGCGGCGACCAGCTCGTGCGCCGTCTTGCCGTCGTAGAGCGGCTCGATGAGCGGCTGCAGGATGGTCGCCGTGCCATCCCAGGCGCGTGCGTCGTTCCATGACTCCAGCTCGTGCGCCAGCGGCACGTGCCAGTGGCTCAACGCGGAGGTTTCGTCGAATTGATCGCCCAGGTGGACACTCAGACCCACCTTCTGAAGCGCCTCGGCGAACTCCAGGTCGGCCGGCGCCGTGAAGACCGGATTGCAGTCCAGCATGACCAGCAGGTCCACCTTGCCTGCCCGCATCTGCCCGGTGAGAGCGCGCAGCGAGGAGACCTGGTCGATCGGCTCGACCGCCATCGGCTCGACTGCCACGGCCTCGACGGCCACCGGCTCGATGTACCACACGGTGGCGCCGACGTTGCCCAGCGCGTCGTTCATCGCGTGGGCCAGCGCGTGCACGATCGGCGGCTGGCTCTCTCCGGCAAGCACGAGGCTGCGACCTGCGTGCTCCCGCAGGTCCCGCGCGATGGCGGCAACCCAGCTCGCCTGCTCTCCCGTTCGTTCCACGAGATCGGCAGGCGCCGCCACATCGATACCGATGCGGCTCGCCACCGCCCGGGCGAACCGCTCGATGTCGGACGAAACCACCGGCATCCTGTGGTCGGCCCTGGCGCCGGTGTTGGTGGGCATGCTCTCCAGCACGTAGAGCCGGTTCATCCCGGCTTCGGCCTGCCCGGCATGCCCGGCATGCCCGGCCGGAGTTTCGTTTCCTTCGCGCCCGCTCGGGCGACGACGCGCGGCGAATTCCCTGATATGCCGCAGCGCGCCGGGGCCGGGCGAAAGGAAATCGGCGTCGAGCGAAAGGATTACATCGGCCTTGCCGATCTCGTAGCGTGAGTCGACCGGCTCGCCGAACGCGAGGCGCGCGCCGGCATACTGGTTGTCCCGGCCGGCCGGCTCGTACTGATGCCACCTCGCCTCGGGGTATGCCGCCAGCAGGCCGCGCATCAGCCCGGCGAGGGTCGGCGAGGTCACCGTCCCGGTCAGGATGCGAACACCGGCACCCTTGCGGGCCTCCTGGGCCTTCATCACGTCGCGAAGCACCCCGAGCAGATCGCTCCAGGGCCGTATGTCTCCGAGGTAGGTCACGGTGCGGGATCGATCCGGGTCGTACAGTCCCAGGATCGCCGCCTGCATGAAGACATCGGCGGCGCCGAGACTGGCAGGATGGTCCGGGTTGCCCTCGATCTTGGTGGGGCGCCCCTCGTGCGTTTCCACCAGAACGCCGGTGGCCAGCCCACGCAGCGTCACGGCCGTGGCGTAGTAGAGCGGCCTGCCCGGCACGGAGGACTCGGGCACGTCGGCGGCAAACGGCGCGATGGTCTCTTTCGGCTGACGGGTGCATGCGGTCAGGCCGGCCAGCGCCAGCGACGCTCCCATCAGCTGGAGGAACCTGCGCCGCCCGACCTCGTCGCTCCACTCGGAGGCCTGGCTGGGAAACTCGCGGGCAAGCTGCTCCTGGAACTCGGGGGTGGCCGCCAGCTCTTCGAGACCGCGCCAGTAGTGCCGGCCCTGGCGACCGGCGAGCTCCTCGCGCAGACGCTGCAGGTCGACGCGTCCGGCCTCATCGGAGACGTTGGGCACATTGGGCGCGATGGGCACGTCGGGCCCGCTGGTCTGGCTCATCGATGGCACGTCGAGCAGTCGGTGCGGGTGCGCACGTTGTACTCCCTTGCGAGCCGAAGGCCTTCAGCGGCGCGGTCGGACGCCGGCTGCCAATCGAGACGGGCGATGGTGTCGCGTGGCTGGATCGCGTTTTCGGGATGGCGGTGACAGTTCACGCACCACTCCATCTGCAGCGAGGCCTCCTGCCAGGTGAGCGCCATGCGATCGACGCGGCCATGACAGGTCACGCAGGCCACCCCCTTGTTGACGTGGATGCTGTGGTCGAAGTAGACGAAGTCGGGCAAATCGTGCACCCGGGTCCAGACGATGGGCATGCCGGTGCGAAAACTCTCGCGCACCGGCTCCAGCGTCGGGCTGTCGCTGTAAAGCTGCGCGTGGCAGTTCATGCAGGTCTTCGTGGGAGGGATGCCGGCGTACGCGGAGGTCTCCACGCTCGTGTGGCAGTAGCGGCAGTCGATGCCGACATCTCCCACGTGATGCGCGTGGCTGAACGGCACCGGCTGCTCACGCGCCACGTAGGCCTGCGTCACGTAGGCCGACCGGTTCACCTGCTGCAGCATCCACAGGACTCCCGCGACGAGGAAGACCGCGCCGTAGATGCTCACTCGCGAGATCGTGTTCGTGCTGGGGTGAAAGATTTGACTCATGCGCCGAAGTGATCGCCGGGTTCAGTGGCTGATGCCCAGCCCGAACTTGTAATAGAGCCGCTCGGCTTCAGGCTCCGTGCCGAGGACCTTCGTCATCATCTCCGCCGCCTTCTTGTGGTCACCCCGTTTCCAGTAGCTGACCGCCCATTCCACCTGGTGATCGAGATCCCCGGGGTCGAGAGCCACCGCCTTTCCGAACCATTCATCCGACTTGTCCCAGACTCCTTTGTCGCGGTAGGCAACGGCGATGATACGGCAGGCTTCGTCATCCTTCCTGTCCGACTCGAGCGCCGCGGAGAATGTCTTTTCCGCCTCGGCGGCCTGACCCGCCCGCAGCTGCAGCTCTCCGACGCGCGCGAGGTTGCGGCTGTCGCCGGGATTGATGTCCCGCATCGCCGAGGCCATCTCCCGGGTCAGCGAAGCCGGCTCGGCCGTCGACCAGTGCTCCGGGCTGGCCAGGGGGCCGGCGAGGCTCTTCTTCGCCTTTGCCGCGAGCACGAGCGCGGGCGCCATCAGCAGCAGACAGAAGATCACCCTGGTCCTCATCGTCACCCCTCCATCAGAAGGCCATCAGATAGGTCCACTTGATCGTGAATGATCGGTCAAGTTTGTCGGTGGGCACCCCTTCGATGTCACGGCGCTCGTTGTAGACCACGTAGATGTCGGAGCCTGGCCGGTACTTGTAATTGAATCGCAGATTCGAGGAGAAATCCTCGATCGCCGTATTGTACTGCAGCAATGCGTCGAAAAAAATGCGCGTGGTGAAACCGACGCCGAGACGGCCCTGGATCAGCGTGGTGTTGAACTGGCTGGGTCCCGCCGCGGTGGAAATCAGCGGGTCCGGGTCGTCGTCCGGGCGGGAAGGCAGGTCGATGGCGGTGTGGTTGACCCCCAGCACCGTCCGGACATGCTTCGAGATCCTCGCCGTGCCGTTGACATCGATGGACCGGTATCGTCCGTCGAAAAACCCGCCGAACTCGATGAAGGTCGACCCCGAGAGCACGCGGCTCGCATCACCCTGATAGAGCACCAGCCACTGCGTCGGATGGTAGGCGCCCGGCCTGATCTCGACGTTGTCGCCCCGGGTGTTCGGGTCGCCGTCGTCGTCCCGCAGCACGAAGGGATCGCCCACGATCTTGTCGAACAACGGATTGTAGGCCACTTCGATCTCCGAGCCGTTGCGGAACTCGAAGGTCGTGCCCCAATGCTGGCGGCGCGTGGCGAGCTGCCGGTCCTGATCCATCGTGTAGATGAACCGCGTGTGCGGCTCGAGATGGCGCAGCAGGGCCGTGTCGGATCGCCAGGACCAGCCCAGCGCCGTCTCCACCTCCTCGATCCCGGTCCGTTGAACGAAGCCGGCCTCCGGGTTGAAGTTCGTCCCGATGTCCCGGTAGTACAGCTCCATGCGCCATGTGTCGTTCGTCCAGGTCGCGTAGGCGTTGCCGGCGCCGCGTCCGCCACCGAGCCCCGGCGTTCGCGTTTCGAGTATCGAGCCGCCGAACTTGAAGTTCTGCAGAACCGAGAAGTTCATGTCGGCCCCGTAGGTCCGGTTCGAATGGATGTCGTCTTCCGGGTCGTTGGGGTCGCCGAGGCTGTCGCGACCGACCGGCTCCTTGCTGACACCGAGAAGACCCACGTTGGACCGGGTGAGGATGTCCCGGCTCACCCGCAGCACGGTGAAGTTCGTCTGTGGCGTGTCGACATCGCTGTCGGTGTTCACCGTGAGGAACCCGAGGTTGTAGCGGCCCACCCGGCCCGCGAGCTTCACCCCGCCCATGATCGGCACCGGCGCGCTGCTGGTGGCGGCCAGCCCCACCCGCCGGCTGAAGAACGG
>DASROJ010000357.1:0-9131 GCA_035646975.1 Patescibacteria group bacterium
GAGATATCCTAGCGCAATCCGCCCGCGCCGGCGGAGGCGCGGGCCTGGGATCCGCGTCGCGATGCGGAGCGATCCGCCCGATCGACCCGGCCGGTGGCCGTATCCGACTCGAACCCGACGATCGTGACAGGAGTGCCGACCGAGACTCGATCGAACAGCGCGTCGATGTCCCGGTTGGTCAGAGCAACGCAGCCGTCGGTCCAGTCGCCACCGCGCCCGCCCTGGCCATGGATTTCAATCAACCCGCCGGGTCTCGCCCGGCGCGAGATCAACCCGCGGCTGCGCGCCAGGGCGAACTGGCGCAGGTCGTCTTCGTTCGGGTAGTTCAGCAGCAGCGCCTTGTACCAGTGGGTCTGACGCGGGCCGCGTTTCTCGGTGACCCGGTACATGCCTTCGGGTGTGGCCCGATCGCCCGACACCACCTTGTCGAGCGTGCCGTTGACCCCCAGCTCCACTCGGTAGACGCTCTGCCGGCTCCCGTCGACCAGCAACGTCAGCGTCCGGCGCATCTTGTCCACCACGATGGCGCCGGCGTTGTTCGCGGCAGACCAGGCAACTGTCTCACGCACCCATCGGTCGTACTGCGCGCTGCGAGCGGGATCGCTGGCGGCCTGGATGAATCGCGAAAAGCGCGTGTAGGCGGCGTCGATCCCGCTGTTGGCGTCGCGCGCGGCCTGGGCTGCGCGACCGTAGTCACCCTTGACGAGCAGGGTCTTCGCCTCGGCGTAGCTCACGCGGGCCTTGCGGATCGCCGAATGAATCAGGCTTCGCGGCGGGATGTAGCTCGAGATCCATTCCATCTGGTCGAACCCGCTGTCGGCCTGGCCGAGAAGCCGGCGCGCGAGATCGCGCGAGTCATCGCGCCGTCGATGCGCGAGCGTCTCGGCGAGCTGGGCCCTGCGGATCGCCGAGCCAAAGAGCGCCTCAGCCTTGCTGTACGAGCGGTTCCAGGGGAGTCGCTGACCCTGGATGGTGAGATCGCGGAGCCCCGCGGCGTACGCCTCCTGCGCGCTCTGCGAGGCGGCGGCCGCGTCCGATTCGGCCCCGGTATCGTGCGCTTTCTGCAGCGCCGTCTTCGCCGAATACTTCATGTTGATGGGGGCAACCGGTGAGGTGGCCATCAGAAGGACGCCCATGCCCAGCGCGCAGAGAATCCCGAGACCGCCGAATACCGCCAGGCGACCGAATCTGCTTTGAGGGAATGTGAGTCTGGGAAGGGAGATTGGTAGCATGTAACCCATTCTGGTTGTTGAATCTGAGCCTGATCGACCTATCCCAGAATGTACGCCACGGGCCGCCGGATAGCAACGTCCGGCGGCCCGGGATGCAGGTGACTTGCTTACTTGCCCTTCTTCATGCCCTTCTTGGAGGCTGCCTTCTCGGCCGCCTCGGTGAGCTTGGTGGCGATGTCATTGGCCTGCTGTGTCACGGTGGCCGCCTTCGAGGAGGCACCCGTGTAGTCCTCGCTCGAGATCATGTTACGGACCTCGCCGAGAGACTGGTCGAGCCCATCCAGATCGGAAGTGAAGAGCTGGATGTCGGCCCTGGTGTCCTTGGTGACGGGGGCCTTGGTCAGAGCGTCACGCGCCGCCTGGATTGCGGTGGTGGCCTCCTGCAGCTTCGTGTTGGCCTCGTTCTTCGCCGTCTCCTTGTTTGCAACGGCTGCCTGCTTCGCCTTGGCCGCATCCGCCTTCGCCTGGGCGAACATCTCTTTCGCCTTGTCGAAGTTCCGCATCAGCGAGAAGCGCTGGTTCTGCGCCTCGACCTCTGCGTTTGCGTTGTCGAGTGAAGTCTTCGCCGTCTGGTACTCGGCCGACGCCCACTTGTCCGCCTGCGCCGTGTTGCGCGCGTCTTCCAGCGACGCCTGGGCATCCTTCATCTCGGTCTCGGGCGGCTTCGCGCAGCCGGCGAACACGACAGCCAGCACAAGAAGACCGCTGGCGAGCAACAGCTTGTTTGTCTTCATCTAGGTTTACCTCCTCCGTTGAACGTCCCCAACCCGGGGACAGGGTCATTCAACTCTTCCGGGGATGGCCCCGTGATTTCCTGCGTCCATGTCCTGCGTATGTAGACCGATCATCCCCGGTTTGACTGACGGGGCTGAACGGAACAAACCCAATCGATACCAACGGGATTTACGCCTGGCACTGGGGCAGCCTTTGTGCCGGCTGTTCGCGCTTCGTGAATCCTTCCACGATTTCTACACGGTCATGCTGCAGCGCCTGTATGGGTAAGGTTCGTCTTCCGAGCATGACCGCGAGAGCCCTGCAAGGACTCTCTACATGGTCCTGAACATCATAGCCAATCCGACGGCCGCGTTTCAAGTCTTATTTGCGGTGGTTTACAAAGCGTTGCAGGCAAGTGCCGGCTTCGGCGCCAGGGCCCGCCGTGACACTTTGCACTCCGGGAGCGGTGGTGGAGGCGGCGATCGGAATCGAACCGATGATAAAGGTTTTGCAGACCTCTGCCTTACCACTTGGCTACGCCGCCGCCGATGCCCGGTAATGCCAGCAAGAGGATGGTGGAGCGGGAAACGGGATTCGAACCCGCGACTTCGACCTTGGCAAGGTCGCACTCTACCACTGAGTTATTCCCGCTCGCGAGGCGTTGTTATACCAGACGTGCACAGTACTGTCAAACATCCGGGAGACGCGGCGTTTCGGCCGATGGACTCCTGTCAACCGACGGGCCTGAAGGCGTCCACGATGTGAGCCAGTCTCGGTGGTCGCCCCTGCTCACACAGGATCGCCACCACGTCGAACCGGCAGGTGATCTCCTGCCGGACGAACGCCGGGTGCTCGGCAAGGAAGAGCGAGGCCACGCGGCAGAGCCGCGCCTGCTTGAGCGGGTGCACCGACTCCTGCGGCGAGCCGAATCCCGCGCCCGTGCGTGTCTTCACTTCGATGAACACGAGCAGGTCGTCGGAACGGGCCACCAGGTCGATCTCGCCCAACCGGGTCCGGTAGCGCCGGGCCAGGATCCGGAATCCCCTGGATTCGAAATGACGTGCGGCGATCTCCTCGCCCTGCAGGCCGAGGGTCGTTCTGCGCCGCGTCACTACCTGCGGGGCCTTTGCCGGGAGGGTGGCGGCGGATTGCGCCGCGGTCCGCCCGGGCCGGGGCCCGGCCCATCGCCCTGCTGAATCCTGCGGAGCCGGTCTTCCATCTCCTGCCGGAACCGTTCCATGAACAGCATGAACTGCGCCTGCTGCCGGGGGCTCAGGCTCTCCCGAATCCGCTGCCGGTTCTCGATCTCTTTGTCGCGGAAATGACGATCGGCGTCGTCGAGCTGACCCAGGAGCTTCGCGATTTCCTGGTCGGAGCTGGTCTGGTCCTCCAGCAGCGGCCGGAGCTTCATCACGGTGAGTCGACGGCGCTTGTTCATCTCGCGGCGCGAGCTGTTGAGCTCCTCCACCAGGGGGATGACGACACGCTCCTGTTGATCGGTCAGGTTCAAGGAGCGTTTCATCCTGGCGACCATGTAGATCTCGATGGTCTCCTGCAGATCGTCTCGCATCGACTCGCGGTCGGCTGCGCCCGCACCGGGGCCGCCGCCGGGGTCCGGGTCGGGGTCGGTCTGGCGGCCCCAGGCGGATGGGACCGCGGGCAGCATCATCAGCATCAGCAGCAGGGTGACCGTGGCAAACCATCCGAAACAGATGCCTCGATTCGTCGTCATGAATTGCTCCTCCAATGCCGCGCTCAACTCTTCTCCGCGGCCAGCTCCGCGCGCAGCTCCAGTGTCTGAGACAGGTCGAGCCTGTCCAGCAGTCGTTCGAGCTCGTCGTCCTCGAGTCCGGCCCATGAGCCCGACAGGCTCGGGGGTCGCTCGATCTCCTTCATCGCGTCCAGGATTTCTCCGGCGCCGATCTCCTGGAAGGGGTCGAGTCCCAGCATGTCTGCCGCCACCTCGCCGGAGGCCGCGGGCATCCGGCGCAGGGCGTCGTCCACCCGGCGACCGGCCTCGTCGAGCGAGGCCCCGGCGCGGACGGACCCTGCCGCGCCATCGGGCCCGGGAGCCGGCGGGTGCAGGATGAGCGCACCGTAGGCGGCGAGGATCATCAGCAACACGGCGGCCGCCGCGATGCGGCGCGGGTGGCGCTCCGAAGGCATGCCGGCATCCTGGCGAAGCGCGATGCGCGCGCGAACCGAAGGGAGGAAACGATTCCAGTAGGGCTCGCCGGGATCCGGGACGTCGCTCTGCCGGAAATCGGCGGCCGCCTCGAGCACGGCGCGGAAGGCCCGCATCTCCCCGGCGCACGAAGCACACGAATGAAGGTGCTGCCGCACCGGCTCGTCGGGCGGACCGGCGAGGGGATCCGCCAGGTGACGCAGCGCCCTTTCGCAATCCAGTCTCGTCATCACAGGATGTCCTTCAACTCCCGTCTCAGGAACGATACCGCGTGAAAGAAGTTTGCCTTCGCCGTGCCGGTGGAGCAGCCCATCACGCGGGCGATTTCCTTGTATTGCAGCCCCTCGAACGCCCGCAGGATCAGCGTCGATTTCTGTTTTCTCGGCAGCGACTCGATGGCCTGCCGCAGCCTCGCGTTGGTCTCGAGCCGGATCATCGCCGTGTCTCCCACCGGAGTCTGCAAGGTGCCCGGCGCGCCGGCCCTCGCCAGATCCTCCACCGTCGCCGCATCGCGGCGGATGACCCTTGCCGACTGCGCCACGTTGAGGCTGAGGTTCGACACGATCCGGCAAAGCCACGTCTTGAGCGAAGACTCTCCGCGAAACGTGCGCAGCGCCGTATAGGCGCGGCAAAAGGTCTCCTGCGCCAGATCATCCGCCTCGGCGTGGTTGCCCGTGATGCGATAGGCGATACGGTACATCTCCTTGCGGTAGCGGAGAACCAGCAGGTCGAACGACGCTTCATCGCCGCCGCAAAAGCGCCGAACCAGCTCTTCGTCCGCCGGGGATTGGTCGGCCTGATGATCCATCCATTCCCTCGATGGATATGGACAATCGAACGGGGCGGGGGTTTAAGACGACGCCGAAAAACCGGTTGCCCGGCGTGGTCCGAGCCTTGACTCGAACTCAGTCTCGGGCGCCACCATCCACGGATCCGAGCGCGTCGTCGAGAATGCGCACGGCCGCGTCCGCCTGCGCCTCGTCGATCATGAGCGGTGGGCACAGCCGGATCGTGTTTTCGCCGCAGGTGAGCAGCAGCAGGCCGCGCCGGAAACACTCCTCGACGACTTTTCTCGTCTTCTCCGGGGCGCGCCGACGGGTCTGCCGGTCTTCCACCAGCTCGATGCCAATCATCAGGCCGAGCCCGCGCACCTCGCCGATCAGACGATGACGGGTCGCCAGCGCCTGGAGGGCGGCCAGCAGGCGGTCTCCCTGTCGGCGAGCGTTCTGCATGTAGCCTCCCTCGATCAATCGCAGCGTGGCCATGGCCGCAGCGCAGGAAACCGGGTTGCCACCGAAGGTGGAGGCGTGCGCGCCGGGCGGCCAGTCCATCAGGTCGGCCCCGGCGATGCACAGACCCAGAGGCATGCCCGAGGCGATTCCCTTGGCCGCGGCGATGATGTCGGGCTTCACGCCGAAGTGTTCCATCGCGAACATGCGGCCGGTGCGGCCGACGCCGGACTGAACTTCGTCGGCAATCATCAGGATTCCGTGCTTGTCGCACAGCTCGCGCAGCCGCTGGAAGTAGCGGGCGGGCGGAATGACGTACCCGCCTTCTCCCTGCACCGGCTCGATGACCAGCGCGGCCACCTCGTCGGGCGGCAGGGTGCGCTTGAAGGGAAACTCTTCGATGAAGTCGACGCATTCGAGATCGCAGCTGTCGGGCCGTTTGCCGAACGGGCAGCGATAGCAGTCGGCGTAGGGGACATGGGTGGCCCCGGGCAGCATCGGGCCGAAACCCCGGCGCTGGCCGGTCTTGCTCGCGGTGAGCGAGAGGGCTCCAAAGGTGCGGCCGTGAAACGCGCCATAGAATGCCAGCGCCGTGTGCCGGCCCGTATGGTGCCGCGCCAGCTTGAGCGCGGCCTCGATCGCCTCGGTGCCCGAGTTGGTGAACAGCACGCGGGCATCGCCGGGTTTCGGCCCCACGGGCGCGAGCCGGGCAATCGTTTCGCCCAACTGCACGATCGGCTCGTAGTAGAAATCGGCGCTCGACATGTGCAGGAAGCGGGATGCCTGGTCGGAGATCGCCGCGACCACCTCGGGGTGGCTGTGGCCGGTCGAGCAGACGGCGATGCCGGCGGCAAAATCGAGGAACCGGTTCCCGTCCACGTCGATGGCGATGGCGCCCTCTCCGCGTTCCATCACGAACGGATAGGGACGAGTGTATGAAGGCGAGCAGACCTTCCGGTCCCGGTCGATGACGGCGCGTGCCTTCGGGCCGGGTGGCGGAACGATCAGGTGCGGAAGGGAGCCTTCATGAGTCATCGATTCGGTCCTCGCCTCGCTCAGACGTGGTGCCAGGACACGCCCTGGGGCGTGTCCTTGATCACGACGCCGTATTCGCTTCGCAGTTGCTCCCGGATGCGGTCCGCCTCGCCGAAGTCGCCCGATTTTCGCGCCACCTCGCGACGCTGGATGAGTTCGTCGATTTCATGGGTCACGTTCTTCTCGCGCTGCTTGATCCCGAACAGGTAGCGCAAATCCCTGAAGTACTCCGAGATGGCAGCGCGCTCGGCGGCCGATCCCTCGCCGCGATCGAACGCCGCGTTGGCTTCCCGCACCAGGTCGAACGTCGCGCCGAGGGCCTCGGCGGTGTTGAGATCATCGTCGAGGGCTCCGTCGAACGCCAGTTTCGCGTGCTGGAGAATCGTGGAGAGATCTCCGGGGTTTCCGGGGGGCTCGCGCTCGAGCCGGTCGGCGAAATCGTCGAGCCGGCGAATCGCCGCCGCGGCCTGTCCGACGCCTTCGAGGGTGAAGTTGAGCTGCTTGCGGTAATGCGCCGAAAGCAGGAAGTACCGGATGGCGCGCGGGTCGAGCCCGCGCTCGATCAGATCCCGGAGTGTGTAGAAGTTTCCCTTGGACTTGGACATCTTTTCGCCGTCCACGATCAGGTGCTCGCTGTGCAGCCAGTAGCGCACGAACATCCTGCCGGTTGCGGCCTCGCTCTGGGCTACCTCGTTCTCGTGGTGCGGGAAGATGTTGTCCACGGCGCCGGTATGGATGTCGAACGACTCGCCGAGGTACTGCATGCTCATGGCCGAGCATTCGACGTGCCAGCCGGGGCGCCCCTCACCCAGCTCCGTCGTCCAGCTGGGCTCGCCATCCTTCTTCGCCTTCCAGAGCACGAAGTCGCGCGCATCGTCCTTCTCGTATTCATCCGATTCCACCCGGGCGCCGGACTTGATCCCCGCCATGTCGATATGAGACAGCTTGCCGTATCCGGGGAAGCCGGCGATCTTGAAATAGAGCGAGCCCTGGCTCTCGTAGGTCTGCCCCTTGTCGATGAGCCGCCGGCAGAGATCGACCATCTGGGGGATGTGACGCGTCGCGCGCGGGTAGACCTCGGCCCGCTCGATGTTCAGCGTGTCGAGGTCCTCGAAAAACGCGTCGATGTACTTCTGCGTGTAGTCGTCCAGACTCCTGCCCGCCGCCCCTGAGTTGCGGATGGTCTTGTCATCCACGTCGGTGATGTTCATGACCTGTGTCACCTGGAAGCCGCGATGGCGAAGAAACCGGCGCAGCGTGTCCTCCCAGACGTAAGTGCGGAAGTTGCCGATGTGCGCGAAATCGTAGACGGTCGGACCGCAGGTGTACATCCGCACGGTGCCGGCGGTCAGCGGGTGGAACGGCTCCAGGCGACGGGTCATCGTATTGAAGAAACGGATGCCGTCGGCGGTCGCGGGATGAGTCGTCATGCGCGTCTCGGGGGCAGGCATAGGGAGCCGCGAATCTAACGCAGAGTCGGTGATCCGGTCAAGACGAGCCCACAGCGGAGGACTCAGCGAACCTCGAAGACCAGGTCGCGCGTCGTGGTGGCCTGCGCGATCCGGTCGGTAACCGACACGCGCAGAAGGTATGGTCCGGCAGGCCACTCCTTCAGCTCCAGGGTGTAGCCATGCACTTCATTCTTCTGATCGCTGAAGCTGACATGGCCGAGATCCTGTGTCTTCTCGGCTTCCATCGTGAGGAAGGCATAATCGACATCGAGGCTTGGCCGATCGGTGGCCGGGTCCTTCGCCGCCCCGTAGACCTGGTAGTAGAACGCCAGGTCGCCGCCAGGGGGGAATTTCTGTGACAGCCGGGGCAGGATGCGCAGGTTGCCCATGACGAAAGGCGTGGACGCTGCCGGAGCCGCCCCTTCCGGCGCCGGGTCGACCGGCTGGATGTCGCGCGCCAGCACGATGCTGCTGAGCGTCAATCCGGCTGTCTGAAAGGAGGGGACCGTCAGCGGGATGCTGTACGACCCGGCGTGTCCACCGGCGCGATCGAGCACCGTCACGAGCGCCTTGTAGGAACCGGGCTGCAACAGGGCGCGCGCCTGATAGACGAGGTCATCGTCGATCGTGGCCTTGTCGTTTTCCACCGCCGGGGCGAAATCGCTGTCCTTTTCGAGGCTGACGACGAGGTCGTTGCCCGTCAGGTCCATGATACGCGCGTAGAAGGCGACATCGGGAACCTCGCGGCCACCCACCGCCCGGTAATGGACGGTGGAGCTCTTGACCGACGCGGTGAGCACCACCAGCGTGCGCTCGGTGGTGGTGCGGAAGAAATCCGCGCGCGCGTGCATCGGCACCGCGCCGAAGAACTCCTGCGTGGTGACGGTCTCTCTGATCTCCCATTCCCTGGGCGGCTGCTGCAGCTTCGCCAGCTCGGTCATGAGGGACAGGTCATTGGCGCTCGACGGGCCACCGGCCTGCCGGATGAGCGGGTCGGTGAGGTTGAACACCTTGTTGGTGAGCGCCTGCGCCCGGAGGATCCGGGTCATCGCCTGGGCGTTGGTTCCCATCGGCGGCTGGTAGTTGAACAGGCTGCCTTGCTTGGGATCCGCGTCCCGGCTGGGCTGGATCGACAGCCGGTATTCGCCCGTCGTGTCGCGGGCGAACGCGATGACGACGTTGGGGCCGACACCCGGTGTCTTCGAGTTCCTGTAGGTCCAGACCACGGTGCCGCGGCTGCCTTCTGCCACCATGTCACGGCTGATGTCGTCCGGCGGTCCCATGA
>DASROJ010000358.1:0-6371 GCA_035646975.1 Patescibacteria group bacterium
TCGATGTCGCTGCACCCTGTCATGTCGGGAATGCCCGGATCAGCCGTTGCGGCAAGCCCTGGCGCGGGCAGCCCGCCGGCGACCGGCAAGGAGGCCACGTTGAGCGCCGGCTCGGCGTTCGGCGTGACCCTCGTGCGCGGCGATCTCGATGTCACGGCGATCGGCACGGTGACCTGGACGGATGGAGACAAGATGGTGGGGTTCGGCCATCCGTTTCTCGGCATGGGCGCCACCGCGATGCCTCTGACCCGAGCGTACGTCTACGGCTACTTCTCCAGCCTGAGCTCCTCGTTCAAGCTCGCTGGTCCTCTGGATGACATCGGCGCGATCACCCAGGATCGGTTCGCCGCCGTTGCCGGACGCAAGGGGGCCGCGGTGAAGATGGTCCCCGTCCGGGTGGAGATGAGGCGTCAGGATGGCACGAGCCGCTCGTTCAAGTTCGACATCGTGCCCGACCCGCTGCTCACCCCGGGGCTTCTCAACGTCTCGCTGCTCAGCCTGCTGTCGGCCGACGAAAAGGAGGTCGGCGACATCACGCTGCGACTGCGCGAAGGTTCGAGGATACAGGTCAGCGGTGACCTCGACGTGAAGCTCGACAATCTCTTCTCCGGCGAGCAGTCGGCGCTGTACGCCTCCGGGACCGTGGCCTACATGACCTACCTGCTGCTCAACAACGAGGACCGGCCCGCCCAAATCGAAGGGGTCAATCTCCTGTTCGACTACAGCGATGGCCGGCGTATCGCGCGCATCGAGAAGATCTGGCTCGACCGGTACACCGCGGCTCCGGGAGAGACGCTCGATCTGCATGTCGACCTTCTGCCGTTTCGCGGCGAGCCGATGACGGTCGATCTGCCGCTGAAGATTCCGCAGGAGGCCCCCGAGGGGCGGGCCCTGCTGCAGGTTGGCGATTCGCTGACCTTGAGCCGGATGGAATCGGTGGCCGGCGGCGCGCCCTTCTTCGTGCCCAAGAGCCTCGAGCACCTGGTATGGCTGCTGAACCACATCCGATCCAATCAGAAGATCTACGCGACCCTCATCCGGCCGGACAACGGTGCGTTCATCTCCGGCGAGCGGCTGCCGAATCTGCCGCCGTCGATCGCCTCGGTGCTGCTGCAGCCCCGATCCCAGCAGGACAACGCGGCGCGGATCAGGTTCCGCGCGGTGCTGGAGGCCGACGCGGACACGCCCCATGTCGTGCGCGGCTACCAGAAAGCGGTCATCGAGATTAAACGATGAGCGTCTTCCGCAAGTCCCGCAAATCATGGGTCGTCCTGCCGGTACTGCTGGCCACATCGTGGCTGTTGGCGTCGACTCCGGCGGTCTGGGAGCACCCGTCCCGATTCTCCGCGGGGCCCGGTCCTGCCGTGCCCATCGAGCGGGAAGGGCGGCACGCCGAGGGCGTTTCGATCGCCGAGACCGGAGCGCTGACCCTGTCGGTGCCCCTGAGGGAGGTATTCCCCGCCGAGGGGAAGATCACGCCGCCCCCCATTCTCTGGACCGCGTCGCTGGATCAAGGCGGCAACCTGTTTCTCGGGGCGGGCAACACCGGCGAGGTGTTCCGCATCGATCGCAAGGGCACCACGGTGTCGTCGTTCGACACCAACGAGCTTGGAGCCAGGGCGCTGGCCAGCAGCGTCACGGGCGATCTGTACGTCGGGACCTTTCCCGGCGGAGCCGTCTACAAGATCGATCCGGCAGGCAAGGCCGAGCCCTGGTTCGATCCGGAGGACCGGTACATCTGGGCGATGGCGATCGACAACTCGGGCAGCCTGTTCGTGGCCACCGGAGAGCGCGGGGTGGTCTACCAGGTTTTCGGAAAGTCCCAGGCCAAGCCGATCTTCCGCAGCGAGGAGGCGCACATCACGGCGCTCGCGTTCGACAAGAGCAGCCGCCTTATCGCCGGCACCGCTCCCAGCGGGCTGCTGTATCGTCTCGGCACGGACGGAAAGACGGAAACGCTTCTCGACAGCGGTCTCAACGAGATCTCCGCCGTGGCCGTGGCGGCTGATGGAACCATATACGCCGCCTCGATCGGCGAGGAGACGCCGCAAAGCGTGCGCCGGCCCGGCGAGAAGAACGACATGACGATCGAGGTGACCCCGGCTCCGGATGGGAACATCCTGGAGGAGGAAGCCGACCAGCCCCGCAAGATCACCATCAACCTGGAAGATCTTCAATCGACTCGTGTCAGCGCCGGAGAAGGCGCGGCCAGCCGCATCTACCGGCTCGAGCCGGGGCGCGCTGCCGCCCTGGCCTGGCGGTCCGAGACCGAGCGGGTCTTCTCGATGGCCTGGACGCGGGAGCGCGGCTTGGTGTTTGGCACAGGAGGCACCGGCGGAAGCTCGATGGCCGGTGGCGCCGACAGCGGGGGGGCCGGCGAAGGACGCATCTACCGGCTCGAGCCGGACGGCTCCGCCACCCTGCTACACCAGCTGCGCGAACCCCAGGTCACCAACCTGCTGGCCAACCCGGACGGCCGCATCTACGCCTGCACCAGCAACCCGGGGCATGTCTACGTTCTGGACAACGGGACGAGTCCATCGGGCGCCTATCTCTCTTCGGTGTACGACGCCGGCCATGTCGCGCAGTGGGGCTCCATCGCGTGGGACGCCGACATCCCGGCAGGGACACGCATCGAAATCACCACCCGGTCGGGCAACCGCCCCACGCCGGACTCGACCTGGAGCGCCTGGTCGCCTCCCTACTCGCAGGAACGGGGGTCGCAGGTGGCCAGCCCGGCGTCGCGCTACGTCCAATGGAAGGCCGAGATGAGCCGGCTGAAGACCGACGCGGCGCCGACACTCAGACGCGTGAAAGTCACGCTGCTGGCGGACAACAGGCCGCCGGTGCTGCGCGGGCTGCGCGTTCTGGAAGCGGGCGCCGGATGGGTCAAGCCGTCGGCCTCGTTCGAGAAGGCGGGGGCCGAAAAGATGGGAGCCGACAAGGTGGGCGCCGAGAAGACGGGTGCGGACAAGACGGGGGCCGACAAGAGCACACCGGAGAAAAACGAGCCCCCGAAGGGATCAAGATGGGTGACCTGGACCTCGTCCGACCCGGACGATGACCTGCTCTCGCACACGATCTGGCTGAAGCGCTCCGAGGAATCCGACTTCAAGCGGGTCGCCGATCAGATCGCAGCAGGCCCCTATGCGCTGCAGGAGGCCAGCCTCGCCGAAGGGCGTTATCAGATCAAGGTCCAGGTCGACGATGCGCGTACCAATGGCACGCAACGCGCGCTCGACGACGCCGAAATCTCCGATCAATTCGTCGTGGATCACACCCCTCCCCGGCTGGAGCTCAAGCAGACGCCTGGCGCCGGGACCGGCCGGTTGAAGGCCGAGATTTCCGCGGTGGACGCCGTCGGTACCATCGCGCGCGCCGAGATCTCCACCACGACGCCGGGGGAATCGGCCGCGAACGTCAACGTCCTTCCCTGCCGCGACGGCATCTGCGATACTTCCACGGAAGGCTTCCTCATCGACCTGCCCGACCCGGGCGCCGGTCACCAGGTCACCGTGCGCGTGTTCGACGCCGCCGGCAACTCGGCGACGGTGGAGATCCCGGGGGGGAAGCCGTAACGGGGACGGACAAGAGGGTGCAGACTCACTCCGGCGGCCTGAGGCGCCTCGCGTCGATCCTGGCGCTTGCCGTCTTGTTTCCCTGCCCGCTGCCGTGCCAGACGACACCCGTGCCCGTGCCGGCCGCCCCGGCGACCAGCCTCCAGGCCAGTCCCAAAACCAGCCCGACACTTCCCCCGACACTACCGACGACGGGCGATTGGCTGACCTACGGCAACACCGCGGAGCCCACCACGCTGAATTGCGCGCGGGCCACCGAGTGGTTCGCCCGCATGATCTGCCGGTTGACCTGCGACAGCCTCATCGACTTCGATCAGAGCTTCCACTTCGTCCCCCGGCTCGCCGCGTCGTACGATTACTCCACCGACGGGCTCACGCTGGTCTTCCATCTGCGCCAGGGGGTGCGCTGGCACGACGGCGCCGCGCTGACCGCGCGCGACGTGCTCGACACCGTGGAGACGATCCGGCATCTCGATCCGAACGGAGAGGCGTACCGCAACAACTTCGGCCCGATGCTGGAGGTCACCGCGCCGGATGACTACACGATCAAGGCCCGTTACGCGGAGCTGTTTTCCGGGGCGCTGACCGGGTGGCGGGAGACGTTCATCATGCCGGCTCACGTTGCCCACCCCGCCGCCGGGGCGGCCTCCCCGCTCGACCGCGCGCCCATGGGCACCGGGCCGTTCCGGTTCGTGCGGTGGGACGCTCAGCAGCAGATCGTGCTGGAAGCCAACAAGGAGTATTTCGGCGGCAGGCCCCTGGTGGACCGCTTTGTCTACAGGATCGTGCCGAGCGTGGAGGCGCTGCGGGCGGCTGCCGAGACGGCGGAGGTCGATGTCGCTCCACTGACCACCGACTGGGCGGCGGCCCACGTCACACCCGACCCGAACCTGCCATTCCGTGTGCTGACCTATCCGGTCCCCTACATCGAGATGATCTACTGGAACCTGGGCGAGCCGCGCGGCCTGTTCAAGGACCCGCGCGTTCGCAGGGCGCTGACGATGCTGCTGGACCGGCAGGGTTACGTGAGCAAGGTCCAGCATGGTCTTTATCGTCCCGTCACCACCCTCATCGATCCGCTGTTGTGGGGTGGCGACCCGGCGCTGCAACCGTATCCGTTCGATCCCGCCGAGGCGGCGCGGCTTCTTGACGAGGCGGGGATCAAGGATCGCGACGGCGACGGGGTCCGGGACACCGCTTCGGGACCGATGTCGTTCACGTTGATCTACTCCAACGCCGCTCCCGAGTTCCGCGAGATCGCCGCCATGCTGGAACGGACGGCCGCCGGCGCCGGGATCCAGATCCGGCTGCAGGGGCTGGAGTGGGCGGTGATGAAGCCCAGGCTCTACGGTCACCAGTTCGAAGCGGCGGTGTACCGTCGGCAGCTCGAGCCGCTTGCCGATCCGTACGTCTATTTCCATTCGTCCCAGACGGCAAACGGTCTGAACTTCGGCTCCTACCGGAACGACGAGTTCGACCGGCTTGCCACCGCGATGCGGCGCACGAACGATCCGAAACGGGCGTCGGAACTCCTCGTGGAGCTGCAGCGGCTGCTCCATCAGGACCAGCCCTGCACCTTCATCGCGGTTCCACAAGCCGTCATGGCGGTGAATCGAAGATTCCAGATTCCCCAGGTGACGGCCTCCGGTCTCTGGAACTGGTACCCGTCGCTTCTGCGATGGTGGGTCGCGCCCTCGGAGCGCAGGCACGGCTGACAGGAGGGGCGATGCGGGCTGGCTACGTGGCGCGACGCTTTGTCCTTTCCGTCTTCACCCTCCTCCTGATCACCGTCGCCGTCTACACGGCGATTCGTCTGGCGCCCGGAGCCCCGACAACGGATGACGAGACGGCTCCGGCTGTGGGCCATCCCGCACCCGCTCAGGCCGACGTGTCCATTCCGATCGGCTACGCGCGATGGATCGCCAGCGTGGCCCGGCTCGATCTCGGCGCTTCGACCACGGTGCAGCCGGGCCGCAGCGTCGCGTCGATGATCGGCGAGGCGCTCCCCTTCACGGTCACGCTGGGGTGTCTCTCGTTCGTCCTGACACTGGGGCTGGCCGTGCCGCTGGGAGTGCTCGGCGCGTGGCCGGGGCATTCGATGTTTTCGCGCGCGAGCGGATGGCTGCTCTATGCGCTTTATGCGCTGCCCGCCTTCTGGATCGCCCTGGCGCTGCAGAACGTGATGGCCGGAGAATTGCGGTGGTTGCCGGCGATCGGCGCCGGGCCGATGGGAGGCGTTCGAACCGGCGCCGGCGGGCTGATCGAGCGCGCGCCCTACTGGATCCTCCCCACCCTGTCGGTGTCGGTCGGCTCGCTGGCCTTCGTCATCCGGTTCTGCCGGACCAGCCTGCGCGAGGCGACGCATCGTGAATACACCGTGGCGGCGCGCGCCCGCGGGGCGTCCACCGCCCGCGTGCTCTGGACGCATGCGCTGGCCAACAGCGCGGTGCCGTTGATCTCCCTCATCGGGCTGATGCTTCCCGGAATCGTGAGCGGCAGCGTCCTGGTGGAGACGATCTTCGCGCTTCCCGGGGTGGGCCGCCTGTTCCTCATCGCGGCCGCAAGACGTGATTTCTCCGTGGTGATGGCGGTGTCGCTGCTGACCGCCTGCGCCACCCTCGCCGCGAACCTCCTCGCGGATCTGCTGAATCACCTGGCCGACCCGCGCATGCGTCCGGCCGATGGCACCGGCGGCACCGGCGGCCCCGACGCGCGAGGCACCGCACCGTGACACGCCGCGCCACCGGTTTTCGCGTCGGCGCGAGACTCGCCTTCGCCATGGCCATCGTGGCC